>VBKO01000471.1 GCA_005888115.1 Deltaproteobacteria bacterium
CTGGTTCGAATCCAGTCGCTACGACCAACAGAGGCCTGTGATCTCTTCCGGCTGGGAAGGCGGTCAGGGGCCTCCGATTTTTTGGGCGAAATAGTTGCGGATCGTGAGCGCGGGCGGGAATGGCGCTCCTGCCACGATAACCGCCCGCAGTGAGTCGAGGCCGGCGGGGCGCACGGCGAGCAATCGGTGCACCTGGGTCGGCACGAGGAAGACGATGCTCGCGCGATGGCGACGTACATCCTCGACGAAACCCTCCGGAGTGAATCGCGGCGCGATGACGGTGCGCGCGCCCGCGGCGCGACACGCGCGTAGGAAGATTCCCGGAGCCGAGTGCGCGAGCGGGCAGACGATCAAGTGCACGTCGCTTGCAGGCGGCGCGAACGCGGACGCCCTCAAAGCGGTGACGCACGGGCGGTCGCAGGAGATTCTCGATCTCTACACGACGATGCCGTGGCCGACGCTCTGCGATGCCGTCCGCTGCCTCAAGGTCGCGTTTCCTCTCGAAGCGAAGCATCCGTCACTGCCCAACCGCAACGGTGAGCCCAAGTCCGTTGGCGAGCGCGACGTTGAAGTGGTACCGGCCGAAGAGCAGCAGGGTGCTTGTTACGCCCTTGTTACCGCCACCGAGGGAAACGGCGAAGACCACGAAAAAAGCCAGAAGGCAGCGGCGCTCCTGGCTTCGCAGGATTGGCGGGGTGTACGGGACTCGAACCCGTGGCCTCCGGCGTGACAGGCCGGCGTTATAACCAGCTTAACTAACACCCCACAGAGTGGGCGGGACAGGCATCGAACCTGCGACCCTCGGTGTGTAAGACCGATGCTCTACCGCTGAGCTACCCGCCCGAGCGGTCTCGAGCGGGGGGCGTATGTACCGGCCGTCCGGGGGGAAGTCAAGGTCTGACCGCGGTCTGACCAGGCGGCCAAGCCCCGAACCGTGTACGCCGCGGTACCTTTCCGTGGATGCGCTGCCTGGTGACCACGGCGCCTAGCGGGAGCTTCGACGAAGCGGGGGAGCTTGCCCAGCGGTTCGGTCTCGAGGCACAGCCCCGCGCGGACCGCGCCATCCCGGAGCTGGTCGAGGCGGCCGAGGGTGCGCCGATCCTCATCCTCAGCAAGGCGCAGGCCGACCTGGTGCACCGCGGGCGCGTGTTCCGGGCGTCGTTCGGGATGGGGTTCCTGCGCCTTGTGCGGGCACGCCGGGGAGAGGTCGATCCGCTGGTGCGGGCGGCTGCGCTGCGCGCCGGCGACGTCGTGCTCGACGCGACGCTCGGGCTCGCAGCGGACGCACTGATCGCGGCGCACGCGACCCGGGCGCAGGTCATGGGTCTCGAAGCGAGCCCCGTGCTCGCGGCGTTCGTCAGCGCGGGACTGCGCCGCATACTCGTCCCGGGACGAGTTGCCGCCGAGCTGATCGACGTCCGATGCGCGGACCACCGGCAGGCGCTGCGAGAGATGCCGGACGGCAGCGTGGACGTGGTGCTCTTCGACCCGATGTTCCGCAGCGCGGGCGAGTCGGGCGCCCTGTTCGAGCTGGTCCGCACGCTCGCCGAGCACGCGCCGCTCGCGACGGAGACGCTGCGGGAGGCGCAGCGGGTTGCGCGCAGGGGCGTGCTGGTCAAGGACGCGCCGCCGGGGAACGAGCTGGCTCGGCTCGGTCTGCGGCCACTTCCGTCGCGACGCTCTCCCCGCATCGTGTTCGGCTGGGCCGCCGCGCAGTAGATTCACCTCGTGCGAGCGATGGTGCTGCACGAGCAGCGGACGCCGCTGCGCCTCGAGGACCGCCCGGCGCCCGAGCCCGGGCCCGGACAGGTGCTCCTGCGCGTGCGCGCCTGCGCGGTCTGCCGGACCGACCTGCACATCGTGGACGGCGAGCTGCCCCGGCCGAAGCTGCCGGTCATCCCAGGCCACCAGATCGTCGCCACGGTGGAGCAGGGGGGCAGAAGGTTCGCAGCCGGCGAGCGCGTCGGCGTCCCGTGGCTCGGCTGGACGGACGGCACCTGCCGCTTCTGCCGCACCGGCCGGGAGAACCTGTGCGACCAGGCGCGGTTCACCGGCTACGACCTCGACGGCGGGTACGCCGAGATGGCCCTCGCCGACGAGCGCTACTGCTTCCCGGTGCCCGACTCGTACGACGATCTACACGCCGCGCCTCTGCTCTGCGCCGGTCTCATCGGCTATCGCACGCTGCGGTTCGCCGGCGATGCCGAGCGGATCGGCCTGTACGGATTCGGCGCCGCCGCTCACCTGATCGCGCAGGTCGCCGTCCACCAGGGCCGCCGCGTTTTCGCCTTCACGCGTCCCGGCGACGCAGAGGGCCAGCGGTTCGCCCGCGAGCTCGGCGCCGTCTGGGCAGGCGGATCGGACGAGAAGCCGCCCGACGAGCTGGACGCGGCGCTCATCTTCGCGCCGGTCGGCGCGCTCGTTCCGGTGGCGCTGCGGGCGACCAGCAAAGGTGGCACGGTCGTCGCCGGCGGCATCCACATGAGCGACATCCCCAGCTTCCCGTACGAGATGCTCTGGGGCGAGCGCAGCGTGCGCTCCGTCGCGAACCTCACCCGGCGCGACGGAGAGGAGTTCCTCCTCCTCGCCGGCCAGACGAAGCTGCGTGTCGAAGTGCAGCGCTTTCCGCTGGAAGAGGCGAACGCCGCGCTCCAGGCGCTGCGCCAGGGCCAGGTCCGGGGCGCCGCCGTGCTCGTGCCGTAAGCCCGCGCAACTCCGCGCGTCCGCCGGCGGGTAGATCGCCCTGCGCGGACGCGCGTTCCGCCCTGCATGCGCCTCCGAGACCTGCGCCTGCCGCGAGACCCGCGATGGCTGCAGATCGCCTTCCTCGCCTCGTTCCTGACCGTGGGCCTCTCGGCGCGCGACTTCCCGCTCTGGCACGCGCCGCTCATCTTCGCCACCGCGCT
>VBKO01000472.1 GCA_005888115.1 Deltaproteobacteria bacterium
CCCTACACGGCGCGGGATTTCCCCACGTTCGCCGAACTGGAAAGGTCTCGGCACCCCGGATATCGAAAAGAGATGGATCAGCTTCTCAAGCCGGAAGGCGACGTCGTCGCGGAGCACCGCGCGAGCGTAGCGTGGCGGATCGTATCGGTCCTTCTCCTCGCGATTCCCGCGGCCATGTGGCTCACCGCCGCCTGGTCCGGGCCACGCGAGAACGTCGCGGCCCTCTCCATCCCTGGCGCCGTGCTGATCGCGCTTTGCGTGCTGGTCTTCGTCCAGCAAGGCAAGGTCCACGTCGTCTTGCGCACGGACGGCGTGGAGCGCTGGGGCCTTCGCGGCGAGCTCTGGACGCTGCGCTGGGAGGACGCGACAGAGCTACGATATCAGGCCACGCGCGTGCATGCCGTCGGCCTCGACCTGATGCTCCTGCTCAGGCTGTTCCCCGCCCTGGGCAAGAGCGTCAAGATCGGCTTCGTGGACGTCAACGGGAAGCGGCGCAAGCTCCCTTCGAGCCTGAAGGCCATGGACGTTCTCGCGGAGCGAGTCATCGAGCACCACACGGCGGCACAGTTCCCGGCCCTGTGCTCGGCGCTCGACCGCGGCGAGGAAGTCCGCTTCGGCAAGTCGCTGTCGCTCGACCGGGAGCAGGTCTCGGTGCGGAAGCTGTTCGGTGGCACGAAACGCTGCCTGCTCTCGGACGTGGAGAAGGTCAGCATCGACGACGGGAAGCTCAAGACGCGCCGGCGAAGGGCGCGCCGCGCGCAGGTATACGGAACGTCGGCTGAGCATGACGGAACGAGTCCGGGCGGGCAGACGTGGTGCTCAGTACTTCTGGTGGTAGATCGCGCCCCAGTTGGATCCCACGTCGGCGTCGAGCCAGCCCGCGCGTACGCTGGCCACCCCACCACCCAGAAGGTCCGTCCATGGTCCCGCGTCTGGAACCTCGAAGGAGATCTGCTGCCGGTCAGGCGAGAAGTTCAGCACGACGTAGAGGCGCTCGAGCCGTCCCGATCCGTCATCGCCCCAGCGACCGTAGACGACGATGTTGCGATCGCGGTCGAGGCCGAACCCCTGCGGATTCCGCTGCGTCCAGCGTTCATCCCAGCCGCGCGGATGGAAGTTCGGCGAGCGAAGTCCGGGGTGCTGCTTGCGGAGTGCGATCAATCGCCGGTAGGTCTCGAAGATTGTCGGTCCCGGCTCGACGGCCGCGCTCTGCCAGTCGAGGGGACGGGGAATGACGCGGCCTTCACCCGATTCCGGCATGCCGTTGGCTTCACCGAACTCCTGCCCGTTGTAGAGGAGCGTTGCGCCGGCACAGGTGAACAGCGCGATGATATACGGCTGGGTCAGGTACCAGCTCGCGCGGCCGCCGGCCTTCAGCATGAAGCGCTCGTGATCGTGGTTTTCGATGTAGATGGTGGGAACGCGGTCGCTGTCGAAATCGCGTCCAGCATCGAGCATCCGCATGATGGGCGGCTGGATCTGGGGAATGCCCGCCGGACGCATGCCGAGATATGACATGCTGAGACTCCGGTACGGGTCCAGCCAGCAGCTCGTCGCGCCCACGTTGTTCGCGACATCGACGGCGCCGTAGTCCCAGCTATGCTCGAGAATCAGGGCGAAGTTCTTGTTGCCAGTCTCGGACAGATGCCCCCGCAACTCGGACAGCAGCTTCGGCAGCCCGTGCGCGCGATCGCCCGGGCGGTACATCCCGAGCGTATTGTCGAACCGGATGCCGTCGATCTTGAAGGTGTCGATCCAGTAGATGCAGGCGTCGCGGATGTACTCGAGAGTGCAGCGATTCGCGTAATCGAGGTCCTGGAAGAAGGCGTGCTCGGCAAAGTTGCCGACGTAGGGACTGTCCGCCGGTTCCTGGTACAGCCAGTAGTACGGAAATCCGCGGTCAGGAGGCGATGCATCGGCGTGGTTGAAGACGCCGTCCATCAGCACCTGGATCTTGCGGGCGTGGCACTCGTTGATCAGGCGCTTGAGGTAGACGAGCTTGTCTTTATCGGTCGTGGGATTCAGCGTGTACTTGTGCGCGACCGAGAAGTACTGAACCGGGTTGTAGCCCCAGCTGAAATCGTCCCGGGTCGGGTCGTCTGGATAGGTCCACGCCGTCCACGGCATGAACTCGATCGCGTTGATTCCGAGCCTGACCAGATCGTCCAGCTTCCGCACGATCGCCTGGAGCGGCGCCTCGTCCTGCCGACGGAGGTTCGCCGTGAAGTCGTCGATCATCAGCTCGTAGACGACGAGGTCCTTCAAGGGCAGCCGTCCTGGGAACTCCCGGACGGTGTCCCGCTGGCCGCCGACGACGAAGCCGGAGTTTTGTTTTTCGGCGCCGCCATATCGCCCGCACGGATCCGTGACGAACCGTGGTGCCGCGTCCTCGAAATGGACCAGATACTTGTACTCGTAGAACGCGGGGGGGAGCGGCGCCGTCGTGTGCGAATAGACCACGCCCTTGACGGGCTTCGACGGACCATCGCGATAATCCGAGGCGATCATGCGAACCGGAGCGGCGAGATCCCACTGCCGCGTGGCGGGATCCTGGAAGCTGCCCACCACGAACACGTTGGTGATGCGTGGCAACCCTCCACCTTCGTACTGAAACGGCGCCTTCTCGTGATCGGGGAGGAAGAGCTTGAAAGTCACCTTCCTGGTCTTCTGGTTCACGAGCCCGCCGAATTTCTCGTACATGGTCACCCTCGTCGGACGACCGCGCCGGCAGCGACACTAGCCGTCTGCAAGCCTGTTTAGCAATGCGAAGTTCAACGATAGGGCAATCGCTACGCCGCGCAGGTCTTCGGCGCCGCGAGCTCCAGACCTCGACGCAAAACTTGCCCCCCGGGGGTCCGGCCCCGATGCTTGGGCCGCATGTGGAGCGCCTCGTTCGTCCCCTGGGCGTCAGTGCTCGCCGGGTGGGCCGCCGTCGGGGCGCTGCTCTACGGCCTGGGCTGCCTGGTGACGCGCTGGCTCGGTCCCGACCGCGACGAGCCGGTCGGGCCTCTGGTGCGCTTCTGGCTGGGCTGGGCGGCTGCGCTGGGGATCCTCCAGCTCTGGCACTTCGCGCTTCCGGTGGATGGGCGCGTGTACCTCGTGCTGGCGCCGCTCGGCGCGCTGGGACTGTTCGGTCACCGGGCCGCGCTTCTGGAGAACGCCCGCCGCGCGGTGACCACTGCACGTGGCGCGCTGGGAGCGGCGGCGGTCGCGGTCGTCGCGGCGTGCGCGGCTGCGCTGGCGCTGCGCCGGCCGTGCAACCCGGACAGCTGCCTGTATCACATCGCCACCATCCGCTGGTTCGAGCAGCAACCGATCGTTCCTGGTCTGGGCCACCTCCACCTTCGACTCGCGTTCAATCACGCCTACTATTTGTACGCGAGCCTCTTCGACACCGGACCTCTCCGCGGCCACGGCGAGCACCTCGCGAATGGGCTCCTGCTGCTGGGCATTCTGGGTCCCGCGTGCCTGGTGCTGCTCAGCTTGGTCGACTTGCGCCGTTCGCACGCCAACTCCAGCTACCTGGCCCTCGCGCTCGCGGGAGTGATGGTCGACCTCCTCTTCGGCTGCAGTCTGGCAAGTCCGACTGCCGACGTCGCAGTCGCCATCACCGGCGCAATCCTCATCCTCCTTGCAATCGGTCCCACCATCGACGGTGTGCAGCTCACTCCGTTCCGGCTCCGCGCCATCGGCGTC
>VBKO01000253.1 GCA_005888115.1 Deltaproteobacteria bacterium
GCCCACGAATCCGCGCGCATGGCTCTTCCGGATCGCGTCGAACCTGTGGATCGACCGCGTCCGCGCCGAGAAGCCGGAGCCCGAACGGGATGCGGAGCACGCATCCAGCAGGGAGCCGCGCGCGGTCCGTGAAGCGGCAGGTACGCTCCTGTCGCGCCTCTCGCCGCAAGAGCGCGCGGCGGTGGTGCTCAAGGAGGCGTTCAATCTCACGCTGGAGGAGATCGCCGAGGCGCTCTCCACGACGCCGGGCACCGTCAAGTCCGCGTTGCATCGCGGGCGGGGCAAGCTCGTCGAGCCGGCGGACGAGCGCGGGGTTCATACGGAGTACGGCCCCGAGGCAGCACGGCGCGGCGTCTTCCAGGGCATGCTCTTCGGCATCCGGCGGCTCGCGGATCCGGCGCGGCTCGACGGCCTCGATCCTACGTTCTTCCGCAACGTGCTCCCGCAGGTCCCGCGCGTCGAGCCACGGCTGCACCGCGGTGAGTGGCTCCTGGTCCACTGGTATGCGCACGGTGACGGCGACGCGGTGCGCGCCATCAGCCGTGTCGAGGCGGACGGCGATCGGCTCACGCGCGTGAGGAACTACTTCTACACGCCCGACGTCCTGGCAGAGATCTGCGCCGAGCTACAGGTGCCCTTCCGCAGCAATGGCTACCGGTACTGGAAACCGTCGCGCGAGGAGGCGTGAGCGCATGCGCACCCTCGTGGCCGTGACGCTCGGCTGTCTCACGCTCGCCGCGCCGGCCCGCGCCGTCGAGCGCGGTTACGCGCCCGTGAACGGGCTAAAGATCTATTACGAGATCCACGGCAATCCGGCGAAGGACGGCGTCCCGCTCGTGCTGCTCCACGGCGGCGGCTCCACCATCGAGACCTCGTTCGGCAAGCTCCTCCCGCTCGTCTCGAAGGCGCGACAGGTGATCGCGTTCGAGCAGCAGGGACACGGCCACACCGCGGACGTGGACCGCCCCTTCTCCTTCGCGCAGTCCGCCGAGGATACGGTCGCGCTGCTCCGGCACCTGCACGTCGCCAAGGCCGACTTCCTCGGCTACAGCAACGGCGGTCACATCGCGCTGGAGATCGCGCTCGGGCATCCCGAGGTCGTTCGCTCGCTCATCCTCCAGTCGGTCTTCTTCAGCCGCGACGGCACCGACCCGCGCTTCTGGCAGGGGTTCGATCACGCGAAGCTCGAGGACATGCCGCTCGAGCTGAGGAAGGCGTACCTCGCTTCCGCGCCGCATCCCGAGCAGTTGCCCTCTTTCTTCGCGAAGAGCGTGCAGCGGATGCGCGAGTTCAAGGACTGGACTCCTGCGCAGATCCAGACCCTCCGGCCGCCGACGCTTCTAATAGTGGGCGATCGCGACATCGTCCGTGTCGAGCATGCCGTGCAGATGCAGCACCTGCTCCCTGACGCGCGGCTCGCGGTGCTTCCCGCGACGGACCATCTCGTCATGCCGGACCGCGCGGCGGATGTGGCGTCGATGCTCGACGAGTTCCTGCTCCGCGGTGTGAACGCGAGCCGAAACTCCGGCCGCTAACGACGCCGCGCGCCCAAGAGCGGGCGAAGAACGAACGCCAGACTGCGGGTGCCGTCAGGGCGTGCTGCCGGACCTGCTCATTTCTTCCCTGCCCCGCTTTCCCTTGGTGGGAGCAACCGCGGGCGCCGCGCGCCGGTGCGTCGCCCGCGTCGCAGCCGCGTCGCGAATGGCGCCGTGCGGCGGCGGCGGCACTGGCGCGTCCAACGGTAGGTGGCGACGGACGGCGACCCACGCCTCCGATGCGTGGTGCTGGATGGCAATCCAGGCCCCCGCGGGCGTCTGACGGCGGAGAGCGGTCAACGCCTCGGACAGCGTGCGCGGCCGGGTGGTGAGCGAGGCGCCGAGGGCGCCGACGAGCAACACCGCGGCGGCGGTTGCCATGGCGATGCGCCGCAGAAGGCGACTCCTCCCGAAATTCGGGCGCTGCGCGCTGCTCACGCCAGGGCGCTTCATCGCGCCGATCGGCTTGGTGGATCCCGGGGTCGGTTTCGTCCCTGCCAGCGTCGGTTTCGTCCCTGCCAGCGTCGGGCTCGACGGAGCCCGCCACGGCGGCTCGGCTGGAAGGAGGCGCCGGCACGCGGCGCAGACGCCCTTGTCCCCGGGGGCGGCCTCATACAAAGCACCGCAGCTCGTGCACCCCTCGACGGAAGCTGGTGTGTTCATGCTCCCCAATCTACCGGCGCGCCGGCCTGCGATTCTCTGCCAAGCGGTGTGACGCCGCCCTACTCCGGCGCACCGTTGCCGATCATGTAGCGGCGGCGCACAGGCGCCGGGGTGGGAGCAGTGCCTTCACTCGTCCGGCTGTGGGCGATCGGTTCCTAGCGGAACAGCGTGCTTCGAGGGCAAGCTGTCCGCGCGAGTGGTCGCTCCAACGTCGAATCTCCAAACGCGAGGGGATATGTCGGACGAGAAGTCGCAACGGATTGGCCGCGAGCGGATCGCGCGCGTGTTCCGCTACCTCAAGGCGCTCAACGAGCACCGCAACCCGGCCAAGCGGGACCTGTCCGAGCAGCCCTGGACGCTCTGGTTTCGCAACCTGCCCGACCACCCTTCCATCCAGCGCCGGCTGATCAACGGAAAGGACGCCGAAGAGGACGACTTCGTCCTCAAGGTCGGCAGGCCGACGTTCACCCAGGCCCCGCAGCCGCCGTTGCCCATCGCCGACTGGCTGGAGGGCGACTGGGAGGACGCCGACTGCGAGGTCGTGCTGATGGAGACGAAGGGGAACGCCGGCTCCGAGCCCATCCGGTTCGATTCGGAGCCCCGCCGCGTCGAAGCGTACGAGCGCTGGCGCGCCCAGCACCAGGCCTGGGCCGGCACCGAGCGTCCAGCGCGCGCCGCGATGAAGACCTTCGAGCAGCTCTACGAGCTCTACGGCCGGATCGAGCGCGAGGCCGAGAACATCGAGCTGGTGCTGGGCGACGGAATCCTGAGCTGGAAGCGGCTGGAGGGCAGCATCTACCATCCCATCCTGCTCCAGCGCATCCAGCTCGCCTTCGACCCCAGCGTCCCCGAGTTCACCCTCATCGAGACGGGCAGGGAGGTGGAGCTCTATTCGGCGCTGTTCCGGTCCATGCCGGACATCGAGCCCAAGGTGCTGGCGCGCTGCCGCGAGGAGCTCGATCGGGGCGGATTCCATCCCCTGGGCGGCTCCGAGACGGTCGAGTTCTTCCGGCGCTTCGTCGTGCAGCTCTCGCCGCGCGGGCAGTTCGCCGAAGAGCCGCCGGAGAAGGAAGCGGAGGACCCGAAGATCGGCCGCGCCCAGGTGCTGTTCCTCCGCACCCGCACCCTGGGCTTCGCCACCGCGATCGAGGGAACGCTCGACGATCTGGCCACTCGCGAGGATCTCCCCCTGGCGCTCCTCAAGATCGTCGGTCTGGACCCGCCTCCCGAGGCGGACGAGAAGGCGGAGACCTTCGAGCCAGGCGACGAGCCGGAGGAGGTGTTGCTCAGCAAGCCCGCCAACCCGGAGCAGATCCGGATCGCCGTGCGGCTCGAGCGCGAGGGATGCGTGCTCGTCCAAGGGCCTCCGGGAACCGGGAAGACCCACACCATCGCCAACCTGATCGGTCACCTGCTCGCCCAGGGCCAGAGCGTGCTGGTCACCAGCCACACCACCAAGGCGCTTCGCGTCCTCCGCGATCACGTGGTCGAGAAGCTGCGGCCCTTGAGCGTGAGCGTGCTGGAAAGCGACCTGGAGAGCCGCAACCAGCTCGAGGGCTCGGTCTCCACCATCATGGACCGCCTCACCACGGGAAACCCCAAGAAGCTCGAGGCCGAGGCGGAGCAGCTCGCCGCGCAGCGCAAGGAGCTCCTCGCCCAGCTGCGCAAGCACCGCCAGGAGCTGTTCGACGCCCGCGCCGACGAGTACCGGGAAGTGGTCTTCCTCAAGACCAGGCTCTCCCCCTCCGACGCCGCCCGCAAGGTGGCGGCCGAGGCGGAGGCCCACGGCTGGATTCCCGCTCCCGTCCAGGCGGGCGCGGCGCTGCCGATGTCGGTGGCGGAGATCAAGGAGCTGTACGCGAGCACCGAGATGCTGAGCGTCGAGGACGAGGCGGAACTGGCCCGGCCGCTTCCCGAGGCCAGGACGCTGCTCTCCCCGGACAAGTTCGAGCAGGCCGCCCAGGAACACTACCGGCTCTCCAACGCGCAGCGGAAGTACCGCAAGGAGCTGTGGAGGGCGCCCCTGGACGAGCCGGCGACGGCCGCGCTGGACAAGGTGCTCTCGAAGGCGGTGAAGGCGGTCGAGGTGCTCGATCGGGAGCAGCCCTGGAAGATCGCCGCGGTGGTCGCCGGCAAGGAAGGCGGAACCCAGCGGACCGAGTGGGACGGGCTGCTGGAGATGATCGACCAGCTCACCGAGGAGACATCCCGCGCGAAGGAGAGCGTCCTCAAGCACGCTCCGAAGCTTTCGCAGAGCATCCCGCTGGAGGAGCAGCTCCAGATCGTCGACGAGATCCTCTCCCACGCGAAGAAAGGGAAGAGCCTGGGGAAGCTCGCCCTCTTGACCCATGGCTCGTGGAAGCGGTTCGTCACCGAGAACCGGGTCGCCTCCGGCGAGCCGAAGACCGCCGTCCACTTCCAGGCGCTGCGCGGGCAGATCGTGCTCGGGATCATGCAGCGGGATCTCGAGGGAAGGTGGGACCGCCAGATGGTCCCGCAATCCGCTCCGGCCTGGGCGAAGATCGCGGAAAGGCCGCACGAGGGCCCAGCGCACTTCGCCGAGGAGATTCGCCGGTGCCTCGCGTGGTACGCCCAGGAATGGGAAGGGATCGAGAAGGAGCTGGAGGAGGACGGATTCCAGTGGCGTGAGTTCCTCGCCGCGCAGTCGGGCGGCGGCAGCACCGAAGCACAGCTGCAGCGGCTCAGGGAGATCGTCTCCGTCCGTCTGACGGAGGCCTTCGAAGTGCGCAAGGAGATGGCCCGGTTCGGCCAGGTCACCGCCGAGCTCGAGGCCGTGAAGTCGGCGCTGACGCTCCCGCAGGAGGGGGCCCCCGCGCCAGTGCTGGCGAAGCTGCTCCGCGCGGCCGAGCGGGAGGCGCCGGCGGACTACCGCGAGGCCTACCAGCGGCTGGTCGAGCTCGATCGCCAGCGGAAGACCGCCTCGCGAAGACGGGACCTTCTCGATGCGCTCCACGCGGCGGCGCCGGCCTGGGCGTTGGCAATCCATCAACGGCGGCCGCCTCACGACCAGTCCTCCCCGCCCGGCGACGCCCAGGCGGCCTGGCTCTGGCGGCAGCTTCACGACGAGCTGGAGCAGAGAGGGAAGACCTCCTTGCCCGCGCTGCAGGCGCAGATCGATCGGATCGGCCCCGAGCTGAGGAAGGTGACCGCCGAGCTGATCGAGCGCCGCGCGTGGGGAGCGCAGGTGCGGCGGACCACTTCGCAGCAGCAACAGTCCCTGGTGGGCTGGCTCGACATGGTGCGCCGGATCGGCAAGGGGATGGGGAAGCGCGTTCCTCGCCTCATCGTCGAGGCCAGCCAGAAGATGACCGAGTGCCGCTCGGCGGTCCCGGTCTGGATCATGCCCCTGGCGCAGGCGGTGGAAACCTTCGAGCCGACCACGCGCTTCGACGTGGTGATCACGGACGAGGCGAGCCAGAGCGACGTCATGGCGCTGATCCCGTTCTACATGGCGCGCCGGGTGGTGGTCGTGGGCGACCACGAGCAGGTGAGCCCGTCCGCAGTGGGGCAGGATCTCGCCGTCGTCCAGCAGCTCATCGACGAGCACCTGGAGGACATTCCCAACTCGGTGCTCTACGACGGCCAGATGTCCGTCTACGACCTGGCGCGGCAGTCCTTCGGGGGAGCGATCTGCCTGACCGAGCACTTCCGCTGCGTGCCGGAGATCATCGAGTTCTCGAACCACCTCTGCTACGGCGGGAGGATCCGCCCGCTGCGCGATCCCAGCAAGGCGACCTTGAAGCCGCACATCATCGCCCATCGGGTGGAGAACGGCCGGGCGGCGAACGAGACCAACCCCGCGGAAGCAATGGCCATCGCGTCGCTGATCCGCGCTGCCATCGATCAGCCCGAGTACAAGAACAAGAGCTTCGGCGTGATCTCCCTCGTGGGAGACGACCAGGCTCTCGAGATCGAGCGGCTCTTGCTGCATCACCTCCCGCCGGCGGAGTACGAGGCGCGCAGGGTGCTGTGCGGCAACGCCGCCCAGTTCCAGGGCGATGAACGGGACGTGATGTTCCTCTCGGTGGTGGACACCGCCGGGGACAACCAGCTCCGCCTGCGCAGCGAGCCGATGTTCAAGCAGCGCTTCAACGTCGCCGCGAGCCGGGCGCGCGATCAGATGTGGGTGGTGCACTCGCTCAATCCGGCCGACCTGAAGCCGAAGGACCTGCGCCGCCGGCTCATCCAGCACGCCGAGGATCCGGAGGCCGTGCGGCTCCTCATGAAGCAGTCCGAGGACGCCTCCGAGACGCCGCTCGAGCACGAGGTGCACAACCGCCTGTTCGAGGCCGGCTATCGCGTCCTGCCTCACTGGCGGGTCGGCTACTACACCATCGACCTCGTCGTCGAGGGCGGAGGACGCCGGCTGGCGATCGAGTGCGACGGCGACACAGCGGGAGCTGTCGAGCAGCTGCGCGAGGACATGGCCAGACAGGCGATTCTCGAGCGGCTCGGCTGGAGCTTCGTGCGGGTGCGCGGCAGCGAGTTCTTCATGAACCCCGAGAAAGCCATGAAGGCCGTGCTCACGCGATTGAGCGAGCTGAAGATCCGGCCCGAAGGCGGCAGCGCGAACGCGGAGGCGCCCCAGAACGGGAAAGAAGTGCTGGAACGGATCATCCGCCGCGCGGCGGACTACCGGCAGCACTGGGTGAGCGCAGCCAACGCGCAGCTTGCCCGGGCGGCGAAGGGGCCCGCGGAACGCGCGCGCCGCGCCTCGCGGCCCGCCGCGAAGAAGAAGCGAAAGACCTCCGCGCGCAGGTAGCGCCGCCGCGTCCGAGCGGGACCGCCTGCCCTGGCGGAGGGCAGCTGGCGCCGCATCGACGCCCGGGCGCCTGCTGGGACGGTAGAGTTCGCGCGTGGGCTGGTCGATCGCCGTCGATTCGCGCGCGTTCCCTCGGATGCGCTGGGCAGCGGCGGCGTGGCTCGCAGTGTGGATCCCCGCCTACGCGTCAGTGTGGGGTCCGCGAAACTTCCTCCTCCTCTGCGACGTCGCGGTCCTGCTCACCTGCGCGGGCTTGTGGCTGGGCAGTCCCCTTCTCCTCTCCAGTCAGGCAGTCTCGTCGATCCTCGCCGACGCAGTCTGGGCGATGGACGCTGGGTCGCGCCTTTTCCTGGGAAGGCATCTCTTCGGCGGCACCGAGTACATGTGGGATGCGAGCTTCCCGCTGGCCGTGCGCCTGCTCTCGCTTTTCCACCTCTTCTGGCCGGTGCTGCTCGTCTGGTCGGTCCGGCGCGTCGGGTACGATCGCCGCGGTCTCGGGCTGCAGATCGTCATTGCGGGCGCGCTGCTCGTCGTCTCGCGCCTCGCCGGCCGGGCGGCGAATCTCAACTTCGCCTTCCGCGACCCGATCTGGGGTTTGTCTCTCGAGCCGGCGGAACTGCACCTGGCGGCGACGCTCGCCTTCCTGACCGCTGTGTTCTATCTGCCCACCCACCTCGTGCTTTCGCGGGCATTCGGACGGCGGCAGGTCCTTTGATCTGTTATGGTGTCAGGACGCTCCGCTCCGCTTCCTCCTCTCGGCCCGCCGCGAGAACCGTCGAATCGCCCCGGCGCGCAGAGGAGACCCTGATGGAACGCTTGATCGCAGTCGTGGACCTCACCAGCGGAGAGGTCATCGATCGGACCAGCACCACCCTGACGCTGGACCTACCGCCGGACTTCGAGCGGGCGAGCGCCGTCGTCTCGCTCGATCAGCTCTCGCACGGGCACTACCTCGCCACGGACGGCAAGCAGCACGAGTACTCCGTCTTCCCGCGGCCTCTCTCCTGGCGCGCGCGCGGCGAGGACTGCCTGATCGCCGACCGCCTCGGGCGCGAGCCGTCCTCCATCGCGGGCACCTATCGTCTGACGTCGGTGGAGTGGGAGTGACGCAGCACGACCCGGAATCCCGCGCCTCGAGCGCGCCTCTCCAGGATTTCCCGGTCACTGAGGAGCCCGCGGTACAGATCGTCGGGCGCGAGATCCTCGCGCTGGCGGCTGCTTCCCTGCTCTATCCGTTCGGGCTGCGGCGCTCGGCGAAACGCACTCCACGCCGCGCGGAGCAGCGCACCGTGGTGCTGGTGCACGGCTACCTGGCGAACCGCGGCCCTCTCCTGCCGCTTGCCACGTATCTGCGCGCACGCGGTCACAAGCAGATCCTCGCCTACGAGTACGGCGGCGCGGCCGGCATCGAGCAGGCGGCGATCGGCCTGCGGGATTTCCTGCGCCAGCGCGTGCGCGGCGGACGCATCGACCTCGTCTGCCACAGCCTGGGCGGCCTGGTGGCGCGCGTGTACCTGCAGCAGCTGGGCGGCGCGCGCCGCGTGGATCGCTGCATCACCCTCGGCACGCCGCACCGCGGGACGTACAACGCGTACTGGATCACCTCGCGCGTCGGGCGCGAGCTGCGCCCAGACTCGCCCTTCCTGGCGCGGCTCGATGCCTCGCGCGCGGGCGCCGCGCGCGTGCGCTTCGCGTCGATCGTGGCGGGATCCGACAACATCATCATCCCGCGCGTGTTCTCCTCGAACGAAGCGGTGGTGCACGTCCCCGGGCTGGGACACCTGGGCCTGCTCTTCTCGCCCACCGCCTTCCGCGCCGTCGCGAATCAGCTCGCCGGTTGAGGAAACCTGCCGGTCAGCCGGCGCGCGCCAGGACGAGCGACACGTTGGTGCCGCCGAAGCCGAGCGAATTGGACAAGGCGACGCGCAGTGGTCTGGCCGTCGGCCGCACCACCGGCGGGTAGTCTTCCAGCTCCGGGTCGAGCGGCTCGGCGTTGATGCACGGCGCGATCCAGCCACCCCGCAGCATGGAGAGCGTGAAGATGGCGTTGATCGCGCCCGCGGCCGAGATGGTGTGCCCGATGTATCCCTTGGTCGACGAGTACGGCACGCGGCGCGACCCGAACAACCGGCGCAGGGCGCGGACCTCGCTGACGTCGCCCAGCGGCGTCGAGGTGCCGTGGGTGTGCACGTACTCGATTTCGTCAGCGCTCATTCCGGCGTGGCGGAGCGAGCGTTCCATGGCCATCAGCGCGCCATCGGCGGTGGGGCACACCATGTCCCCGGTGCCGTCGGAGGACATGCCGTATCCGGCGAGGACGCCGAGCACCTCGGCGCCGCGCGCCTCGGCGTCCGCCTTCGTCTCCAGGACCACCATGCCCGCCCCTTCGCCGAAGATGAAGCCTGCGCGGTCCCTGGCGTACGGGCGTGAGGCGCGCGCGGGGTGCTCGTTGTCCTGGCCGTTGAACGCCCGCATCGCGTCGAATCCGGCGTGGAAATGATCGTCGGCTACCTCGACGCCGCCCGCCAGCGCGGCATTGACGTGCCCCTGCTCGATCAGCTCGGCCGCCAGCAGGATGTTGTACGCGCCGCCAGAGCAGGCAGCGCTGACGCTGAAGGAGGGCCCGGTCGTGTGCAGCGCGGTCGCCAGGTTGGCGGAGACCGTCGAGGCCATCATGCGCGGGATGACGGTCGCCGACGGGCGCGGCCGGTCGGGCCGGGCGAGGTGTCTCTGGACCTCGATGTGCGTGGCCACGTCACCGGTGCCGCTGCCCGCGACCACGGCGATGTCGCGGCGCTCGAGCCCCGACTGGGCCAGGGCCATGAGCGTCGCCTTGTAAGCCATCAGCGCCGCTCTTCCCATGAAGCGCGCCTGGCGCCTCTCGGCGGTCAGCTCGCCCCGGTAGCTGCCGAGGAGCTGGCAGCGCGACCCGGCCTCGACCGCGGGCGGGTGGCGGACGAAAGGCAGGCCGCGCCCGTCGCGCAGCGCCGCCTCGATCCGGGAGAGATCGTCTCCGAGATGGCAGAGCACGCCGACGCCGGTGACCACCACGGTGCGGGCGGGATCGCGCATGGGCACGGATTAACACGCGATCGGCGCAGGCGCTTTGGGCTTGCTCTAGAATCGGCGCGATGCGCCCTTCGGCCAGGCGGCTCATCGTGAATGCGGACGACCTGGGGTACGACCCGGAGATCGACCGCGGCATCCTCGAGGCGCACGCGCACGGGTTGGTGACGAGCGCCACCGCGATGGTGGATACGCCGTTCGCCACCGCGGCCCTGCGCGCGGCGCCGGCCTCGCTGCGCGTGGGGCTGCATGCGGTGCTGGATCCGGCGCTCCCGCGCGCCCAGGCCGAGGCGGAGCTGCTGCGCCAGATCGCTCGCTTCGCCGCGCTGCGCGGCGCGCCGCCGACGCACCTCGACAGCCACAAGCATCATCACGCGCGGCCCGAGCTGCTCGCCGCCTTCGCCGACGTGGCCTCGGCGCAGGCGCTGCCCGTCCGCGCGCTCGACCGGCCCATGCGGGACCTGCTGCGCGCCAAGGGCGTCCGCACGACCGATCATTTTCTCGGGGACGCCGACTTGCGCCCGTGCTGGACGCCAGAGCGGCTCGCCGCGGCCCTGGCGGGCTTGGAAGACGGCACCACCGAGCTGATGTGCCATCCCGGATACGCTCCGTCGCACGCACGCACTTCCTTTGGCGCGGAGCGCGAGGTGGAGCTGCGCGCGCTGTGCGAAAGGCGGGCACGGGAGGCGCTCGCGGAGGCGGGAGCCGTCCTGGGAACGTTCGACGACGTCTGAGGCCGCCTACTCCTTCACCGCGCCGGCCGTCAGGCCCGCCACGATGCGGCGCTGGAAGGCGAGCGTGAGCAGGGCCAGCGGCACGGTCGCCACCACGGACGCGGCGGCGATCTGGCCCCAGGGCTCGACGTGCTCGCCCGCGAACAGCGCGATGGCGACGGGAATGGTCCGTTTCGCGGGCGTCGAGATGAAGGAGAGCGCGTAGAGGAGCTCGTTCCAGGAGAAGATGAAGACGAGGATGGCGCTGGTGGCGAGAGCCGGCCAGGAGAGCGGCAGGAAGACGTGCACGAAGGCCTGCCACGGCGTGCAGCCGTCGACGAGCGCGGCCCGATAGATCTCGTCCGGGAGCGCGCGGAAGAACGAGGTCATCAGCCACAGCGTCAGCGGCAGCGCGAAAGTCGCATAGGGCAGCACCAGGCCGGCCAGGGTGTCGCGCAATCCGACCGCGCGCAGCAACAGGTACAGCGGGCTGACCGTGGCGATGGGTGGGAACATCGAGATGGCGAGCGCGCCGCCCAGCAGCAACGAGCGGCCGCGGAACTCGAGCTTGGCGATGGCGAAGGCCGCGGAAGCGCCCACGGACAGGCACACCGCCGTGGTGCCAGCGGCAACGAGCAAAGAGCTCAGCACCGCTCGCGCGAACGAGCCGCCCAGACCGGCATAGTTGGCGAGGGTCAGCGCATGAGGGATCGGGCGGGTCAGCTCCGGCTCCGGCCAGAACGAAGTGAGCACCTGCCAGGCGAGCGGTCCGAGGAAGAAGACGAGCACCGCCGCGGTGGGCAGCGCGCGTCTCATCGCTCCCTCCCGAGCGCGCGCAGCCAGCCCAGGCCGAGCAGGAGCACGCAGGCGAAGGTCGCCACCGAGAGCGCGGAGCCGTACCCGAAGTCCCCTGAGCGCATGAGTGTCTTGTAGGCGTAGATGGACAGCGTCTCGGTGGCGTTCGCCGGGCCTCCCTCGGTGAGGACGTAGATGGCGTCGAAGACGCGGAAAGCGTCGAGCGAGCGGAAGAGGAGCGCGAGGAGGACCATCGGCCTGAGCAGCGGCAGCGTGACCGTCGCGAAGATGCGCATGCGCCCTGCCCCGTCCACGCGCGCCGCCTCGTACACGTCCTCGGGAATGGCCGAAAGGCCCGCGAGCAGGATCAGCGCGACGAAAGGCGTGGTCTTCCACACGTCGACGAGGATCGCAGCGTGCAGCGCGGTCCAGGGCGAGCCGAGCCAGTCGATCCGCGGAGCGAGGCGGTGCAAGAGACCGTAGTCGGGGTTGAACAGCCACGCCCACATCCGCGCCGAGACGGCAGTCGGGATCGCCCAGGGCAGAAGCACCGCCGAGCGCAACAGGCGCGTCGGAGAGGAGGAACCGGAAGTTCGAAAGGCCGGTGAACTGCTCCTCGTGGAAGATGAGGATCGATCGGTGCAGGCTGAGCCAGACCGCCGCCAGGACGGGCAGCACGGCGACGCCGACGAGGAGGGCGGCGGCGGGAGCCGCCATCAGCGCCGCCTGCCTGCGCGCTCTCACTTCTGCTCCAGATGACGCACGATGCGTTGCGCGCGCGAAAGGGCGTCGGCCGGCGGGCGGAGCCCCGCAACGGCGGCGGACAGCTCGCCCTGGATGGAGTCGCTCGCCAGCGCGTAGTACGGCGTCACCGGCCGGGGCCGCGCGGCCAGAGCGACGGGCAACAGCGCGGCGATGAACGGCGCGCGATCCCGGACGCGCGGGTCGTCGTACACGGCACGGCGCGCGGGAATGCGCGAGTAGTGCAGCGCCAGGTCCACCGCTGCTTCGTGTGAGGTGAGGAAAGCGACCAGCCGCTCCGCGGCGCGGCGGCGCCAGGGAGGCGCGTGCGCGTTCACCGCGAGTTGCCAGCCACCCAGCGTTCCCGGCCCGGCGGCGCCGTTCGCGCTCGGCAGCGGCGCGAAGCCGACCTTTCCGCGCACCGCCGAGCCAGGCTTCTGCACCTCGGCCCAGACGTAGGGCCAGTTGCGCAGGAAGACCGCACGCCCATCCTGGAACGCGCGCCTCGTCTCCTCCTCGGCCGAAGCGATCACCGAGCGCGGTGAGAGGCCGCTCACCACCGTCTCGCGCAGCCAGCCCAGCGCGGCGCGCGCCTCGTCCGATTCCAGCGCGATGCGGCCGTTCCGGAGCACCTCGCCTCCGTGGCCCCACACCGCCTCGAAGACGTTGCAGTTCAGTCCCTCGTACTGCCGGCCTTGCCAGAGGAAGCCCGACAGGCGCCGATCGCGCTCCATCGCGGCGCGCGCGGAGTCGCGCAGCTCGGCGTACGTCCTCGGTGCGCGGGGCACCAGGTCGGTACGGTAATAGAGCAGCCCCACGTCGAGGAACCAGGGGACGGCGTGGATGCGCCCGTCCAGCGTCACCGCCTCGACCGCGGAGTCGAGGTACTCCTCGCGCAGCCTCGCCGGTGGGAATGCATCGGAGAGATCGGCGAGCCAGCCGGCGCGCGCGAACTCCGGGGCCCAGACGACGTCGATGGAGAAGACGTCGAAATCGTCGGCGCCCCCTTCGAGCGCTGTGAGGAACATCTCGCGCGCGACGTCCGAGGCGTTGGGAAGCGTCTCGGTGCGCACCAGCACGTCGGGGTTCTCGCGGCGGAAGCGATCGAGGAAGGCGTGGAACGGCGCGGCGTCGCCCCAGAGCGGCTGATGGCGAAGGACGATGGTGACCGGGCCGGCGGGCGCGGTGCGCGGCGGGCCGCGGGAGCAGGACGCGCAGAGGACGAGCGACGCGCAGCGGAGCAGCCAGGAAGGGAAGGCGCGCACGCACCATGATGGGCGCGCGCCCGGCAGCCGGCGCGACGCGGGTCGGCCGTTCTGTTCAGTTCGGACCCTCGGAGACCCGGAGGGCGGCCGCGCCGGGGCGCGCCGCATCGGGACCGTCCGACAACCGGCGGAGGATGCGCCTGCGGACCACGTCGACGTGCTCGCGGAAGAAGTAGAGGCTCTCCGCGTACGCAAGAGGCGTGGACGGTCTCGGTAGCCATGGTAGGCACGGTATCAGCCCGCTCACGAAGGCGGTGCGCTCGGCGTCGGTGCGCGCCGCCTGCCTGCTGGACGGTGTCCCAGGACCGTGCCGTACGCCACGGCCGCGACGCCCAGCAGGATCCCCGCCAATGCCGGAGGGCGCACGGCTCGCCCAGGAGCGGCACCGCGAGGGCCATCTGCGCGATCGGAGTGAGCTGCAGCCAGACCGCCGCTTCGCCGACGGAGAGCTCGCCGTACGCGTGGGTCATGAGGACCTGTCCGACGAACGCGGCCAGCCCCGTGCACGTCGCGACCGCCCACGCGGCGGGCGCCGTCGGCCAGGGATCGAACGCGAACGGCAGCACCACGGGCAGGCCCGCCAGGCAGAAGAAGAAGAAGATGGTCGGAGCGTTGTCCGTGCCTCGCATGCCACGGATGATGTTCGCGCTCGTCGCCGCGAACACGGCGGCCGCGACGGCGGAGAGCTCGCCGATCCCCATCCTCAGCCTCAGGCTGCCGTCACCCAGGACCAAGGCGACACCCGCGGTCGCGGCGGCGAGAGCCAGAGCGAGGTGGATGGTCGGTCGTTCGCCGAACACGGCGATGGAGACTACCGTCGCGATCACCGGGAACAGGTTGTAGAGCATGCCCGCCTCGGCGGCCGGGATGCGCGCCAGCGCCAAGAAGTACAGCACGACGGCGACCCGCACCACGGAGAGCTGCCCCGCCGTGAAGCCGCCCGCGCCGCGCGACACCTTGCGGGCCAGCACAGCCATCAGCCCGAACGCGACCGCCGATCCCGCCAGCTGCGCGCGCGCGACCGCCTTGGAGGACGGCATCCGCGCAGAACCTTGGAGCGTGCGCGGGTCGTTTGTCCACCTCGGAGGGCGGGAGTACGCTGCACAGCCATGCGCAACCTCGACTTGCCGCGCTTCCCGATCGTCGCTCTTGCCCTCCTTTTCGCATGCGCCACCGCTCCGCAGGGGTCGGAACGCGCGGCAGCGCCGCGGGAGGCCCAAGCACCGCCGGCCGCGCCCGCGCCGGCCGACACCGCCGAAGCGCCGCTAGCGAAGGCCGCTCCAGCGGCGGACAAGCCCGCTGCCGCGTTGGTCCTCCCCGATGCGCCCTCCGGGCCCGCGGCCGTGCGCATCGCGGAGCTTTCCAGGAAGGCGCGGCCGCTGGTGGACGCTTTCCTGAACACCGAGGCGCTCTTCACCCGCGACGGCAAGCAAGTGGTGATCGTCTCCAATCGGGACGGGCTGCCACAGCTGTACGTCGCGGACGCGACGCGGCCCGGATCGCCAGCGCGGCGCTTGCTCGAATCGAAGGAACGCGTGACGCTCGACGGGACCACACCCGACGGCAAGTCCGTCTTGTTCCGAACCGACCGCGGCGCGGACGAGAAGTGGTCCATCTGGCGCATCGACCTGGACGGATCCGCCGCGGTGGAGCTGACTCCGGGCGAACGCATCCAACGCGATACCGCCCATCTGCCCGACCTCGCTCCCGACACGATGTACTTCAGCGGCAGGCGGATGGAGGAGGCGCGCTCCGCCGTGTACGCCGCCCCGGCGGCCGCGCCCGGGCAGGCGCGGGAGGTCTACCGCGAGCCGAAGCCGGGCTTCCTGACCGACGTGACCCGGGACGGCAAGCGGGGATTGTTCGTTCGCTACCCCAGCCGTTCGGAAAATTACCTGGTGCGGCTGGATCTCGCCTCGGGCGCGGACCGCACGCTCTACCCGCAGAGCGGGAAGGTCAGCATCTCGGACGCGAAGTACTCGCCCGACGGTCGCACGGCGTACGTCGCGACCGACGCGGGCGGCGAGCAGGCGTTGCTCCTCGCGCTCGACGTGGAGTCCGGCAAGGAGAAGGCGCGCTACGTGGAGAACCCACCGATCTTCGCGATCAGCGAAGTGGAGGTGGCGAAGACGGGCGACGCGCTCGCCGTACTCGTCGACGCGGGCAACCGGACCGAGATCCGCCTGCTCGACGCGCGGACGCTGCGCCCGCGCGCCAAGGTGGCGATGCCGCTCGGCCAGGGATTCCTCTCCGAGTTCTCCGAGGACGGCAAGCGCGTCATCGCGAGATGGTCTACGCCTTCCTCGCCCAGCGACGCCTGGGCGATCGACTCGACGACGGGCAAGGCGAGCCCGCTGCGCAAGGAGGAGCGGCCTTCGCTCGGGGAATTGCCGCCGATGCAGACGAGCATCGCGGCGATCAAGGCGCGCGACGGGCTGACGCTCCCCATCAACGTGACGCTGCCCAGCGACCGCGCCGCCCGGCTGCCCGTGATCGTCTCCTATCACGGCGGTCCGGCCGGCAGCTCGCGCTTCCGCTGGTCGGCATTGACGGCCTTCTTCGTTTCGCAAGGCTACGCCTGGGTCGAGCCCAACGTGCGCGGCTCGAGCGGATTCGGCCGCGCCTTCGAGGAGGCCGACAACGGCCAGAAGCGGCTCGACGCGTTCCAGGACATCGAGGCGACCGGACGCTGGGCCGCATCGCAGCCCTGGGCGGACCCGAAGCGGGTGGTCGTCTTCGGCGGCAGCTACGGAGGCTATACCGTCCTCGTCGGGTTGACGCGCATGCCCGACCTGTGGCGCGCCGGCGTCAACCTGTTCGGCGTGGCGAACCTCAAGACCTTCATGGCCACCACGAGCGGGCTCATCCGCGAGATCTTCCTGCTCGAGTTCGGCGATCCCGACAAGGACGCCGCCTTCCTCGACTCCATCTCGCCGCTCAAGGACGTCGATCGCATCGTCGCCCCGCTGTTCGTCTACGCCGGAGCGAACGACCCGCGCGTGCCCCGCAGCGAGTCCGACCTCATCGTGGGCGCCCTGCGCGAGCGCAAGGTGCCGGTCGAATACATGGTGGCCGACGACGAGGGACACTCGCTGGCGCGCAAGGAGAACGTGGTCCGGTTCCTGGCCCGATCGGGGCGCTTCCTGGAAGAGCACGCGGGCGCGGCGCCGAGGACGGCTTCGACGCGCTAGCCGGGCTTGGATTCGCGAGCGGCAGCGTGGATTCGCGCAACTTGCGCGAATCTGGCGCGCGGCCTGCATCTCCAACCCGGCATGCGCGGAGTGGGCGAGGTCGGCACGGCACACGCGAGGGTGCTCTTCGCCCTGGCCTTGGGATTCTGCGTGTTGGGGATCGCGACAGCGGCGTTCGGGAATCCGGCACCAGGCGCTCGCCCGTTCCCGATCGAGGCCGGCCGGTTCGGGGTGCTCCAGCGCGACTCCGGCCCGACCAGCTACTACCGGATCATCGACGACCCGTTCGGGCGGTTCATCCGCGGCGTGTACACGCCTCCTCTCGAGACCGTCACCCTGTTCGCCGACGTGGGAGACGGAATGCGCCGCGGAGTCGAGCGCATCCGCTTCCGCTGGCGGGCCTGGGTGCTCCCGGTGAACGGCAACGAGTGCGTCCCCGGACGGGGTGACGCGGCGGCAAACGTCTACATCGCCTGGAAGCGCGGGCTGCGCTGGTACTCCGTCAAGCTCGCTTGGAGCAGCGAGGTGCCCGCGGGCGTGACCTGCACCGGCCCGCGCAACGCGCTGGTCGCATCCGATACCATCGTGCTGCGCAGCGGGCCTCCCACCGGCGTCTGGCAGGAGGAGGAGATCGATCCCGACTCCCTCTTCCGCGCCCACTTCGAGGGCGGCAACCCGGCTGCCGAGGTGCCCGAGCTGCAGGGCATCGGGATCCTCACCGACGGCGACCAGACCCGCAGCGTGAGCGCGGCGGACTACACGGGCTTCGTGCTCTACAAACACGTGGCCACCGCGTCGCGCTGATTCGTGGTAGCAGCATCTCGGAACACGGCGGAGGTTGCGATGCGGCTCAACGTCAATGGGACGGCCCGCGAGGTGGATGCCCCGGGAGACATGCCTCTCCTCTGGGTGATCCGGGACGTGCTCGGCCTCACCGGGACGAAGTTCGGGTGCGGGATGGCCCAGTGCGGTGCCTGCACGGTGCACCTGGATGGGCAGGCGGTGCGCTCCTGCGTGCTACCCGTCTCGGCGGTGGCCGGGCGCATGGTCACCACCATCGAGGGACTTTCGCCGGATGGAAGCCATCCGGTGCAGAAGGCGTGGGTCGAGGCGGACGTGGTGCAGTGCGGCTATTGCCAGCCGGGACAGATCATGTCCGCGGCGGCGCTCATCGCGCACAACCCGAGCCCCAGTGACGACGACATCGACCTGGCGCTGGCGGGAAACATCTGCCGGTGCGGCACATATCAGCGCGTGCGGGAAGCGGTGAGGAAGGCGGCGGCGCAGAGGAGGGCCGAGCGATGACGGCGCTCACCAGGCGGCAGCTGCTGCAACGCTCGCTCCTCTCCGGTGCGGGGCTCTTCGTCGCGTTCCACGTCCCGCGCAAGGCGCGCGCGGTACCCGAGCCCGCGGGGAAGCAAGTGCCCCATCCAAATGCATTCGTGCGGGTGGCGCCGGATGACACGGTGACCGTCCTGCTGGCGCACTCGGAGATGGGACAGGGCGTCTGGACCGGGCTGGCGATGCTCATCGCCGAGGAGCTGGATTGCGACTGGTCGAAGATCCACGTCGAGCACGCGCCTGCCGCCCCGGTCTACGCGCACCCGGCGTTCGGGATGCAGATGACGGGCGGGTCGACCAGCACCTGGTCGGAGTTCGACCGCTACCGCACCGCCGGGGCAATGGCGCGTGCGATGCTCGTCGACGCGGCGGCGGCGCGGTGGAAGACGGACCCGAAGAAGCTGCGCACCGAGAGCGGCTACGTCGTGCACGGCAAGCAGAGGCTGTCCTACGGGCAGCTCGCCCTGGCCGCGCAGGCGCAGCAGCCGCCGAAGAAGGTGACGCTCAAGGATCGCAAACGCTGGAAGCTGCTCGGCAAGCCCACCCGCCGGCTCGACTCGCCAGAGAAGGTGACCGGGAAGGCGCAGTTCGGCATGGACGTGCGCTTCCCCGGCTTGCGGACCGCGCTGGTCGCGCGCTCGCCCGTGTTCGGCGGCAAGGTCAAGTCGTTCGACGCGGCGGAGGCGAAATCGGTCGCCGGCGTGGAGCAGGTGGTGCAGATTCCGACGGGCCTGGCGGTGGTGGCCCGCGACTTCTGGAGCGCCAAGCGCGGTCGCGACGCGCTGCAGATCCACGTCGACTGGGACCTGGGGCCGGGCGCGACGCTGGACAGCGCCGCGCTTCTCCAGGACTACCGCGACAAGGCGAAATCCAAGGGGCCCGGCATCGCCGCGCAGAAGGGAGACGCGGAAGCGGCGCTCGCGACCGCCGCGAAGCGCGTGGTGGCCGAGTACGACGTCCCGTACCTTGCCCACGCGCCGATGGAGCCGCTCAACTGCGCGGTGAAGCTCGAGGGCGGCCGCTGCGAGATCTGGACCGGCACCCAGTTCCAGACCATGGACCAGATGTCGGCCGCGAAGATCGCCGGCGTGCCGCAGGAGAACGTCGTCATCCACACGCAGTTCCTCGGCGGCGGCTTCGGACGGCGCGCGACGCCGTCCTCCGACTTCGTCAGCGAGGCGGTGCACGTCGCCAAGGCGGCAGGCGTGCCGGTGAAGACTGTCTGGACGCGCGAGGATGACATCCAGGGTGGCTATTACCGGCCGCTCTTCCTGCATCGGATCGAGGTCGGTCTCGACGGCAAGGGAGCGCCCGTCGCATGGAAGCACACCATCGTCGGCCAGTCGATCCTGGCCGGGACGCCGTTCGAGCAGTTCATGGTCAAGAACGGCGTGGACGCCACCTCGGTCGAGGGCGTCACCGACTCGCCATACGTCGAGGAAGTGCCGGCGCGGCTGATCACCGTGCATTCTCCGCGGACGCCGGTGCCGGTGCTCTGGTGGCGCTCCGTGGGAAACACGCACACGGCGTTCGCCATGGAGAGCATCGTCGACGAGCTCGCGTACGCCGCGGGGCGCGATCCGCTCGAGTTCCGCGCCGCGTTGCTCGCGCACAAGCCGCGACATCTGCGCGCCCTGAAGACCGCCGCCGACAAGGCCGGCTGGGCCAAGGCCCCACCCGCGGGCCGCGCGCGCGGCCTGGCGGTGCACGAGTCCTTCGGCAGCATCATCGCGCAGGTGGCGGAGGTTTCCGTCGACGACGACAAGCGCATCCAGGTGCACAAGGTCACCTGCGCGGTGGACTGCGGGACCGCGATCAATCCCCTCGGCATCGAGGCGCAGGTGCAGGGAGCCGTCGCCTTCGGCCTGTCGGCCGTGTTGCACAGCGAGCTGACGCTCAAGGACGGGCGCGTCGAGCAGAGCAATTTCCACGATTACCGCGTGCTGCGGCTGCCCGACATGCCGGAGGTCCAGGTGCAGGTGCTGGAGAGCGATGCCAAGATGGGCGGTATCGGCGAGCCCGCCACCGCGCCGATTTCCGCCGCGGTGGCCAACGCGGTCTACGCGCTCACCAAGCAGCGGCTGCGCTCGTTGCCGCTGAGGCTCGCCGTCGCATGAGCACGATCGGTTTGTGGCTCGCGACTGATGGCTGGCGGTGGACGATCGCCGCACCCGTGGCGCTCGCGCTGATCTCATGCTCCCACGCGCCGGCGCCGGCATCGCCGGGACCGGAGCGGGCGGATCCGGTCGCCTCGTTCGAGGTGGTCCGCGCGGTCCTGCAGAGCCCGCGCTGCGTGAATTGCCATCCGGCGGGCGATGCGCCGTTGCAGGGCGACGACGGGCACGTCCACCTGCAGTTCGTCCGCCGCGGACCCGAGGGACGCGGCGCGACGGGCCTTGCCTGCGCCACTTGCCACGCGCGCGCGAATCCGCCCGAAAGCTATGGCGCGCACATGCCGCCCGGCGTTTCCACCGAATGGCGACTGCCTCCGCCGGAGCACAAGATGGTCTTCGCCGGGCTCAACTCGCGCATGCTGTGCGAGCAGCTCAAGGATCCGAAGCGCAATGGCGGCAAGACGATGCCGGCGCTCGTGCACCACGTGGCAGGCGACCCGCTGGTGCTGTGGGGCTGGTCGCCCGGATTCGGCCGCAAGCCGGTGCCCATCCCGCACGACCAGTTCGTGCGGGCATTCGAGACCTGGGCCGCCGCAGGCGCCCCTTGCGGGCCGCCGCCGACGGCGCGCAATCCCTGACAAGCGCCCCCGCTCTTCTTGTCACGGAGCGTTCGATCGGGAGCGTGCAGCATCCGGCGGCATCGCTAGAAGAAGAGCGTGGTCGCGCTCGCCACGTTCGAGTAAGGGCCGAGGTTGCCGGCTGCATCCGTCGCCCGCACCCGGTAACTGTAGCCCGTGTTCGCCGACAACCCGGTGTCGTTGAATGTCGTGGCCGATACGCTCGCTATCTGGGCAA
>VBKO01000473.1 GCA_005888115.1 Deltaproteobacteria bacterium
CGGCACGAACAGCGTCCATCCGTACTGGAAGTTCGCCACCGCGATCATGCTGAGAACGCTGAAAAAGAGGATGAGCCAGCGATTCTCGAGAAGCCCTTCGTGCTCTTTCACCGACGTTGCATCCATAGGCTGAAACCCCCGGGCGAGGAGGGCACGGACCGCCGGGTCCGGCCCGGTGTGTCCACTTCAGCCGCCCGGCGCCACGACCGATGCGCCGGGCAGGTGAGCCAGTGTAGGACGAAAGGCCCGCCAGAGTTAAGCGGACGGCGGGCGATCTTCGTCGATCTGCTTCCGGAAGGGGATGACGCCGGGGATGACCCACTTGTCCCACATCTCGTCGATCTTGCTCTGGAAGTAGTCGAGGTCGTCGTTGGTGAAGTGGGCGAAGCGGCCCTGGCGGAGCAGGTAGTCCTTGACCGGGAGGCGCTTCACGCGGCCGTCGGCGATATCGCGGGTCTTGCCGACCAGCTTGAGGACGCCGTTCTCCACCTCGTACAACGGCCAGATGCCGCTGAGGACGGCCAGCTCGCCCAGCTCGTGCGACTGCATCGGGTCGTAGTCCCAGCCCTTGGGGCACGGATCGAGCGAGTGGATGAACGTCGGACCGCCGATGGTGAGCGCCTTGCGCACCGCGTTCATCGAGTAGACGGGGTAGGACATGCAGACGGTCGCGACGAACTTGCAGGTGGGGTGTCCCGCCGCCAGCATGCCGGCCATGTTCTTCTTCCAGCGGTGGTGCATGATGCGCTTGACCTTCCCGGGCGGGCTGAAGGTCGTATGCGCGCCGTACGGCGTCGAGCCCGAGAGCTGGATGTCCGTGTTGGCGTACGACTCGTTGTCGTACATCAGGATCAGGCAGTTGTAGTCGGGATGCGTGAGCGTCGCCGAGATCGCGGCGAGGCCCATGTCGGCTCCGCCGCCGTCGCCGCAGAAGGCGATGACGTTGATCGGCTCCTCCTTCATCTTGCCCTTCCGCATCAGCACCTTGAGCGCAGCGGACGCGCCCAGCGCCGCCGAGCCGGACGAGCCGAGCTGCGTGTGCATCCAAGGCACCACCCACGAGGTGCTGTAGTACGTCGTGTTCGCGACGTACATGCAGCCGGTGCTGCCCAGCACCACGGTCCGCGGGCCCGCCGCCTTCACCATCAGCTTCATCACCAGGGCGGATTCGCACCCCTGACAGGTCCGGTGCCCGGAGGTGAAGAACTCCTCGAGCGGAAGCTTCTTCACGCCCTTGAACGCATCCAGCTTCTGCGTGCCCCGGAGGTGCGTCAGTTCCGCCAGCTCCCTATCGGTGGTCGCCATCTTCAGGTCTCCTTGCGCACGATTCGTTGATGGACGGTGGCCCGGCTACTCGCGCAGGCCGATCCATTGGGTCAAGGGCTGCGACTTGCCAGCAGCCGCCTCGTAGATCTTCTCGCTCATCTTGCGCACGTCGGGCACGGTCACCTCGCGGCCGCCCAGGCCGCAGATGAATCCGAGCACCGGCGGCCGATTCGCGGCCGGGTACAGGGCGGTGCGCACCTCGGTGGCGAGCACCCCCGAGTGGAACGGCGAGCCGAGCGAGAAGTCCCGGTCGATGACGCCCACTGCCTTGAAGCGGCCCAGCGACTTGGCCAGCTCTTCCGCGGCGAACGGCCGGAACCAGCGGACGCGCACGAATCCGACCTTCTTGCCCTCCTCCCGCATCTGCCGGATGGTGACCTTGACCGGAGTGGAGAGCGTTCCCATTCCGACAAGGACCACGTCGGCGTCGTCGGTCATGTACTCTTCGAAGAACGGATTGCCATAGTCCCGGCCGAAGATCCGCGCGAAGTCCTTGTATACCTCGCGGATGACCGTCGGTGAGCGCTCCATCGCCGCCGCCGTCTGGCGGCGGATTTCCATCAGCCAGTCCTCGTTCGCCTGCGGCGCGACGCTGATGGGGTTGTCCGGGTGGAGGAGCAGGTCGCCGCGGTTGTACCGGGGCAAGAAGGAATCCACCTTTTCCCGCGAGGGGATCTTCACCAGTCCCTGCGAGTGGGTCAGGAACGCGCCGTCGCAGCTGATCGCGAGGGGGAGGAACACCCGACGGTCCTCGGCCACCCGGTAGGCCATGAGCGCGACATCGAGCGCCTCCTGCGCGCTGTCCACCCAGACGAGCTGCCAGCCCAGGTCGCGCACGGCGAGCGCGTCGTTGTGCTCCACACCGAACGCCCCAGGATCGTCGAGCGCGCGGTTGCCGACCATCGCGACCATCGGAATGCGCAAGGCCGGCGTGACGGTGAGCGCCTCCATCGCGTACATCCAGCCCACGCCGGACGATCCGCAGAACACGCGCGCCCCGCACGCGCTCGCGTGCTTCACGATCTCGAACTGCGAGTGCTCGCCTTCGGCGACGATGTACTCGCAGTCGAGCTCACCGTTCGCGACCAGCTTGGCGATGTACTGCATCACCGTGTCGTAGGGCCGGATGGCGTAGGCGGTGATCACGTCGACGTCGGCCAGCTTGCACGCGACGGCGATGGCTTCGCTGCCGGTGATGAGCGAGGTCGTGTCGCCCTTCGCTGCCTGCGGCTTCTTGAACTCCTGATGGGGAACGATTGCTTCTGCCATGGCGATTCTCCCTCAGCCCTGCCGGGCGATCTGGAGCATGTCAGGGACCTGCTCCTCGTACTGGCCGCGGAAGCGGAAGCCGTGGGACCGCTCGGGCCGATCGGCGATCTTCTCCTTCACCCACTTCTCGTATCCGTCGTGGTCCTTCCTCCAGGCCTCCCACTGTCCGGCGTTGTCCGGGAACGCCGTCTCGTTGACCATGGTGATGCACTGGGGCTCGGGGCAGACCGCCTCGCACACTCCGCAGCCGCAGCAGGCCTCCATGTTTGCGTCGTAGAGGCCCTCCGGCGTCACGTCGAAGACGGAGTCCGGACAGGCCAGCCAGCACAGCGTGCACTTGATGCACTTGTCGAAGTCCACCACCGGCCGCATGGTGCGCGTCGCCCACTTCTTGAAGGTCTGGTTGCGCGCCGCGCGGAAGCCGCCCTCCTTCCCGGTGATGGGGTCGGCGATCTTGTGGCCGACCGGGATCGCAG
>VBKO01000254.1 GCA_005888115.1 Deltaproteobacteria bacterium
ATGAGCATTGGGGCAATGCCGCCGAAAGGAAGGCGCCCGCCGCGAGGAATCGTGATGAGCCAATCGAGGTCACCACGGCTCATCGGCTCGACGGCTCCCAGCGGCTCGGAAGACGCCGCCAGCGTCGATCGGATGTCCTCGGTTCGCGCCACCCAGGTCGCCAGCCGCGGTGGCGTCTCCGGCGTCATGTCATCCAGCTCGAACCATCGCGGCCGTGCGGGCTTCGGTGCGTTCGGGTTCG
>VBKO01000255.1 GCA_005888115.1 Deltaproteobacteria bacterium
GGCGCTCCGGACGCCCAGCGGGACCGGTTGCCGGCGGCGCTGGTCGAGAAGGCCTTTGCGGCCGAGCGGAGGCTCGGCGGGTTTCGCATCGCCGTGGTGATCTGCAACACGGTCCTGTACTTCGCCTTCGTCGCGCGCCATCCGGACACGCTGCGGAACCTGGCCCTCATCGTCATCGTGCTGTCTTTCGCGTACGGCCTCTACGTGCTGATCGCGGAGCCTTATCGGCGGTTCCCGAT
>VBKO01000256.1 GCA_005888115.1 Deltaproteobacteria bacterium
CATGGCGTGGATCCACGCGACCGGCGGCGTCCAGTCTCCTTTCTTCCTTTTGCTCTACCTGCTCCCGGTAGGCGCCGCGTTCCGCCACGGCTTCGGAGAGGCGATCGTGGCGAGCGTGCTCTTCGCCGCCGGCTATACCGGTCTGCTCGCCGCGCGAGGGGAGCTCCTGGCGAATCTCTCCGAGGTCGTGCCGCGGCTCGTCTACACGTTTCTTGCGGCCGGCATCGGGCTGTTGATCGCGCGCGAGATCGTCGAGCAAGCAGTGGGGCGGCTCGAGCTGGCCGCGCGCGCGCGGGCGGAGGACGCACGCTTGCGGCTCGCCGCGATCGTGGACTCGTCAGGCGACGCGATCGTCAGTCTCGCACCCGACGGGGCGTTGGAGAGCTGGAACGCCCGCGCGAGCGAGGTCTTCGGGTGGACGTTCGACGAGGTCCACGGCAAGCCGGCGGAAATCCTGCTCGCCCCCGAGCAATGGGCGCTGGTGGCCGACATCCTCGCGCGCGTGCGCCGGGGAGAGATCGTCGAGCAGGTGGAGACGGTCGGCGTGCGAAAGGACGGCCGCGCGGTGAGCCTCGCGCTCGTCGCGTCGCCCATCCGGGACGCCGGAGGCGGCACCAGCGGCATCGCGTTGATCGCACGCGACGTGACGGAGCGCAAAGAGCTCGAGACGCGCCTGCTGGTGTCCGAGCGGATGGCGTCCGTCGGAACGATGGCTGCCGGCGTCGCGCACGAGATCAGCAGCCCTCTGGCCTACCTCAGGGCCAATCTCGACGCCGTTGCCGACCGGCTGCGGGAACTGGGTCCGTCGCTGTCGCGGGAGCGGATCGACGGACTCACCGACCCGCTCGGCAAGGCCCGCGACGGAGCCGACCGGGTCGGCAAGGTGGTGGGGGACCTGAGGATGTTCTCCGGCCTCGACGACGACCGGAACCGCCCCGTCGACCTGCGGCGCCTCCTCGATTCGATCGTCGACCTGGCCTGGAACGAGATCAGCAGCCGGGCCCGGCTGGTGAAGGAGTACGGCGAGGTCCCGCCGGTGCATGCGAACGAGTCGCGCCTGGCCCAGGTGCTGCTGAACCTCGTCGTCAACGCCGCGCAGTCCATTCCCGAGGGACAGGCGGAACGGAACGAGATCCGCATCATGACGCGCACCGGTGCGGGCGGCCGCGTGGCGATCGAGATTCGCGACACCGGCCGCGGCATCGCGCAGGAAGACCGTGCGCGCATCTTCGATCCGTTCTCTAGCAACAACCCCGCCGGGCCCGGCATGGGGCTCTCGGTCTGCCACAGCATCGTCACGCTGCTCGGCGGAAAGATCGAGGTCGACAGCGAGCTCGGCCGTGGCAGCGTCTTCCGGGTCCTGCTGCCCTCCGCTCCGGCGCGGAGCTGAGCGGCGCCAGCGGGCGCTGGCGCCGCCGCTCGCCGCGCGGATTTCACTTGTCGATTTTGTTCTCCGGCAACGCGAACGCAATGATCGCGTCCCCCACCTTTCCGCTGTCGGGGTCGACGATGGTGAAGTTGTTCCGGTCCGGAACGTTGCCGCCGAAGGCGTAGACGACGAACTCGCGACCGTTCGCCACGTACACGGTCGGGGAAGCCGCGGCGCCGCCTACGTTGGGGATCTTGCTCTTGCGCGGGTCGAAGGTGAACAGGATGTCCCCGTTCGCCGCGTCGGCCGCGTGGAACTTGCCGTTGCCTTCGCCGAAGAACACCAGGTCACCGGCGACGGCCAAGCCGGACTTCGCCGGCAGGATGTCATTCTCCCCATGGAGCAGCTTGAAGTTCGGTCCCATCCTAGGGAACGTCCACGCGATCTTACCGGTCCTCACGTCGGTGGCGCCGAAGATGCCGAATGGATGTGAGCCGGGGACTTTGTTCGTGAACCTGGAACCGAGGTGGAGATCGCCGGTCGCGGTGGGGATCGTCTCCCTGTTCCCCGACCGGGTCTTGAACGTGGTCGGCTCGTAGCGCGTGCCGTAGTAGACGAAGTTGGTGCGCGGGCTGAACGCGGCGGGGCCCCACTCGCAGCCGCCGTCGTCGCCAGGCACCATCACGAACTCCTCCTCGCCGGGCGGCGTGTACTGGATCCGGGGCGGGAAACCGGTGTCGTTCGGCCGCACGAAGGTCAGCGGAGTGAGCGGCTCGACGGCGACCGAGAACGGCTGCGTCAACGCGGCATGCTGGAACGCCGGATCCTGCGGGACATGCACCTCGACCACGGGGAAGATCGGGGCGCCGCTAGTGCGGTCGAGGATGTAGTACTGCCCGTTCTTGCTGCAGTGGCCGAGCGCCTGGACCGTCTTCCCGTCCTTGGTGACCGGGAACAGCACGGCGGGTTGCGCGCTGTCGTAGTCCCAGATGTCGTGGTGGACTTCCTGGAAGTGCCACGCATGGGTGCCGGTGGTCAGGTTGAGAGCGAGAATGGAGGTGGCGAACAGGTTGTCGCCCGGCCGGTCCTCGCCGAGGATGTCGGGCGCGGCATTTCCCGTCGGCATGTAGACCAAGCCCAACTCCTGATCGATCGCGACCGGATTCCACACCGCCGCGCCGCCGCGCTGGAACTGGGTACTGCCGGTCGCGGCGCCGTAGCTGGCGGGATCAGTGGTCTGGAAGTTCCACACGACGTGGCCGTCGGCGACTGCTAGCCCGTAGACCTGACCGCGCACCTCGAATTCGCCGCCCGACAGGCTGATGACCGCGATGCCGTTCGCCACCTGCGGCGCGTTGTTGATGGCGAAGCCCGTTCTGGTATTGGCCAACCTGGTCTTCCACACCGGCCTGCCGCTGTTCGCATCCAGCGCCACGACCACGTTGTCCAGGCGGCCATAGATGACCTTGCCGTCGGCGACGGCGACGCCCTTGTTGTTGCGCCCGCAGCAGACGATCATGTCCTCGATCTTCGGCATGTCGTCGTTCTCGATCGGCCTGTAGGCCCAGATCAGCTTGCCCGTCGCCGGATCCAGCGCGAACACGTGGTCGTGCCCGTCGGTGACGAACAGCTTCCCGTTCACCATGATCGGCGCCACCTGCAATTCGGCCAGCGGGTCGAGCACGCCGGTGTGGAAGACCCACGCCGGTTGGAGGTGCTTCACGTTCTTGCGATCGATTTGATCGACGTTCTGGAAACGAGTGTTGTGCAAGTCGTTGCCGTAATTCGGCCAGTCGACGTTCTGCGGCGTGGCGGCGAGGACGCGCGACGGCACCAGCCACGACACGCAGGACGCGAAGAGCAGACCGGCAACGCATGAACGGATCGGACGCGAACCGAAGGTTCTCCCTTTCATGTCGACATCCCCCTTTTCCAAACAATCCAAGCGGACGCGGCCCGCGGCTGCGGTCAGATCCTGCGATGGTTCGACGATGAGAGGTTCGCGGACATGCGAACGACCCCCGGGTCGCACTGTCCTACCTGCCCCAACGCGCCTTTCCGTGACTCAAGTCAATACGCCCTGCGGCATCGCGCGGAGTGACACGGCCGATCGTCGGAAGGTGGCGCGGCTTGCCTTGCTCGGATGCGAGGTGTATGGCGGAACCGGCGGCGAGGATCCTGCCGCGCGCTTCGCATGGGGTGGTGCGAGGCGGCATCGAAAGGGAGGGCGCCATGAGCTGGACCAAGCCCGCTTTCGAAGAAATCAAGATGGATGCGGAAGCCAAATCGTATAGCGACGGAATCACCTGGTAGCGCCCGTCGGGCGAGCAGAAGGTGAAGATCCGCGTGCTCGGTTCGGCGGCCGGTGGGGGCTGCCCGCAGTGGAATTGCGCCTGCCGCAACTGCCGCGGCGCGCGCGACGGGTCGGTGCGCATCGAGCCGCGCACCCAGGAATGCGTCGCGGTGAGCGCCGACGGGGAAGCGTGGTTCCTGCTGAACGCCTCGCCGGAGATCCGCGCCCAGATCGAAGGCTTCCCGGCGCTCCATGCGCGGCGGCTGCGCGACTCGCCGGTGCAGGGGATCGTCCTGACCAACGGCGACCTGGACCACACGCTCGGTCTCCTCTGCCTGCGGGAATCGCACCCGCTGGTCGTGTACGCGACCGAGCCCGTGCGGCGCGGGTTCGTCGAGAGCAACGTGCTCTACCGCACCCTGCAACGGTTCCCGGGACAGGTGAGCTGGCGCACCTTGCGCGCCGGCGCCGAGGTCGAGCTGTGGAAGGACGGCGGAGATCCGAGCGGACTCTCGATCGAGGCGCTCGCCGTCCCGGGCAAGCTCCCAGTCCATCTCGAGGGCCTCGGCCTCGTTCCGGACGCGTGCGACAACGTCGGGTTGCGGATTCGCGAGCGCGGCTCGAGGCGCGCCCTCGTCTATCTCTCCGCTGTCGGCCGCCTGACGCCGGAGGTGCTTTCCGCGGCCGAGCGCGCCGATTGCCTCTTCTTCGACGGGACCTTCTGGTCCGAGGAGGAGCTGCGCGAGCTGGGCGCGTCGGAGAAGCGCGCCTCGGACATGGCGCATCTGCCGATCGGCGGCGTCGGCGGGAGCCTCGCCGCGCTGAGCGGCGTCGGCGCCGCGCGCCGCATCTACATCCACCTGAACAACACCAACCCGGTCCTGCGCGAGGACTCGGCCGAGCGCGCCGCCGTCGAGCGCGCCGGCTGGGAGGTCGCCCGGGACGGCATGGAGATCGCGCTGTGAGCCCGGAGCGACCGCGGCTCTCCGACGACGAGTTCGCTGCCTGGCTCCGGCGCGAGGGCGAGCGGCGCTACCACGACCAGCACCCGTTCCACCTGCGGATGCACCGGGGAGAGCTGACGCGCGAGCAGCTGCAGCAGTGGGTGCTGAACCGCTACTACTACCAGAGCCGCGTGCCCATCAAGGACGCCATCATCCTCTCCAAATCGGAGGACCCGGCGTTCCGCAGGATGTGGATCCAGCGCATCCACGACCACGACGGCGAGCGCGCGGGCGAGGGCGGCCTGGCGCTCTGGCTGAGGCTCGCCGAGGGAGTCGGCCTCGACCTGGATGAAGTGGCGGGTTTCAGCAGGGTCCTCCCCGGCGTCCGCTTCGCCTGCGACGGGTACGTGCAGCTCGTCCAGCGCGTGAGCCTGGTCGAGGCGGTCGCCTCGTCGCTGACCGAGAGCTTCGCGCCCGATCTCATGTCCCGGCGCATCGAGGCCTGGGAGAAGCATTATCCGTGGGTCCGGTCAGACGTGCTCGAATACTTCCGCACCCGGGTGACGCGCGCGCGCACGGACTCGGAGCAGGCGATCGATTTCGTCCGCCGGAACGCGACCAGCTACGACCTGCAAGAAAGGTGCGTCGCCGCGCTAATTCGCAAGACCGAGATCCTCTGGCACATCCTGGACTGCCTGCAGGCCGCGCCGTGATCCCGCCCGCCGCCAGGCCTTCCCTCGCGGCGAAGGCGCGCCTGCGGTTCGACCACGCCTCGGGCGGGTACATGCTCCTCTATCCCGAGAGAGGCCTCGCGCTGAATCCGACGGCGGCAAGCATCCTCAAGCTGTGCAACGGCGAGCTCACCGTCGACGCGATCGTGGAGCGGCTGCAGGGCGAGTACACTGACCGCCCCGCGCCGGAGCTGCGGCAGGACGTGCTCGAATTCCTCGAGGAGATGGTGAGGCGCGGCCTCTTGCAGGTGCCCGCATGAGTCCCGCGCCACGCCCCTACACGCTCGTCGCGGAGCTGACCTACGCCTGTCCCCTGCACTGCGTGTACTGCTCGAACCCCGTCGATTTCGCGCGCCACCGCGACGTTCTCGACACCGCGACCTGGCGCCGCGTGCTGCGTGAGGCGGAGCGGCTCGGGGTGGTCCAGGTCAACTTCACCGGCGGCGAGCCGCTGCTCAGGCCCGATCTCGAGGCCCTCGTGGAAGAGGCCCGGGCGCTCGATCTCTACACGAACCTGATCACCAGCGGCCTGCCGCTGGAGCGGGCGCGCCTCGAGCGCCTCCGCCGGCTTGGACTGGACAACGTGCAGGTCTCGATCCAGGACGCGCGCCCCGAGGAGTCGGATCGCATCGCCGGGCGGGAGGCGTTCCACCGCAAGCTCGAGGTGGCCCGCTGGGTGAAGGAGCTGGGCTTTCCGCTGACCGTGAATACCGTGCTCCACCGCGAGAACCTGGACCGCGCCGGCGAGGTGATCGCGCTGGCCGAGGAGCTGCACGCCGACCGCCTCGAGTTGGCCAATACTCAGTATCTTGGCTGGGCGTTGCTGAACCGGCAGACGCTCCTGCCCACGCCGGCGCAGATCGAATCGGCGCGCTCCGTCGCCGTCGCAGCCCGGAAGCGGCTCGAGGGGCGGATGGAGGTGGTGTTCGTCGTGCCCGACTACTACGTCGAGTTCCCGCCCGCGTGCATGGACGGGTGGGGCCGCCGCTTCATGGTGGTCTCGCCCGACGGGTTGCTTCTCCCCTGCCTGCTTGCGCACACCCTGCCGGGCCTCTCGTTCGGCAACGTCCGCGACCAGTCGGTCGACGAGCTGTGGACGTCGTCGCCCGGGCTCGCGGCGTTCCGGGGGGAGTCCTGGATGCCGGAGCCCTGCCGGAGCTGCGCCCGGCGATCGATCGACTTCGGCGGCTGCCGCTGCCAGGCGTTCCATCTGACGGGCAACGCCGGCGCGACCGACCCGGCTTGCTCGCTCTCGCCGGACCACGCGCTCGTCGAGGCGGCGCGGGCCGACGCCGCACGCGCGGCACCGCGACTCGTCAGCTTCAAGTACCGTTCCGCCCGGGCGCCGGCCGCCGGATGAGCTTCCCTCGCGCGGCGCTCCTCCTCGCGCTCCTCGCCTCGCCTGGGCGCGCGGACCAAGTCTTCGTGAGCAGCGAGCGCGGCGACGACGTGCGCGTCGTCTCGACGGAGAAAGACGCCGTCGTCGCGGTCATCCCGGTGGGAAAGCGCCCGCGAGGGATGTGCCTGAGCCCGGACGGCAAGACCGTCTTCGTCGCCCTCGGCGACGAGGATGCGGTCGCGCTGGTGGACGTCGCCTCGCGCGCCGTCGTCCGCAAGGTGGCGGTTGGACGCGACCCCGAGCAGGTCGCCGTGAGCCCCGACGGGACGGCGATCTACGTCTCGAACGAGGCGGCCTCGACGGCCACCGCGGTCCTGCTGGCTTCCGGGCGCACGCTCTTCGTCGCGCCTGTCGGCACCGAACCAGAGGGTATCGCCGTCTCGCCCGACGGCGGCCGCTTGTACGTGACCGGCGAGTCGACCGACGACGTCACCGTCGTCGATGCGCGCTCGGGAAAGGTGCTCGGCCGGCTGGAGGTCGGCGCCAGGCCGCGGTGGGTCGCGTTCTCGCCGGACGGGCGGAAGGTGTTCGTCACCTCCGAGGTAGGTGGCACGTTGTCGATCCTCGACGCGCGCGTGCTCCGCCTGCAGGCGACCGTCTCGATCGGGAACGGCCAGACCAAGCCCAACGGCGTCGCGGTCGCGCCGGACGGGAAGCGCCTGTACCTGGCGGAAGGCCGCGGCGCGTCGGTGAGCGTCGTGGATCTCGCGGCCCTCTCGGTCGTCAGGCGGATTGCGGTCGGTGACAGACCCTGGGCTGTACGTCCCGGACCCGAAGCCGTAACTCAGCCCGGCGAAGACCTGGAACGGGCGACCCGGCGTGAGGAACGGCTCGACCGGTGTGCCCGGCAGCTTCGGGTTGGGCGCGAACGCGCCGAAGGTGCTGTACCGCGCATCGAGCAGGTTCGTGCACCGGATCCAGGCAACGAACCCGCCAGCCGACGCGCGGACGCCACCGTCGAGCGAGAACCACGGATCGAGCTTCGGGGCGACGTTCTCCTCGTCGCCGCGCAACCGCTGGGCGCCGACGAAGGTGCCGGAGAAGAAAAGAGAGAGCCAGCCGTACGGCTGGATCTCCAGCGCCGCATGCGCCCTGTGGCGGGGAACGAGCGGGAACTCGCTGCCCGCGCGGACCCGCTCGCTGCACGAGGGCCCGGTGCAGTCCGAGCTGCGCCGCGCAGTGGCGAGCACCACCTCGTCCTCGAATCGCGCGTCGGTGAGCGCGTACGACGCGCTCGCGCCGAGCCAACCGGCGAGCTTGCCGCGCAGGCTCGCCTCGAGGCCCTGCCGCCGGGTCCTGCCCACGTTCTGGAAGTACACTCCGGTCGTGCCGGCCGGCGAGACGGAGAAGATGTCGTCGACCACGTCGGTGCGCCACGCGCTGAGCTGTCCCGAGAGCCAGGGCCGCGGCCGGGTGCGCAGCCCGACCTCGTAGCTCGTGGCGCGCACCGGGTTCAGCGGTGGGTCGGGCGCCGTCCCCGCCTGCAGCCCCGGGCAGATGGCTGCCGGGCCGGCGCAGGTCAGCTCCAGGAGGGCCGGGGCGCGAAAGCCCTGCGACCACGAAGCGTACATCCCGTGGTCGCGGGACAGGTTGTAGTTCAGGCCGATCAGCGGATCGAGGCGGCGGAAGGCGGGAGCGCCGCTGGCGTCCTCGCGGCCGGGTGTGCTGGGGCTCTGGTCGGCGATGCGGTGGCGGACGTAGTCCCAGCGCGCGGCCGCGGTGAGAATCAGCTCGTCGCCGTCGCGCAGGGCGCCTTGCGCCACCCGGACCGAGTCCTGGAGGAAGGCGGCGAGCGCGTCCTGGCGATCGCGCACGCTCGTATCGAGATCGCGCTCGCCGAAGACGCTCACCTCGACGTCGCTGTGCGCGTACTCGAAGCCGAGGGTGAGCAGGTTCCATTTGCCGAGCACGGTCGCGGCGCGGTCGAGCTGGACCGTTCCTCCCGCCGACGCGGTCCGGGAGAGCAGCCTGCTGTTCTCCGCGATCAGGTTGACGTTGAATTGCTCGACGTGGAGCAGGCGGCCGAAGGCGTTCGCCGAGACGGTGAAGCCGTCTCCGAGATCCCGCCGCCCGTTCAGCGCCAGCTGGTCGAGCCGCGGAGCGAAGAAGTCGCCGGCCGTGTAGTTCGCGGAGCGGTTCGAGTCCAGCGACGATGCCGGCAGAGGGCCCGCCTGCGCGATCCGGTTGTCGGCATGCTGGTACGAGAGCGTCAGGTCGGTGCCGTCGGCGCGGAAACCGACCTTGCCGAACACCTTCGTGAGCCTCGCGTCGGTCGCCTCCCTCCAGCCGTCCTCCTGCGTCTGGGTCCCGGACAGGTAGACGTCGACCGGACCCGCGCGGCCGGAGAGCCTGAGGCGGTACTTCTGCAGACCTGCGCTCCCTGCCGAGACCTCGGCGGTCGCCGCGCCGCCCTCCTTGCCGCGCCGGGTGATGAGATTGATCGCGCCCGCCAGCGTGTTCCTTCCGAAAGCGACCGACGGTCCCGGAATCACCTCGATGCGCTCCAGGTCCTCGGTGGGCAAGAGATCGAAGTTGATCTCCTCCGCGGTCGGTTCGTTGACGCGCACACCGTCGAGGAACACGCTGACCCCCTGCGGGACGCCGGTGACCGAGGTGGCCTGGAATCCGCGGAACGACAGATCCGGCTGGTACGAGTTCCCTTGCTCGTCCGAGAGCGACAGTCCGGGCACCTGGCCGGCGAGCGCATCCGGCAGCCCCGCAAGACCCGACCGCCGCAGCTCGTCGGCATCGAGCACCTGCACGGCGGCAGGCACGCGCGACGGTGGGATCGGCGGTTGCGGCAGGCGCCCGATGACGACGATGTCCTCGGATGCTTCGATCCTCTCCCCCGACGCTGCAGGCGTCGCAGGCTGGGGCTGTCCGGGCGTGGGCACGGCTCCGCCGGCCTCCTGCGCGCGGCCAGCGTACGGAGCGGCCGCGATCAGCAGGCAAGCAGCGGCCCTGCCCAAGAGCAGCGGTTGCCGTCCCATTGCCGGGCCCCCGGCCGGCTCGTCTCTACCGCGGCGGCGCCGCGTCCGAGAAGCCGGCGTCGTTTCCGGATCCTTCCGTCGGCAAGATTTCCGGGTTGCGCTCCAGGAAGCGCACGCAGGCGTTCCAGCGCAGCACCGCGTCCTCGTTGCCGGGCGGGCTCAAGGCCTGCGCCTTCTGGTACCACTCCAGCGCCTCGAGGAACCAACCCGATGCGCTGCCGATGTGGCCGCCTCCCTTGAGCTGGGCCTTGACCCATCTCTCGCACACGATGCCCGAGTAATAGGCCCGCTCATAGTCGCCGCGGATGCGGTCCACTACCCGGTGCGCCTCGGAGACGACGCTGTCGTCCCCGCGGACGAACTGGTCGGTGATGGCGAGGAGCAGGATCGCCAGGACGTCCTGGTTGTCGGGATCGGTGCTGAGGATGTCCCGGCAGATGCTGTCCGCTTCCTGCGGCTCGTTGAGCAGGCGGTAGCGCTCGGCCTTGGCGATGGCCCTTGGAACTGCAGTGTCGCTGAGTGGCTTGAGCTCGAACATGACGGCCCCCTTTTCAGCTCGCGGCGCGGAACACGCGGAGCAGCCGCCGCAGCGGATCGTACACCTCGTCCACCACCCGCTCCTTGAGCGGAATGATGGCGTTGTCGGTGATGGCGATGCCCTCCGGGCACACGTGCGTGCAGCACTTGGTGATGTTGCAGAGCCCCACTCCCTGGGCCTGCCGCAGCTCGCCCACGCGGTCCTCCACGTCGAGCGGGTGCATCTCCAGCGCCGCGACGTGCATCAGGAAGCGCGGGCCGATGAACCGTTCGTGCATCTCGTGCTCGCGCAGCACGTGGCAGACGTCCTGGCAGAGGAAGCACTCGATGCACTTGCGGAACTCCTGCACCCGCTCGATGTCCTCCTGCGCCATGCGCCAGGTGCCGTCGGGCGCATCGGGCGGCCGCGGCTTGAACTCCTTGATCTTGCGCTTCACCCGGTAGTTCCAGGAGACGTCGGTCACCAGGTCGCGCACGATGGGGAAGGTCTTCATCGGGCGCAGCGTCACGGGTCCCGAGAGCGACAGATCGGAGAGGCGGGTCATGCACATCAGGCGCGGCAGGCCGTTCACCTCCGCGGAGCACGATCCGCACTTCCCCGCCTTGCAGTTCCAGCGGACGGCGAGGTCCGGCGCCTGCTCGGCCTGGATGCGATGGACCGCGTCGAGCACCACCATCCCGGGCGCGACCTCGGTGGCGTAGTCCGCGAAGGAGCCGCCCTGCGCGTCGCCTCGCCAGATGCGGAAGGTCGCTGTCGCCATCACTTCATCTCCTCGACGATCTCGCGGAGGTCTTTGCGCATCTCCGCGATCGGACGGCGCGCGACCTGCATGGTGCCGTCTGGTCCGCGGCGCACCACGACGTTCATCTTGCCCGAGCCTCCGTCCTTGCCGGGGTGGTCGTCGCGGAAGTGCGCGCCGCGGCTCTCCTTCCGCTCGAGGGCCGACCGGGCCACGGCTTCCGAGACGGTCATCAGATTTCGCAGCTCCAGCGCCGTGTGCCAGCCGGGGTTGAAGGCGCGGTTGCCGGCGACGCGAACCCGTTCGGCGCGTTGCCCGAGGCGCGCGATGGCCTCCAGCGCCCGGAGCATCTCGCCTTCCGTGCGCACGATGCCGACCAGGTCCTGCATGGTCTGCTGCAGCTCGTGCTGGATGCGGTACGGGCCGGCGCCGTCGTCGATTCCCTCGCGCTCGAACGGCGCCAGCGCCACGCTCGCCGCCTGCTCGACCTGTGCTTCGTCGATGCGCACCGCGCCCGTCTTCTCCGCAAACTGCGCCGCATGTGCTCCGGCCCTCTGCCCGAAGACGAGCAGGTCGGAGAGCGAGTTCCCGCCCAGGCGGTTCGCCCCGTGCAGCCCCGCGGCGCATTCGCCCGCCGCGAACAGGCCGAGCACGGTGGACATCTGCGACTCCGACTCCACCCGCACTCCGCCCATGACGTAGTGGGTGGTCGGGCCCACCTCCATCGGCTCGCGCGTGATGTCGATGTCCGCGAGCTTGAGGAACTGGTGGTACATGCTGGGCAGCTTCTTCTTGATCAGCTCCTCGGCGTTCGGGAGTCTCTTCTTGATCCAGGAGATATCCAGGAACACGCCCCCGTGCGGGCTCCCGCGGCCTTCGCGGATCTCGCGCACGATGCAGCGGGCGACGTGGTCGCGGGTGAGCAGCTCGGGCGGCCGGCGAGCCGACTTGTCGCCCTGCGTATACCGGAAGCCCTCCTCCTCGTTGTCGGCCGTCTGGCCCTTGTACGCGTCGGGGATGTCGTCGAAGAGGAACCGGCGCCCCTGCTTGTTGAGCAGCACGCCTCCTTCGCCGCGCACGCCCTCGGTGACCAGGATTCCCTGCACCGAGGGCGGCCAGATCATCCCGGTGGGATGGAACTGGACGAACTCCATGTCCATCAGCTCGGCGCCGGCGTGATACGCGAGGGCGTGCCCGTCGCCCGTGTACTCCCAGCTGTTGCTGGTGATCTGGTATGCCTTGCCGATCCCGCCTGTCGCGAGCACCACGGCGCGGGCGCGGAAGACGTGCAACAGGCCCTTCTCGCGGTCGTACCCGAACGCGCCCGCGACCCGCTCGCCGTCCTTCAGCAGCGCGGTGAGGGTGTGCTCCATGTGCACGTCGATGCCCTGGTGGATCCCGTGATCCTGAAGCGTGCGGATCATCTCCAGGCCCGTCCGGTCGCCCACGTGCGCGAGGCGCGGATAACGGTGGCCGCCGAAGTTGCGCTGCAGGATCCGCCCGTCCTTGGTGCGGTCGAAGAGCGCGCCCCAGGCCTCCAGCTCCCTGACCCGGTCCGGCGCCTCCTTGGCGTGCAGCTCGGCCATGCGCCAGTCGTTCAGGTACTGGCCGCCCCGCATGGTGTCGGCGAAGTGCACCCGCCAGCTGTCGCGCTCGTCGACGTTGGCGAGCGCCGCGGCGATTCCGCCCTCGGCCATCACGGTGTGCGCCTTGCCGAGGAGCGACTTGCACACCAGGCCCACCGAGACGCCCGATGCGGCGGCCTCGATCGCCGCGCGCAGGCCCGCCCCGCCGGCGCCGATCACCAGCACGTCGTGCTCGTGCGTCTGGTACCGGGCGGCCATGCTCAGAAGATTCTCCAGTCGCGGATCACGCCCATCGAGCAGAGCCGCACGTAGAGGTCGGCCAGGCCCACGCTGAAGAGGCTGCACCAGGCCCAGCTCATGTGCCGCCGGTTGAGACAGCTCGCGCAGTCGTAGGCGGTGCGCCGGACGGGAGACCCGGAGAGCGCGTCGAGGCGCCCGCCGACGACGTGGCGCAGCGAGTGGCAGCCCAGCGCGTAGCCGCCGAGGAGGACGACATTCACCGCCAGGACCAACGTGCCCAGCCCGATGCCGAAGCGCGTCCTGCCTCCCGGAGCGGGGAACCACATCGCTTTCCAGACGTCGTAGGCGAGGATGACCAGGATCGGCAACGCCAGGTACATGAAGTAGCGGTGGACGTTCTGGAGGATGAGCGGCAGCGAGGCCTCGCCGCGGTAGACGGCGCGCGGCTCACCCACCGCGCACGAGGGCGGATCGGCCCAGAACGATTTGTAGTACGCGCCGCGGTAGTAGTAGCAGGTGAGCCGGAAGCCGCCCGGCGCCCAGAGGACGAGCAGGGCGGGCGAGAAGAGCAACCAGGCCGGCCACCACGATGGCTTGGGCCCGAACCAGCTGTGGGGAGAGTCGCCGAACAGCTCGGGCGAGTAGAAGGGCGAGAGGTACGGCCCGGAGGTGTAGTGCGCGCCCTGCAGCGCGGCCCACGTGGCGTAGACCACGAACGCCGAGAGGCCGGCGAAGGCGAGCGACGGTCCGACCCACCAGCGGTCGATCCGCGCCGTCCTGCCGAATCCGATCCGAGTCAGACCGAGGTCGACCTGGGCCATGGCAGGGAAACCCCCTTCCTTCCCCCCCGCCGCGCGGCCAGCATAGCGATGTTCCCCGCCGGATCCTACCCAGCCTTGACCTCCGCGCGGCCGGCGCGAGAGTAGGCGCATGGAGCAGCGCAAGGCGCTGGTGCTCGCGGGCGGCGGGAGCAAGGGCGCTTTCGAGGTCGGCGTCCTGCAGCGGCTGATGGGCGACCAGCGGAACGACTACGAGCTGCTCTGCGGGACTTCCGTCGGCGCCATCAACGCCGCGTATCTCGCGCAGACGCGGCTGGGCCAGCCGGCCGAGGCCATCGCCAAGCTGCGCGCGCAGTGGGACACGGTGACGACCGACAAGGTACACAAGCGCTGGTTCCCGTTCGGACGCGCCGAGGCGTTCTTCAAACCCTCCGTCTACGACTCCTCGCCGGTGCAGCAGTGGATCCGATCGGGCCTCGACCCTGCGGCGGTGCGCGCGTCCGGCCGCAGGCTGCGCGTCGTCGCCGTCTCGTATGGAACGGGAGAATCGTTCGTGGCGAACGAGCAGACGCCCGATCTGCCCGAATGGGTGATCGCCTCCTCGGCCTTCCCGGTGATGCTGACGCCGGCGTCCATCGGCGGCGATCTGTGGACCGACGGCGGGCTGCGCAACGTCACGCCTCTGGGAGAGGCCATCCATGCCGGAGCGCAGAACGTCGACGTCGTCCTCTGCTCCGACCCGTTCGCGAAGTCGCCGTTCGAGGTCAAGGACGCGCATGCCATCCCGCAGCTCCTGCTCCGGTCGATCGACATCATGAACGACGAGGTCAGCCGCGCTGACCTGCGCATCGCCGGGCTGAAGAACGACCTCTCGGAGCTCCGCACCGAGTACCGCAAGGTGAAGATCCGGCTCTTCCAGCCCAAGGAGCCGCTGCCCTTCGACCCCCTCGACTTCGACCCTGGAAACATCCGCAAGATGATCGATGCGGGGTACGCGCAATCGGCGAGCTTCACAGCCGTCTGATGCGCCTCGCCTGCGGTCGCGCAGCCTGGCACGAGCGACGGAAAACTGCGTCGGCTGGCTGACAGAGAACGGCGATCGGCGCGGCGTGGTATCTGGCGCGCGGAGGTCAGGGTGAAGATCGCCATCCTGGGCAGCGGTGCGATCGGTGGTTACTTCGGCGCGCGGCTCGCCGCCGCCGGAGAGGACGTCGCGTTCATCGCCCGGGGCCGGCAGCTCGCCGCGATGCGCGAGGGCGGGCTCGATCTGCGGAGCCCGCGCGGCGACCTGCGTCTCGACGTCCTCCGCGCCACCGACGACCCGGCCTCGATCGGACCGGTCGACGTGGTGCTGTTCACGGTGAAGCTCTGGAGCACCGAAGAGGCGGCGAGCCAGCTCGCGCCGCTGATGGGTCGCGACACCGCCGTCATCTCGCTGCAGAACGGCGTCGAGGCAAACGACGTGCTCGCGCGCGCGGTCGGGCGGGAGCACCTCATGGGCGGCGTCTGCTACATCGCGGCCACCCTGGATCGACCGGGATCGGTGCATCACAGCGGCCAGATGGCCCGCCTCGTCTTCGGTGAGCTGGGCGGCAAGCGGACGCGGCGCGCGGAAGCCTTCCTCGAAGCGTGCACGCGCGCGAAGGCCGGGTTCGATGCGGAGCTGTCGGCCGACATCGATCGCGCCATCTGGGAGAAGTTCGTCTTCATCGTCGGCCTCTCGGCGATCACTACGCTGACCCGCCGTCCCATCGGTCCCGTGCGGTCGGACCCCGACACGCGTGCGCTGTTGCTCGAGGTGATGCGCGAAGCGGTCGCGGTCGGCCGCGCGAAGGGGGTCGCGATGGATCCGGACTTCGCCGAGAAGCGGCTCGCGTTCGTGGACACGCTTCCCGCGCAGATGACCTCCTCGATGCACAACGATCTCGATCGCGGGAACCGGCTAGAGGTCGGTTGGTTGTCTGGCGCCGTCGTCCGCCTCGGCCGCGAGACCGGAGTGGCGACACCCGCGAACCGGGCGGTGTACGCGGGGTTGAAGCTGCAGGCCGGCCCGGATCCTGGCCCCCCCGGCCGGATTGCTGGCTCTTGATTCTTCCCGGTGAGTGGCGCCTCATCCGGCCCGGACGCCTGCGAAGGCGCCCAGGGGGTCAGAACATGAATCAATTCTGCGGCGTTGCGCCGTCGCCGGAAGTGCGCCAGGCCATCGAACGCCGGCGGCAGGCTCTGGAGAAGCGGCTAGGAACCATGAGTCCCACGGAGATCGCGCGAAGCCTGGCGATCCCGCTGCCCCGCCCACAACTCACCGGCTACCGCGACGGGGCTTTCTACGCGGACACGGCCAGGATGCCTCCCTCGAAGGGCATCCGGCGCGCGCTCGTGCTCCTGGTGGACTTCCCCGACGTCCGTGGGCGGCAGAGCAAGTCCCACTTCGACCAGATGCTCTTCGGCGGCGGCACGGCGGCGAAGCCCACGCTGCGCGACTTCTATCGCGCCGCTTCCTACGGGAAGCTCGACGTCCAGGGCGAGGTGCTCGGGTGGTACACGCTGCCCAAGCCGCTGACCTTCTACGTCGGCGCGGACAGCGCGACCGGCGACTACCCGAACAACGGGCAGAAGCTGGTCGAGGACGCGCTGGACGCCGCGATCTCGGCAGGCGTGCAGTTCGGGCGATTCGACTCGGACAGGGACGGGCACCTCGACGGGCTCATCGTCGTCCACGCGGGAGCGGGCGCCGAGGAGCAGACGGATGAGAAGCTTCGCAAGGAATTGATCTGGTCGCACAAGTGGACCATCCCGCACCCGCGCACCGTCGGCGGCGTCGGCATCTGGGCATACACCCTGCAGCCGGAGGACGGCCGAGTCGGCGTGTTCTGTCACGAGTTCGGTCACTTCCTCGGCCTCCCGGACCTGTACGACATCAGCTATCGCTCCGAGGGAGTGGGGATGTGGTGCGTGATGGGCGCGGGCTCCTGGGGAGGCCAGGGCGACAAGCCGACCGATTTCTGCGCGTGGTCGCGCACGCAGCTCGGCTGGGTCAAGCCCAGATCGGTCAGCCTCGGGGCCGGCTCGTCGGCGCGGCTGACTCCGGCGCACCGCACGCGCAGCGTGATCCGGATCAGCGCGAAGCGGGGAGCGAGTCAGGAGTACTTCCTGCTCGAGTCCCGCCAGTGCGCCGATCTCGACGCCGGCCTGCCCGGGGAGGGGCTCCTGGTGTGGCACGTCGACGAGGCGCAGGACGGCAACGGTTCGCCGCCGCACTACCAGGTGGGGCTCATCCAGGCGGACGGCGCGATGGACCTCGAGTTCAACCGCAACCGCGGGGATCAGGGCGACCCGTTCCCGGGACGGCTCCGGACCGTCGCGCTGGACGACCGCACGACGCCATCCACCCGGACCTACGGGAACACCCCGTCCGGGGTGTCGCTCACCAAGATCGCCTTCGATCCACACGCCGGCGTGGCAACCCTGCGCATCTCGGCGGTGGCTCCGTCGCCGGCGCTGGCGGCGAAGACGAGGAAGGCGGGCGCGAGCGCGCCGGCGGCCGGGCGTCGCAAGGCGAAGGCGAAGCGGGCGGGGAGGTCAGCGCGGCACGAGTGAGTAGAAGCCGCCGCCGGGGCCGCCGTGCCAGCTCACCCGGGCATCGACCTCCCGCGCGGTCGAGATCTCGTCGACCATCGGCGGCGGCACGAACGTCCGGACGGTCTTTCCGACCAGAGGGGGCGGCCGCTCCGTCCCCTCCGCGGACACGGAATGCACGTCGAGCTCCGCCCAGCCTCCCCATCCGTCGTCCGCGCGCTCGAACCGGACCACGCGGCCGCGGATGCGGGACTCGTTGGGGCGGGCGGAAACGGTCATGGGCGGAGGATAGCCCCGGCGACATGCGCGCGCACGGAGATCCCCTTGCACGCGCCGCGGGCGGCAACCCAGCCGCTCACCTGCGCCAGATCGAGAGCACCAGCTCCACCAGGATCAGCCCGGCGATGGACATCTCCAAAAGCCACATGCGGCGATCGCGCGCGACGTCGAGCACCAGCTCCAACGATTCCTGCACGCCGCGCAGCTTGATCTCCAGCGACTGGTAGCGATCGGTGAGATCGAATTCGGCGCGCAGGTCGTCGTAGATGCGGTCCAGCTCCGGGTCCTCCCAGACCTCGTCGGGCTTGTCGAGCAGGTGGAGCACGGAGAGGACCTCGTTGCGGGAGGTGATCGCCTCGCCGATGAACCGGTGCAGGCGGGCGGGGCGCGCGCGCACGGTGCCCGTCTTCTCCAGCCGGTCGACGAGGGCGTCGGTCCGCCCGAAGAGGTCGTCGACGAGGCGCTCGTAGTACTCCATGGCGGCGCTCTGGGCGACGACGATGGCCACCGCCGCCGCGCGCGCCGGACCCAGCTCGGCGATTTGCAGGACTCCCTCCGCGAAGCCGATCTTCGCGCCGGGCTCTTCGCGGACGGTGAAGCTCTCGGCGACCACCTTCCGGGCCGGGGCGCGGAGCGTGGCGCGGATGCGCTCGAGGAAACGTTCGCGTCGCTCGGCCGCAGCATCGTGGAACACGGCCGCGCCGAAGGGATAGACGAACACCTCCCCTCCGCCCTCGAGCGGGTACCGCAGCTCGTGCGCGCGCAGACGGCCGCCGGGGATGGCCTGCGCCAGCTCGCGGAGGTTGAAGTTCTCCACGAAGGCGACTGCCTCGAAGTGATGGATCCGGTCGCTCACGCGCAAGCCCTCTACCGGGCGCGGAGGGCCGCCGCAACCATTCTCCGGGTCGTCCCACGCAGCCGCGCGGCTGATAACCTGCGCAGATGGATCCTGGCTCCGCGAAGCTTTCGGCGGCGTTGGCGCTGGTGATGGCATCGATCGGGGCCGCCGCTCTCCGTTATAGGCCGCCTCCCGCCAGACCGGCGGATGCGCCCGCGCAGGAGTTCTCCGCCAGCCGCGCTCGCGAGGTCCTCCGCGGGCTCGTGGGCGACGGTGAGCCCCACCCGACGGGGTCCCCCGCTGGCGCGCGCGTCCGGCAACGCGTCGTCGCGGAACTGGAGCGGCTCGGCTATCAGCCGCGCACCCAGGAAGCGTTTGCCTGCGGAGCGGTCGGCATCTGCGCACGCGTGACCAACGTCATCGCGCGGCTCGACGGTCAACGCGCGGGCAAGGGGGTGCTGCTGTCGGTGCACTATGACTCGGTGCCCGCCGGCCCGGGCGCGAGCGACGACGGAGCGGGCGTTTCGGCTGCTCTGGAGATCGCGCGGGCGCTGAAGGCGGGGCCCCCTCCGGAACGCCCCGTCCTCCTGCTGGTGAACGAAGGCGAGGAGGACGACCTGCTCGGGGCGGAGGCGTTCGTCGCGGGCGATCCAGCGGCGAAGGAAGTAGGTGCGGTGGTGAATCTGGAGGCGCGCGGGACCACCGGCGCGAGCCTCATGTTCGAGACCAGCGACCGGAGCGGATGGATCGTCGACCTGTTCGCGAAGAGCGTGCCGAGGCCGGCCAGCAACTCCATCTACTACACGATCTACAAGATGCTCCCGAACGACACCGACCTCACCGTCTACAAGCGAAGCGGGTTGGCGGGGCTGAACCTCGAGGCGCCACGGCGGCGAGAGCTGGCGTTCTTCGACGTGCTCGCCTTCGGCGTCGTGCGCTGGCCGCTGGGCTGGATGCCAGTGCTGGCCATCGCCGCCGCGCTCCTCTGGCTGGCCGGAGCGACGCGCGCGGTGCGGCGTGGCGAGCTGCGCGCGGGCGCGCTCGCGTTCGGCGGCGGCGCGTTCCTGGCGGGAATCGCAGGCACCGGCGTGGTCGGGTACCTGTTGCTTCTTGCGTTGCGCGCGGTGGGAGCCGCGCCATATCCGTTCATCGCGCATCCGGCGGCTGCTCGTGCTGCATTCCTCGCCCTGCCGGTCCTCGGCGCGTGGGCGGCAGCGCTGTGGCCGGGACGCAGGGCGGGGGCGGCAGGGCTGTGGTGGGGAACCTGGGGAGCGTGGGCGGGAGCGGGCGTCGCGACGGGGTTCGCCAACCCCGGTCTCGCCTATCCTTTCGTGCTCCCGTGCCTGGTGGCGGGCGCGTGCGGCCTGGCGGCCTCTGCGCATGCGCGGTGGGTCACCTCGTTGCTGCCGCTCGCCGCCGCAGCAGTCCTCTGGTGCCCTGTGGCGTGGCTGCTCTACGACGCTCTGGGTCTACCCATCCTGCCTGCGTCGTCGGCGCTCCTCACCCTGGTCCTGGGTACGGCAGCCCTGGCCTGGCTCGAGGCGGGCCCGCGCTTCCGCGGCGCGCTGGCGTTCGGCACCGCTGCCCTGATCGTGACCGCCTCCGTCGCCGCGGCGGCCGCGCTGCCGTTCACCGCCGACAATCCGCGCAAGCTCAACCTCTGGTACAGCCTGGACGCGGACGCGAAGGAGGCGCGCTGGCTGGCCTCGGCGGGCACCGGGCCGCTCCCGCGCGAGCTCGGCGCGGCGGCGCCGTTCGGCCGCGCGCCGGTCGCCGCGCTGCCCTGGGCACCGCGCGTGCGAGCGTACTCGGCGCCAGCTCCCGCGCTCCCGCTTTCCAGGCCGGAGCTCGCCATCGAGGAGCAGCGGTCCGAAGGCGGCACCCGATCGATCCGAGCCCGGCTGCGCTCGCCACGCGGGGCGGCGCTCGCGGGGATCGCCTTGCCCGCGGAGCGCGTGATGTCGGTACGGATGAACGGCACGAGCGTGCCCGAGACGCCGTCGAAGAACCTCGTCGGCGCCGCCTATGGGGATTCCCGCGCGTGGCGCGGATACGTCTGCACGACCACGGGCGTCGAGGGAGTGCAGATCGAGCTGGAGCTTTCCGGAGCCGGGCCCGTCGACGCATATCTCTGGGACGCCTCGCCGGGCCTTCCCGAGCAGGGCGCGCAATTGCTCTCGGCGCGTCCCGCATGGGCAGTCCCGTTCCAGACCGGCGATCGGACGCTGGCCGTGGCGAGACTCCGACTGTAACCGCCTGATTGGCGCTAGGTCTTCCACTTCGTGATGGTCACGGTCGTGCCGCGGTCCCGCTGCGAATCGATGTGGAACTCGTCGACCAGCCGCCTCACGCCCGGCAACCCGACTCCCAGGCTGCCCGAGGTGGAGAAGCCGTCGCGCAGCGCCTGATCGAGATCCGCGATGCCCGGCCCGTCGTCGTGCGCGATCACCTGGATGCCGCGACGATCCGGGGAGCGGTCGATCACCTTCAAGCGAATTTCGCCTTGCTTTGCGTACGTCACGATGTTGCGCGCAAGCTCGGAGATCGCGGTGGCGATCAGGGTGGCTTCGCCGGAGGTGAAGCTCAACGCCGCCGCGAGCAAGCGGCCTTTCTCGCGAGCGGTGACGATGTCCTGGTCCGACCGGATGGGGACCTGGGTCTCGTGTTCCAAGGGCTTTGACCTGGCGACACAAATGGTCGCGGCGCCGGATTTCCGCAATCAGGTGAATACTGGAACGCGCGGCGCGGTTGCGCCCGACGGCTGCAAGCGCGAACGGAGGAATGCCGCTGCGTCACGGCTGGACGAGGCCACGGCGGATCGCGTAGCGGACGAGTCCCGCGGTCTCGTGGATGTCGAGCTTCCGCATCAGCCGGGCGCGGTGCGACTCGGCGGTCTTCGCGCTGATCCCGAGGATCGTCGCCACGTCCTTCGTGGACCTGCCTTCGCCGACCATCTGCAGGACCTGGCGTTCGCGTGGGGTGAGCGGGTCGACGGGAACGTTGGTCTTGCTCAGGTACGCCTCGACGACGGCGCGGGAGACGTGCGGGCTCAGATAGATCCCTCCTCGCCCGACCTGGTGGATGGCCTCCACGAGGTCGGTGGCCGCCTGGTTCTTCAGCACGTATCCCTTGACCCCCGCGCGAAGAGCCTCGCTGACGTACTGGACCTCGTCGTGCCGGGTGACCAGGACGGTCTTCGTCTTCGGCCAGGCTTTCTGGATTTCGCGCGCGGTGTCGAGCCCGTTCAGCAGCGGCATGCCGATGTCCAGGATCGCGACGTCAGGCCGGACGGCGGTCACCAGCAGGAGGGCTTCCTGGCCGTCGGACGCCTCACCGACCACCTCGAAGCCCGCTTTCTCCAGCAGCGCCCGGACGCCCTGGCGGACGAGCGCATG
>VBKO01000411.1 GCA_005888115.1 Deltaproteobacteria bacterium
CTCGAGGTTCCTCGGCCGTCCTCGTCGGACCGTACGCGGAAGCCGCTCTCGGCGTCAACGCGCTCAGGCCATGGGCAGGCCGACGTAGTTCTCTGCCAACGAGACCGCGGCGGCGCGCGAGCTGGTCACGTATTCCAGCTCGGCGAGCTGTAGCCGGTTGCTGAACGCATCGCTGGTCTCGTCGAGGTGGGTCATCGCCGTCATCCAGCGAGAGAACCGCTCGGCCAGCCAGACGCGGCGCAGGCAGGTCGAGGAGTACCGGTCGAGGAGGTCGGTGCGCCCGGAAGTGAAGAATACTGCCAGCGCGCGAGAGAGGACGCGCACGTCGGCGACAGCGAGGTTCATGCCCTTCGCTCCGGTGGGCGGCACGATGTGCGCCGCGTCGCCGGCGAGGAACAGCCGGCCGTGCCGCATCGGATCGATGACGAAGCTGCGCATCGCTACGATGCCCTTCTGCACGATGGGACCTTCCGCGAGGCGGAAGCCGTCCTTCCCTTCGAGCCGCGCGCGGAATTCCTCCCAGATGCGCTCGTCGGACCAGCGGTCCTCGTCGTCGCGCGGGTCGCACTGGAAGTAGAGCCGCTGCAGCTCAGGCGAGCGCGTGCTGACCAGGGCGAAGCCGCGCTCGTGACGGGTGTAGATCAGCTCCTCGGTGGAGCGCGGTGCTTCGGCGAGGATGCCGAACCATCCGAACGGATAGACGTGCTGATAGTCCGTCCGGCGGTCCTGCGGGATCGCGGAACGGCACACGCCGTGGAAGCCGTCGCAGCCGGCGATGAAATCGCAGGCGATCTCGCGCTGCCCGCCTTCGTGTCGAAAACGGATCCTCGGCGTTCGCGTCTCCACGTCGTGCAGGGTGACTTCCGAAACCTCGAAGAGCAGCGCTCCCCCGGTGGCGATCCGCGCGGCGACGAGGTCCTTGATCACCTCGTGCTGCGCGTACACCGTGATCGCCTTCCCGCCGGTCAGCTCGTGCAGGTCGATGCGGTGCGTCTCCCCGCTGAAGCGCAGGTTGATGCCCCGGTGGACGGCGCCCTCGCGCCGCATCCGCTCGCCAACGCCGACCTCGACGAGCAGATCGACCGTCCCCTGCTCGAGGACGCCCGCGCGGATGGTCGACTCGATCTCCGCGCGGCTGCGCGCCTCGATCACGACCGACTCGATCCCCTCCAGGTGCAACAGGTGCGAGAGCAGGAGCCCGGCCGGTCCAGCACCGACTATCCCAACCTGCGTGCGCATCGTTCCGGTCTCCCATACTGGCCGCTCCCTGAAAAGCGCAGCGCCCCCCGACCGCCTCTCCAAAGCACAGCGCCGCCCTATCGGCGGCGACTGGCGGTGGATGGTTTGACGGACCAGGGGCAATTCTGTCGTACTGCCGGGATCCAGCGTCACTTCAAACGGGGGTTCCCGCCATGTCCAGGCAGACTTTCTCCCGCCGCGCATTGCTTGCTGCAACGGGAGCAGCCGCCGCCTCGAGCCTTCTTCCCCGCCGCGCCTTTCCGGCCAGCAAGGCGAAGATCCGCATCGGCCTGCTCTTGCCCTATTCCGGCACCTACGCGGCGCTCGGCAACAACATCACCGACGCGATGAAGCTGGCTGCCCGCGAGCACGACAACAAGCTCGGCGGCCGGGAGATCGACTGGGTCGCGGTGGACGACGAGTCCGATCCGGCCAAGGCGCCCGCCAACGTGAACAAGCTCGTCGTCGGGGAGAAGGTCGACGTCCTCACCGGCCCGGTCCACTCCGGGGTGGCGATGGCGATGATGCAGATCGTCCGCCAGGAGAAGACGCTCACCATCGTGACCAACGCCGGAGCCCAGGCAGTCACCGGCCAGCTGTGCGCGCCCAACGTCTTCCGCACCTCGTTCTCCAACTGGCAGACCTCGTACCCGTGCGCGGACGTGGTGCTCAAGGACGGCCGCAAGAAAGCGGTCCTCATGTTCTGGAACTACAGCTTCGGCCAGGAATCGATGGCGGCGTTCAAGGAAGGGTTCACCAAGGGCGGCGGCACCATCGTGAAGGAGATCCCGGTCCCCTTCCCCACCACCGAGTTCCAGGCGAATCTCTCCGAGATCGCGGCGCTCAAGCCGGACGCGGTGTTCGTCTTCTTCGCCGGCGCGGGCGCAGCGAAGTTCGTCAAGGACTATGCGGATGCCGGGCTGCGCGACAAGGTCCCGCTCTATGGCAGCGGGTTCCTCACCGAAGGCGTGCTGCGCGCGCAAGGCGCCGCGGCCGAGGGGATCAAGACCACCCTCCACTACGCCGACAGCCTCGATACGCCGGTGAACCAGAAGTTCCGCGAGGCGTTCAAGAAGGCCACCTCGCGCGATGCCGACGTCTACGCGGTCGCCGGCTACGACACCGTCCACCTCCTGGCCAGTGCGCTGGCGAAAGTACAAGGCGACACAGGGGCGCAGAAGGAGCTGATCGCGGCGCTCGAGTCGGCGCGCACCGACAGCCCGCGCGGGCCCTTCCGCTTCTCCAAGGCGCACAACCCGGTGCAGAACGTCTACGTGCGGCAGGTCAAGGGCGGCAAGGAGGTCGTGCTCGGGATCGCCCAGAAGGACGCCGACGATCCGGCGTTCGGTTGCCAGATGGCGACATGAGCCTTCCGCTGTTCGCGCTGCAGCTGCTCAACGGCGTGGAGTACGGCCTGCTCCTCTTCCTGGTCGCGAGCGGCCTGACGCTCATCTTCGGCGTGCTCGGCGTGC
>VBKO01000412.1 GCA_005888115.1 Deltaproteobacteria bacterium
CACAAGTGGCGGCGGGTCGCTGAGCACGTGGCCGTGCGCTCCGGCCACGCAGCATGCATGTCTAGCCTCGCAACTGTTATCTTCGCGCCGTGCGTCTGCGCGCGCTCATTTTCGGCTCGATCATCGCTCTCGCCGCGCACGCGCAGAGGGTGGTCCTGCGCGGCGCCACAGTGCTCGAGATGACGGGCGCGTCCCCGCGCGCTGCAGATCTCGTGCTTGAGGGCGAGCGGATCGCCGAGGTCGTCCCGCCGGGGAAAGGGCACGGTGAGCAAGTCATCGATCTGAGCGGCAAGTTCGTACTCCCCGGTCTGGCCGACCTGCACGCGCACGTCCTCGTTCATCCGACGGATGAGCAAGGCCAGCTTGGCCCGCAGGTCGACCGGGAGTTGTCGCTGCTGGCGCTGCGCGTCCTGCTCGCGCACGGCGTGACCACGGTGCGAGATCCAGGCGCAGCGACCGAAGCCGCCGTCACCTATCGGTCGATGCTCGCAGCCGGAAAGATCGAGGGGCCGCGGCTCTGGACGTGCGGGCGGATCCTGAACGTAAGCACCGTGGATGCGGAGCCGTTCACACCAGTGCGCACGGTCGAAGACGTGCGGCGTGAGGTTCGTTGGCAGGCGCTCGCCGGCGTCGACTGCGTCAAGGCCTACGCCGCCGTCGGGCCAAAACTCCTCGGCGTCGCACTGGCGGAGGCGCACGCCCATGGATTACGAGTCGTCGGCCACCTCCAAGCGACGACGTGGATGGAGGCGGCGGCCCTGGGCATCGACGGCCTGGAGCACGCTGCTCCATGGACGCGCGACTTGCTTCTCGACCCGAACGGCATGGCCGTGGGGTTGTTCGGACGCGTCGAATGGCTCGAGCGGCTCGACACGACGGCGGAGCCGGTGCGCAAGCTCGTTGCGGAGCTTGCGCGCAGCCGCGTGCCCGTCGACCTCACCCTGATCGCGATGCATACGAAGTTGTTCGGCGACTCGGCGCGCTGGCAGCGAAACCCCGACCTGAACCTGTTGCCTTCGACCGTCATCCGCGGCTTTCGCGCCGGCGCCTTCACGCGTCGATGGACCAAGCCGCAATTCGCGCGCGGCCATGCCGCCTGGCCGAAGCTCCTCGCCTGGGTAAAGGCGCTCCACGAGGGAGGCGTCCTGCTCACCGCCGGCACCGATACGCCGAACCCCTGGATCGTCCCGGGCGCGAGCCTTCACGACGAGTTGCTCCTCCTCGAAGAGGCCGGCATCCCGCGCTTCGTCGTGCTGCAGATGGCGACCCGCAATGCGGCCATCGCGCTCGGTCGCGAACGCGAGCAGGGGACGGTCGAGGCTGGCAAGGTCGCCGACCTGCTCGTCCTGTCCGCGGATCCTCTCGCGGACTTGCGCAACACCCGCCTGATCGAGCTCGTCATCCAGCGCGGGCGTTTGCTCAAGCCGACAGACATCTTGTCCCAGCACGGAAGGCCGTGAGCTCGAGCTCGATGCTAAACTCGACCGAGGAGGCCGATGTTGCTGGCAACGATTCTCGTCGCGGTTGCCACTCTTGCGAGTGGACCTGGTCCAGCCCAGACGCGCCTGGTGGCGCTGACGTTCGACGATCTCCCTGCGGCCGGGAAAGGAACCCTGAGGAGGATCAATCCCTCTCGACTCCAGGTATTCGAGCCATCAACGAGGCCATGGTCTCCACGCTGAAGAGGCACCACGCCCCGGCAGTTGGCTTCGTCAATGAACGAGGGATCAGCGAAGCTCCGGATGTGGAGGAACGCCGTGCCATCCTGCGTATATGGGTGAGGGCGGGATTGGACTTGGGAAACCATACCTATTCGCACGCGGACCTCAATCAACTGTCCATCGAAGCATTCGAGCGTGAAATCGAGAAGGGTGAAACGTCCATCGGCCCATTGATGCGAGAAGCGGGAAAGCCGCTGGCCTTCTTCCGATTTCCGTATAACCACACGGGCGATACGAAGGACAAACACACGGCCATCCAGAACTATTTGTGGAAGCGGGGCTACGCGCTTGCCGCATGTACCATCGACAGCGAGGACTTCAAGTTTGAGCGCGCCTATGGGGTGATGCTCGCGAAGCATGATGTCCAATCGGAGCGCAAGCTGAAGGCGGCCTACCTCGAATACACTTCGGCTGAAATCGATTACTACGCCGTTCTCCACAGGCAAGTCTTCGGGCGAGAGATACCGCAGGTGATGTTGCTCCACGCGAACCGGCTCAATGCGGCGGTGCTTGAGGACGTCCTCACGATGTTCGAGAAAAAGGGTTATCAGTTCGTCTCACTCGCCGAGGCGCAGACGGACCAGGCGTTCGCCACTCCGGAGACATACGTGTCGAAGTGGGGTCCGATGTGGGGCTACCGATGGGCCAGCGTTCGAGGCGTCAAGGTGGATGGAACCAAGGAAGCAGAGCCGCCGGCCTGGGTGACGCAGTACGGGCGCTAGCGACAGCGGAGATTCACGGCGCGTGCGGTCAAGGCATCGGTGACGACCGAGGAGAGGGAAGCGGCAGGGGCATGCGCAGTCCGGGATGGTGGCGATGATGAGGTTGGGCAGCGTTCAGGCTGAATGAGAGGATGGACGGCGGGGTCGATCGGAGGGGGGCGGTGGTCCACGTAGCGCACGTGGTCGTGGCTTCCCACGAAGGACAGGACCGCGTGGAAGCGATGCGTCTGGGAGACGCGACCGTCATGGTCGTCGTCGATGGATCGGGAGGCATGTCCGGAGGTGCCCAGGCGGCGGAACATGCGTTACGAGAGATCATGAAGGCCGCACGGAGGACGACATTGTCCGAGCAGGCCTCGTGGACCTCGATGCTCGCGGACGCGGACAGCGAAGTTGCTCGCCGTACTGGACAGTGCGCGGTGGTGGCCGCAGCCCTCGTTGCGGACCGAATCGTCGGCGCGAGCGTGGGTGATTGCGGCGTGCGGTGACGCTGGCTCTCGCTGCAGGAGCAGTCGAGCCGCGGCGCCCTGGACAGGACTCGTTCCTGACTCGCGCCGTTTTCGCAGAAGGCCGGTTGTGGATGCGCTCGGACGCTGGAATTGTATTCAG
>VBKO01000413.1 GCA_005888115.1 Deltaproteobacteria bacterium
CAGCGCGCTGGCCGGAGAAACCGTCAACATCCATGCCGGCGCCGCCGCGGCAACCACCGCTTCCTGGCAGCTCTGGCGGCTGGGGTACTACGGCGGCGCGCTCGGGCGGAAGCTCGCCGAGGGTGGTCCGGTCGCCGTCCCGCTCTGGACGGCCGCAAAGCTGGATGCCGCGACGGGTGCGGTTTCGGCCGGCTGGCCCGCGACGTTTGCGATCCAGGTGCCGGAGCAGGCGCTCACCGGAGTGTATCTGGTGAAGATCTCTTCCTCGCTCGGGCAGACGTACGCGACCTTCGTGGTCCGCGAACCTTCGCCCGCCGCCGTGATCCTCTACTCCGTCTCGACGAACACGTACCAGGCGTACAACAACTGGGGCGGCACCAGCCTCTACGAGAGCTCGCGCTCCGAATGGCCGAAGTGGCACGCGTTCGCGGTGTCGTTCGATCGACCCTACAATCGCAACCGTGGCACCGGCGATCTGCTGGACAAGGATCGCGACTTCATCACCTTCGCCGAGGCGCAGGGATACGACATCGCGTACGTGACGGATGCGGATCTCGACGCGGATCCGGGTCTGGTATCCCGGCGCCGCATGCTGCTCTTCCAGGGCCACAGCGAGTACTGGACCGCCGCCATGTACGACGCGACGGAGAAGGCCATCGCGTCGGGCACCAACGTCGCCTTCCTGGCGGCGAACAGCGCGTACTGGCAGGTGCGCTTCGCCGACGCATCGCGGCGGCTGCTGATCGGCTACAAGGAGTTCGCCGCGCTCGATCCCGCGAATGCGTCCGATCCGGCGCACGTGACGGCGCGCTGGCGTGACGCTCCGCTGAACCGGCCCGAGAACCACATGATCGGCGAGATGTACGGCGCCTGGATGTGGGTGGCGTCTCCGCTCTTCGTGCGCGATCCGGCCTCCTGGATCTGGACCGGGGCGGAGGTGAGCGAGAACACGATGATCCCCGGCGTCTATGCCGAGGAAGTCGACAACCGCGGGGACCGCCACAACCTGCCCTCCAAGTTGGCCGTGGTCTGCGGGTCCACCACCGAGGACCACAATGGCGACCTGGCCGCCGGGGAAACCACGCTGTACCCGGCAGCGAGCGGTGCGCAGGTGTTCTCGACCGGATCGATCAAGTGGTCGCGAGCGCTCTCAGTCCCCGGCCAGTGGGATGCGCGCGTCCAGCAGGCGACCGCCAACGTCTTCTCGGTCCTCGCGGGCGATGGAAAGCTGCCCGCCTCTTTGCCGGCGATGGGTCTGGCGCTGCCGCGACCGCCCGTGTTCCGCACCGGCGTCCAGGTGTCCACCGTCACCCGCGACTTGCGCGAGCCGCGGGCGCTCGCAGTCGAGCCCAACGGGGACGCGATCGTCGTCGACGAGCAGCGCATCGTCCGGATCACTCCTTCCGGCGCGGTCACCTCCATCGCGGGAGGGCGCAAAGGCTTCGCCGACGGCCCCGCCGACTCCGCGCAATTCTTCGATCCGCGGGGAATCGCGGCCGGCCCGGACGGAACGATCTACCTGGCGGATACGCGCAACTACCGCATCCGGACCATCTCGGGCGGAATGGTCCAGACGCTCGCCGGCAGCAAGCCTGGGTTCGCGGATGGGGTGGGAAGCGCCGCGCAATTCGCCTCTCCCACGGCCGTCGCGATGACCTCGAAGGGCACGCTGCTCGTTGCAGACACCGGCAACAGGAGGATCCGCGCCGTGGCCCGCGACGGCACGGTGACCACCTGGGCGGGCACCGGGAAGCTCGGGTTGCAGGACGGACCGGGAAACACGGCAACGCTGTACCACCCGATGTTCCTCGCGCCGGTTCCCGGAGGAGACGCGCTGTTCGTGGAGCCGGAGAGCGGGGTGCTGCGCCGGATCTCCGCGGCTCCGCCGCACACCATCTCCACCGTCGCGGGCTCGATCGGCGCCGTGGGCTGGAGCGATGGGCCCGCCGGTGACGTGAGGATCTCGGAGATCATCGCCGCCGCAGTCCGCCCCGACGGCGAAGTGGTGATGATCGATGGCGCTTCCGCGCGCGTGCGGGGGCTCCGCAACGGAGCCGTGGACACCATCGCGGGCGGCTTGAAGGGTAGCAACGCGGACGGAGCGGGCCCCGACGCGGCGTTCAGCTTTCCCCGGTCCGTG
>VBKO01000257.1 GCA_005888115.1 Deltaproteobacteria bacterium
CGTTCCTGGGGTCGCTCGCCGCGGTGCCAGCCCCCCGGCTCGGAGCCACCGCCATCCAGGCGGCGCTCCAGCGCGCCAAGGTCCAGCCGGAGGATGTGAAGACCGTCTTCATGGGCGAGGTGCTGCAGGGCGGAGTGGGCCAGGCGCCCGCCCGCCAGGCCGCGATCTATGCGGGCATCCCGAACACGGTGCCTTGCGTGACCGTCAACAAGGTCTGCGGCTCCGGGCTCGAGGCGGTCATCGAGGGAGCGCGCGTCATCGCGCTAGGCGAGGCCGACGTGGTGGTCGCGGGCGGAATGGAGTCGATGTCCAACGCGCCGTATTTCACGCATTCGGCCCGCACCGGCGCGCGCATGGGTAACACGGAGCTCAAGGACCTGATGATCCACGACGGGCTCTGGGATCCGTACAACGACATGCACATGGGGATGTGCGGCGAGAAATGCGCCGCGGACTTCAAGTTCTCCCGCGCGGCGCAGGACGAGTACGCACTCGAGTCCACCCGCCGCGCACAGAAGGCGCAGGCGGAGGGAGCGTTCAAGGCCGAGATCGCTCCAGTGGAGATCGCGGACAAGAAGGGCAACAAGACGGTGGTGAGCGAGGACGAGGGGCCCAAGCTCGCCCGGCCCGACAAGATCGCCAGCCTCAAGGCTTCCTTCAAGAAGGACGGGACGATCACCGCTGCCAATGCCAGCTCCATCAACGACGGCGCGGCGGCGGTCGTGCTGATGTCCGAGGAGCGCGCGAAGCGCGACGGACGCACCGTGCTGGCGCGGCTCGGCGACTTCGGTCACGCGGCGCGCGACCCGGTGGAATTCACCATCGCTCCTGCCGACGCGATCAAGCAGGCCCTCACCCGTGCCGGGCTGAAGGCCCAGGACATCGAGCTGTGGGAGATCAACGAGGCCTTCGCCGTGGTGGCGATGGCGAACAACCAGCTGCTCGGGATTACCCCGGACAAGGTCAACGTCCGCGGCGGCGCCGTAGTGCTGGGACACCCCATCGGCGCCTCCGGAGCCCGTTTGCTGGTGACGCTCCTGTACGCCATGAAGGACCTGGGCAAGAAGCGCGGCCTGGCGTCGCTCTGCATCGGCGGCGGCGAAGGAATCGCCCTCATCGTGGAGCGGGACTAGTCGCCGCCGATAGGGCGGCGCTACGCTTTTTCCAAGCGCGGACATTTCGGAATTTACGCAGAGGATCGAATGAACAAAGTCGTGAAGAATGCGGACGAGGCGATCCGCGACATGCAGGACGGGGCGGTGATCATGTCGGGCGGCTTCGGACTCTCCGGCAATCCGGAGAACCTGATCGCCGCCATCCACCGCAAAGGCGTGAAGAACCTCACCGTGATCTCGAACAACTGCGGGACCACCGACAAGGGACTGGGCGTGCTGCTGCAGAGCCGCCAGGTCCGCAAGATGATCGCGAGCTATGTCGGCGAGAACAAGGAGTTCGAGCGCCAGTTCCTCGCCGGTGAGCTGGAGGTGGAGCTGAACCCGCAGGGCACGCTGGCCGAGCGCATCCGCGTCGGCGGCGCAGGGCTGGGCGGTTTCTTCACCCCGACGGGCGCGGGCACCCAGATCGCGCAGGGCAAGGAAAGCCGGGTGATCGAGGGCCGGGAGATGATCTTCGAGAAGCCGCTCAAGGCCGATTACGCCATCGTGCGCGCCTGGAAGGGCGACAGGTGGGGGAACCTGGTGTTCCGCAAGACCGCGCGGAACTTCTCGCCCATGATGTGCACGGCGGCGCGCATCACCATCGCCGAGGTAGAGCACCTGGTCGACATCGGCGAGCTGGACGGCGACCAGATCCACGTCCCGTCCATCTACGTGAAGCGCATCTTCCAGGGCTCGAACTACCAGAAATGGATCGAGAAGCGCACCGTGAGGCCGAGCTGATGCCACTGACACGCGAGCAGATCGCCGCGCGCGCGGCCAAGGAGCTGAAGGACGGGATGTACGTCAACCTCGGCATCGGCCTGCCCACTCTGGCCGCGAACTACCTGCCGCCCGGGGTCGACGTCATCTTCCAATCGGAAAACGGCATGCTCGGGATCGGCCCGTACCCGACCGAGGCCGAGATCGATCCCGACCTGGTGAACGCCGGCAAGGAGACGGTCACCGAGATCAAGGGGACCGCGTACTTCTCCAGCGCGGATTCGTTCGCGATGATCCGCGGCGGCCACATCGACGCGGCCATCCTGGGAGCGATGGAAGTGAGCGAGCAGGGCGATCTCGCCAACTGGACCATCCCTGGGAAGGTGATCAAGGGCATGGGCGGGGCGATGGATCTGGTGACCGGCGCCAAGCGCGTGATCGTGGCGATGGAGCACACGGCGAAGGGCGGAGCACCGAAGATCCTCAAGCAGTGCAAGCTGCCGCTCACCGGCAAGAAGTGCGTCAACGCGATCGTGACGGAGCTGGCGTACATCGAGGTGACCCCGCAGGGCCTCTTGCTCAAGGAAGTCGCGCCGGGCGTCACTCCGGAAGAGGTGCAGAAGGCCACCGAGGCCCGGCTGCGCGTCTCGCCCGAGCTGCGCACGATGCAGGTCTGAAAGGGGATTCAGGGCCCCTGTTCAGCTCGCTCGGCATTGTGGCAGACTTCGCGACATGACGACCCCCGAGAGGCGCGCGGACGCGGAATCGCGCCTGCGCAAGGCGCATGCGACCCTCGGCGCGGCCAAGGCGCTCCTCGGCCTGGACCCGCCCTGCCGCGACGACGCGGTGAACCGCGCGGCGATGGCCGCGCTGCAGGCGGCGCGCGCGCTCATCGACTCGAAGTGGGCGCGCGACAGCCATCCGGGATGGGACCCCAACTGGCGGTCGGGCATGCCTCGCGCGCTCTCCTCCCGCGAGGGGTTCTCGCTGGAAGCGCTGCAGAAGCTTCTCGATCGGTTCGAGCGCCTGAGCGCGAGCCTGAAGCTGGCGCCCGACTTCACCCAGTACCTGCGCACGCTGCTCGAGGACGGGCTCGAGGCCGACGCGGGCGAGGGGCCGGAGTACGACGACGAGGAGGCGCGCGTCGCCATCGGCACTTCCGAAAAGCTGGTCATGACCGTCGCCGGGCAGCTCGGGTTGGCGGAGGAGCTGCGGGGGGTCGGCGCGGCGGCGGCCCGTGCGCCGGGTCCGCCGACCGCCGTGATACCGTTCAGGAGCCCATGACGGATCCCACCCTCGCCAAGCGCAAGTGGCCGCGCCTGCACCACGAGCTGATGGTCACGCTCTCGTCGGAGGCCTACGGCAATTTCTCGGGGTGGAGCACCAGCGTGTCGCAGGGCGGCTGTTTCGTGAATACGAACATCGCGGCGCCGGTCGACGACGTCGTGCAGGTGCTTCTGCAGCTCCCGGGCGAGGCGGAGTGCAAGCTGCAGGCGCGCGTGGTCTGGTCGCAGCCGGCCGGACCTGGAGTGGACGAGCCGGGCATGGGCCTCGAGTTCCTCGACGCGGACGACCAGACGCGGGAGCGGCTGGGCCGCATCGTCGCACAGGTCTCGAAGGACCTGGCCGGCACGCCGACGTGAGGCGCCGTCGCGGTGACTCCCAAAGCTTCAATCCGCCAAACGTGATCTCTTGGGGGGTCGAGGGGGGAGCGAGCTCCCCCCTTGTGGAGGCGCCGGAGGCGCCGGATCGGAGAGCGTGTGGTGGGAAGGTAAAACCGCCAAACTCCTCGGGGTCCCGATCACGTTTGGCCGATTGAGGCTTTGGGAGTCAGTTGAAGGCGACGCTCCGCATCGAGTCCTTGGTGCACGGCGGCGAAGGGCTCGCCCGCCACGAGGGCCGGGTGGTGTTCGTGCGCGGCGGCGCGCCCGGCGACCTGGTCGAGGCGGAGCTGCAGGGCGGCAGCGCGCGGTTCGAGCGCACGCGTGCCCTGCGCGTGCTGGAGCCCGGCGCAGCCCACGTCGCCGCGCCGTGTCCCATCGTCGATCGCTGCGGCGGCTGCCCGGTCCAGCACGTGGACTCCGGCGCCCAGCTCGCCGCGAAGAGCGCGCTCACGGCCGACGCGCTGGAGCGTATCGGCGGCGTCGCGCCGGGGACCTACCAGCTCCTGCCCATCTCTCCCAGCCCGAAGAAGTTCCGCTATCGGCGGCGCGCGCGCCTCCACCGGGGGAAGGGGGGTACCTGGGGATTCAAGGGAGACGAGGGCGTAGTCGCCGTCGAGGAGTGCCTGCTCTTCGAGGAGCCGTTGCAGAAGCTCGCGGATGCGCTGCGCGGCGAGGACCTGCCCGGCGTGATGGACCTCGGCCTCGACACGAGCGCTTCGGGGAAGGGCGCGGTGGACCTGCGGACTCCGGGACCGCCGTCGCCTGCGTTACGCAAACGCGCACGGCAGCTGCTGGCGGGGCTCGTGAAGGGCGTCACGCTGGGATCGGAGATCGCCGGGGATCCGGTGCTGATCGACGATCACCCCGGCTTCCGTCTGCGCTCCCGTCCGGATGTGTTCTCGCAGGCGAATCGATCGATGGTGCCCGCGCTGCAGTCGGCCGCGCTGGCGGCCCTCGGCGAGGCGGTCTCGGGACGGATACTGGAGCTGTTCTGCGGCAGCGGCACGCTCACGCTGCCCCTCCTGCTGCGGGCGCAGTCGGTGATCGGCGTCGAATCGGCGGGCCCGTCGCTGCAGCTCCTCCGGCGGAGCGCGGACGAGATCGCCGGCGCGGCGGGCAAGCTGCGGCTCGTCGCCGGAGACGCGGCGGAGGCGTTGCCCGGTCTTCTGGGGCCATTCGACGCCGCTCTCCTCGATCCGCCGCGCACCGGCGCCGCCGAAGCGGTCCGCGCCCTGGCGAAGCACGGGATCCCGCGGATCGCCTACGTGAGCTGCGACGCGCCCACGCTGGCGCGCGACGCGAAGCTGCTCCGGGATGCCGGTTACCAGCTCGTCTCCGCGCACCCGCTGGACCTCTTCCCGCAGACGGCGCACTTCGAAGTGGTGGCGGCTTTCGTCAGGGTCAGCGGTGCGTGGCGAGGAACTTCGTGAAGAAGTCGTCCGCCTTCCAGGCGGGACGGGACTCCGCCTCGACCACCGAGAGCGCTACCAGGAACTCGAAGCGCGCCCATGCCGCGGCAGCGGCCCAGTCGAGCGGCTGCTCCAGATCGTCGCTCGGCTGGTGGTAGCGGGTGGCCCGCCAGCGGCGGAAGGTCGCCTCGTTCGCCGTCCCGCCGCGCTCGTCTCGGAAGCCCTGCCACAGGCAGGCGGCGGGGATCCCGTTCCGCGCGAAGTTGTATTGGTCGCTGCGCACGAAGAACGTCTGCTCCGGAACGGGATCGGGGCTGACGGTCAGCCCGGCAGCGGCCGCCGCCGCCCGTACGTGGGACTCCAGCGTGCTCTGCTCGGCGCCGCGCAGCACGACGTCATGGGGCATCCACATCGGCGAGAGCTGATCGAGGTTCAGGTTGGCGACGATGCTTCGCAGCGGGACCGTGGGATGGCGCGTGAAGTGCGCGGACCCGTGCAGCCCGAGCTCCTCTCCGGTGACGGCGAGGAAGAGCACCGCCCGCTTGCGATGCGGCTGGGCGGCGAGTGCCCGCGCAATCTCCAGCATCTCCGCGATGCCCGTCGCATTGTCCACCGCTCCGTTGTAGATGGAGTCTCCGCCCACGGCGTCGCCGACCCCGAGATGGTCCAGGTGCGCCGAAATGGCGACGAACTCCTCGGCGCCCGGTTCGGTCGCTGCGAGGAGCCCCAGCACGTTGTGCGAAACGATCTCGCGGGCCGTGGACACCAGCCTGACGCGGGCGCGCGCTTCGAGATCGAAGGCACGGAGCTTTCCCTGGCGCGCGCGCTCCAGCTGGTCCGCAAGGCTCGTCTTCGCCTTCCCCAGCAGGGCATCGGCGAGCTGCGGCGGAACGCCCACCACGGCCGGCATGGAAGAGGCTTCCGCCGAAACCACCGTGCCTCGCCGGGCCCCGCGCGCCGCCCGGTCGAAGGGCTGGATCTGCAAACGCTCGGGCGTGAGCAGCGAGATGACGCCGAGGGCGCCGCGCCGCGCGAGCGCAGCCCATTTCACCGCGCTGTCGGTGTACACCGCCTTGGCCAGCGTGGGGAACGGCTCGCCGGGCGCCCCCTGCAGCCAGACCGCGACCTTGCCCGCCACGTCCACCCCGGCGGTGTCGTCGTAACCGAGCTCCGGAGCCTGGATGCCGTAACCGACGAACACGAGGGGCGCCTCGATATCCACCTCGGTCCGCGTCGCGTCGGCGCCGGGCAGGTAGTCCTCGAACGGACGCAGAGCCGGGCCGCCGTCGATGGAGAGGGACGATCGAGCGGGATCGGCGCGCAGCTCGCGAAGGCGGACTTCCTGCAGCCATCCCTGCCGATCGCCCCCCGGACGCAGGCCGAGCGCCTCGAGCTGCGCGGCGACGTAGCGCTCCGCGATCCCGTGGCCTCGCTCTCCGGAGCGGCGGCCCTCGAGCAGGTCGTCCGCGAGGAACCGGACGTGTGCCGCGATCGCCTCCGGACGGATGGCGGCGAGCCCCGGAGCGGCGCTGCGGCGCAGCTCCGCCGGCGAGGCGGCGAGAAGAAGGGCGAGCAGGGCAAGCATGCGCGCACGGTACTACGTGCCGAACAGGCGCTTCACCCACCCGCCGCGCTTGTCCTTGTCGTCGTCGTCCAGGCCCGGCGGCTCCTCGCCGCCGTCGCCCGCGAGCCGGCGCCTCACGGCGTCGGGAGTGTCCTGCGTGCTGAAGGTCGCGGTCACCGTGCGCGCGGTCCCGCGTTCCTCGGCGGTGACGGTGAGGATCGACTCCGCCGAGATGGAGAAAACGATGTCGAACACCACGTTGCCCTTCGTCCCCGGTGGGAGGTCGGGGACCACCAACGTGCCGAGGTACTCATTCTCCTGCGCGCGGCCTCCCTCCCCCTGGAAGATGGGAATCTCCAGGGTCTTCTGATGGTCCTCGCTGGTCCAGATCGAGTACGTCTTCTTGTGCGGCAGCGAGGTATTGCGCTCGACGACCTTCTTGAAGCGGCCGCCCGGCAGCCCCACGCCGATGCTCATCGGCAGGACGTCGACCAGCACCATGCCGCCGATGTCCCCGCTCTGGATCGAGTCGGCGAGCAGCGCCGCGCCCAGCGCCACCGCCTCGTCGGGATGCACCGCCCGCGAGGCCTCCCGCCCGAAGAAGGCGCGGATCTTCTCGCGCACGAGCGGCATCCGGCTCTGTCCGCCCACCAGCAGCAGCTCTCCGATGTCGGAGATCTTCAGGCCGCAATTGGTCAGCACGTCGTCGCAGACTCGCAGGGTCCGATCGATGAGACCCTCGGTGAGCTTCTCCAGCTCCGAGCGCGTGACCGTGGTGTCGATGTCGGCCGGCTTGTCGCCCAGAAGCGTCACGAACGGGACGTTCACCTGGGTCGTCAGGCGCTCGGACAGCGAGATCTTCGCGCGCTCGGCCGCATCCGCGATCCGCTGCCAGGCGACGCGTTCGCCCTGGAAGTCCACGCCGTGTTTCTGCTTGAAGCGCGCCAGAAGCTCGTCCACCAGCGCACGGTCGAAGTCGACGCCGCCCAGGAACGTGTCCCCGCCGGTGGAGATCACCTCGTACACGTTGCCGTGCAGCTCGAGCACCGAGGTGTCGAAGGTGCCGCCGCCCAGGTCGTACACGAGCACGCGGGCCTCGAGCTTGCGTCCGTGCGCGAAGGCGATCGCCGCCGCGGTGGGCTCGTTGATGATCCGCTCCACCTCGAAACCCGCCAGCGCGCCCGCCGCGCGCACCGCCTGGCGCTGGTTGTCGTTGTAGTACGCGGGGACTGTGATCACCGCGCGCCCGACCTCGCAGCCGAGCCACTGCTGCGCGATGTCCTTCACCTCGTTCAAGATCAGCGAGGAAATCTTCTGCAGAGAATAGATCTGGCCGCCCAGCTTCACCGCGGCCTCGCCGCGAGGCCCGGAGGCGATCTCGTAGGCGAAACGGCCGACCAGGTCGTTCACCACCGGCGACTTGAACTGCCTCCCCACCAGGCGCTTGGCGCCGTAGACGGTGTTCTTGGGGTTGATGAGCATCTGGCCGCGCGCTGGATGGCCCACGAGCAGCTTGCCCTTGTCGCTGACGGCCACGACGGACGGGATGGTGTTGTAGCCCTCGCGCGAGGGGATGATGAAGGCCTTGCCGTCCTTCACCACCGCCGCGCACGAATTCGTGGTGCCCAGGTCGATGCCGATGATGGGGCCCTTCCGCGCGGCCTCCGGACGGGCGGGAACGACGTCCTCGACCACTTCCGGAAGGGCGGGCGTTACGGCCTGTGCCGGCTGACCGGGAGTGAGCGTGGGCCTCGGTAGAGGGGGCGGAGCGGGACGCCGGGACGGCGGCGGCCGGTTGCGCGCGAGGGGAGGCGGTGCCGGCGCGACCGGCGGGGCGGCGGCCGGCTCTGGCTGCACAGGCGGATCGAGCTCGACAGATGCGGGCTCCGGCGCAGGCTCGGCATCGAGCTCGGCCCGCGCAGGCTCCGGCGCAGGTGCCGGATCGAGCTCGGCCGGCGCGGGTTCGGGTGGAAGCGGCGTCACCGGGATGGCACGGGTGACGAGCTGGACGGCTCCGAGGCGTTTCGCCGCCGGTCGCGGGGCGGCGGGCGACTCGTCCATCGCGCGATCCACCGCGGCCGCGGCGGCCTCGAAGGCGGCGAACGGATCGAAGAGATCGGATCCGTCGTCCGGCTGCTCCTTGATGAGCGTCTGTCCGCCCCCGGGCTGCGCGGGACCCGCGGCTCGCGGCGTCTCTGGCGCGCGCGGCGCCGCGCCCGGCGCTTCCTTCAGCAAGGGTGGAGGGGGACCGCCCATCCACGCGACCAGCTCGCGTCCGGAGTCGTCGGCCGCCACCAGCCACAAGGTCATGCCGCGATCCGGCTCCGGGTGCACGCGCTCGACGATGGAGGTGGCGCTGAAGCAATGCGTTCCGTCCGACAGGGTTGCGTCGATGCGCACCACCGTGTCGAGCGCCTTGGGCTCCCCGGTGCGCAGCAGGAACCGGCGCGTGCGCAGCTCGGGATGGCGCGCGCGGACTTCGTCCAGGGTCGCGCAGGGCAGCTCCAGCTGCAAGACGGACGCGCGCTTGCGGCCGGGCCCCCCTGGCCGCTGGGAACCCCCCTCGCCCATGGCGCGATTGTGCCCGCCGCCGCCAGCGCGTACCAAGAAACCGGCGCAGGCACTTCGCCCTACATTTCGGCACGGCGTGGGTTACGCTTCCTCGATGGACGCGCGGCTGGAGGACTTCGTCGGGCTTTTGCGCCACAACGGCCTGCGGGTTTCGCCGGCCGAGGTGGCCGACGCCGCTCGCGCGACGGTGCTCATCGGGCTCGAGCAACGCGATCCGTTCCGTGCCGCGCTCCGCGCCACGCTGGTCAAGCGTGGGCCCGACGCCCCCGTCTTCGATCGCCTGTTCGACTTGTACTTCCTCGGGGTGAAGGACCTGGTAGAGGGACTCTCCGGCTCGCTGCTCGACGCGCTTGCCGCGGAGCAGCTCAGCGAGCTCGACCTCGAGGAGGCGGCGAGGCTGCTCGCGCAGATGCATCTCTCGCCGCTGACGGACGCCTTGGTGAAGGGGCGCGCGGCCGAGCTGGCTCGCCTGCTCCGCCAGGCCACCCTGAGCCTCGATTTCCGCGGGCTGCAGAGCCCGCTGCAGCGCGGCTTCTACGCGCGGCGGCTGCTCCAGGCCGCGGGAGGGACGCGCGCCGAGCAGGAGCTGCAGGAGTTCCTGCTGCGCTTGGGTCAGCAGGGCTTCGATCCCGCGTTGCTCGAGGTGGTCTCGCGCCGCGTGAGCCACACGCTGAAGGCGCTGGAAGAGGCCGCCCGCCGCGTCGCCGAGCGGGAGCAGAAGGCGCGCGATCCGGAGCAGAAAGGCGAGTCGGGCCTCCTGCAGCGCAACCTGGCCTCGCTCACGCCGGCCGAGGTGCAGCGGATGCGGGAGGTGGTGCGGCGCCTCGCCGAGCGCCTGAAGACGCGCCTCACCCGCAAGCGCAAGGTGCGCCGCCGCGGCGTCCTCTCCGTGCGGCGCACGCTGCGCAAGAACCTGGAAACCGGCGGCTTCCCGGCGCGGCTCGTCTTCCGCAGCAAGCGGCCCGAGCGCCCCGAGATCCTCGTCCTCTGCGACGTGTCCGATTCGGTGCGCAACGTCTCGCGCCTGATGCTCCAGTTCGTCTACACGCTGCAGGAGCTCTACTCGCGCGTGCGCAGCTTCGTCTTCGTCAGCGAGATCGGCGAGGTCACCCACCTCTTCAAGAAGATGGACGTCTCGGCGGCAGTGGATCTCGCCACGGCGGGACGGGTGATCAACGTGGCCGCGAACTCCAACTACGGCCATGCGCTGAAGATGTTCCACACCACCTGGCTGGGCTCGGTCACCCGCCGTTCGACCGTGATCGTGATCGGCGACGGCCGCACCAACTACAACCCTGCGAACGCCTGGGTGCTCGGCGAAGTGAAGCGCAAGGCTCGCCGTGTGATCTGGCTGTGTCCCGAGGACCCGGGCAGCTGGGGCTTCGGCGACAGCGAGATGCCGCTGTACTCGCGCCACTGCACGCGCGTCGAGGTCGTCAAGTCGGTGGACGACCTGGGCCGCGTCGCGGCGGAGCTGATGCCCTGAGTGCGCAAGGGTCCGCTCCGTGTTAGGAATCCCGGACCGCGGCCGGAGCCAAAGTCGCCTTGAGCCACCCGCCCATCCCAGACTGGCAGGAGCAGCTCCAGACGAGCTTGCGCCGCGCGCAGGAAGCCATCGCCCGCGGCAGCACGCAGCAGGAGCAGATGGTGCGGGAGTGGACCGAGAGCCTGCGCACCGCGTACCCGGACTGGGGACGCGAGCGATGGCAGCGCCGCCTGGAGCGAAAGCTGCGCCGGCGCGCCGAGCGCGAGGCGCGCATCGCCAATGCCAGCCTGTTCGAGGGATACCTGTGGCTGTTGGGCGCGATCGTGCTCTTCATCGTCGCCTTGAGCGCGCTGCCCTTCCTCTGGTGGCTCATCTTCCCCGCGGCCGGTCTCGGCAGCCGGGGAACGCGCGTGATCGCGCGGCACGCGGGGATCACCAAGGCGACGGTGACGGTGGACGCGACAGTCCCGATAGGCAGCCGCACGCCGCCGGGGCAGCAGTCCGTCGACGACCAGTCGCGCGCCCGCGCGCAGCGATTCGGGTCGCTGGGGAACCGCTCCTCGTCGTTCGGCGGCCTCACCGTGCGCACCCCCACCACGGCGCCCGCCGCCGGCGCGCCGCTGCCGTTGGATCCGCGCGATGCGCGCGTGGACGGGATCTGCGACAAGATCCTCGCCGAGCTGCGCGTCGCTCCCGAAGTGGTCAAGGAGATCTTCCGCAAG
>VBKO01000414.1 GCA_005888115.1 Deltaproteobacteria bacterium
TCGGCCGTGGCGAGCAGTCCGGTCTCGGGGCCATCCAGCACCACCCCCCAGGCGAGCGCGGCCCCCGTCGTTGGATCGTTCCCTCGATAGACGAGCTGCGTGTCCCCGCTTCCGCTCAGGTCGGCGACATAGGGCCCGACCTTGGTGGCGTCCACCGCGCGGATGCCCGGCACCGGCATCTCCTGGAAGTAGGCCCCCCGGTTCATCAGCAGGAACGAGGAACCGGACTTCGACAGAAGCAAGTCGGTCAGCCCGTCCTTGTTGGCATCGACGAAGGAGAACGCGTAGTCGCTCGGGCGAGGGAAGGTCGCTCCCGAAGCGGTCCTCAGCAGGAAGCTCTGGCCAGGGGTGAACTCGAGGTTGCCTTTCCCGTAGTACACCATCACGCCGCTGCTCCAGCGGACCACGATGTCCGGGATGCCGTCTCCGTTCATGTCCTGAATCCAGGCCGTGTCCGGCGTGACCGAGGGGCTCAGGGCGGCGATCTTCGCGACCGTGAACCCGACCGTCGACGCAGTGCTGGTGTTGAGCAGCACGCGATAGATCCCTGCCTGCACGCGGATGACGTCCGGCTTGTGGTCGCGGTTCAGATCGACCAGGCGCACCGTAGACGTCGGGACCCAGTCTCCCGAGGCGAGCGTCGACCCAACCAACTGTCCCAGGCGATTGCACGCGGTGATGGTCGTGTTTGCGCGAGTCGCATCGGTGCGCAGGTCGACGACGTAGGTCGTCTCGTCGCCCGCGCCGGAACGCAGTTGCGCGAGCATGCGCGGTGGGTTGTTGATGTTCGGGGTCCGCCGGCAGGTCGGCGAGGCGTCGGAGGCCGGCGGCAACGCCTCGAAAGCGATGCCCGCGCTTGTCTGGTGCGCGAGCGTGTAATCAGTGGCGATCTCCAGGTCCGGCATGCCGTCCTGGTCCACGTCGGAGATGGCGCTCTTGTCCGGCTGCAGCGACACGTTCCCGAACTGCCGGAGGATCGCGACGACGTTGTTGCGCGGGTCGTAGCCGGCCGTGTTCGAGGGAACGAGCATGGCCCCCGCGAGACGATCGGTCGTGAGATTGTACGTGTACCGCGTCGCCGGAGGCATCTCGCCGCTGCGAAACACCTGCTGTACCCCCACCAGGTAGAAGCCGGGACCGAATCCCTCCTCCTGGTAGGTCAGGTCGTAATGCCATCTCTCCTCGAACATCCCGCTGACGGCGTTCTTGATCAGCACGGCCACGTTCGTCACGCGCTTGTCGAGCCGTAACGCGAATCCGGAGCGGTAATCGGTGAACGGGATGGACAAGGGCGCGTAAGTGAAGTCGGCGCGATACTGCACGTCGTCTCCGACCCCGCCCCAAGAAGCGCTCTCGAGGAATTGCCGCCCCGACACGTTGGCGGTCCACGCCAGTTTCGTCTTCCGGCCCGTGACGGACACCACCTCCACGAGCTGCCACGCGTAGGTTCCCTTGGCGTTCGTCACCCGGGCTGCGCCGCCGAACGTCATCTGCGTGCCGTCGGGAAGGTACGCGGTCATCGAGTCGGCAGCGGCCGAGAGCAGGACGCGGACGAGCTTCGACAGGCCGACCGGATACCACGCGCCGTCGCTCCCTTGGATCATCCGCCCCCAAGGCCCCGTCAGATCATCCGCCGCATAGTCCAGATCTCCCGCGAGACGGGTACGCATGATGGCGAGCGGCGCTTGCCAGCCGATTCCCCACTCCCCGACCGCGGCGTCCAGCGAATACGCCGGGAAGACGTTGGCGAGCAGAGTGCCCCTGTCGTTGGGTACGCTGAACGGGGACGGCAGAGCGAACGCGCCGCGGGACACGTCCGCCGGACCGAACGCGACGCTCGAGAGCTGTCCCACGAGGGAGCCGCGCTGCGGCGCCGCGAGCTCCGCCGGTTGGACTCGGGCGTCCAGTGCAGTGGCGGTCTGCGCGTGCGCCGCCGAGGGAGCAAGACACAGAAGAAACGAGGCGCAAGCGACACGCATCATCGCGCCGTATCCGGCTTTCATGAGTCACCTCGGTAAAGGGCTGCACCCAGTCAGGTGGGCGCGGACCTGGAACCGAGGGGCAGTGGCGGCGGTCGAGCCCGCCACCGCCCCTCGCCTTCCCCCTAGTTGCAGTGCGTCAGCCAGCTCGCGATCGCTCCGTTCGTATTGTTCCGGTATTCGACCGTCATGAGCACGATCAAGGCGAAGATGTCCGGCCGGTCGAGGTGGGCCTTGTCTGCGCTGAAGGTGAACTTCCCGAATGGCGAGAGGCCTTGACCGGCTCCCGCGTTCGCGGCGGGTGCGCCTGGCGGACTCGTCGTGTATTTGATCTGAGCGTCGCCTTCGAGTCCGTACAGGATGGGCAGCGAGAAGCTCAACCAGGATGGATTGTTGCCCATCAACGCGACCGGACCAGCGGCGGTGCCGTAGACAAGCTCGTCCGAAGAGAACGTGACCACGGTTTGCGTCGTGTCGTTGAGTGGCGCGTTGCTCGAGTTGCCCCCGTCGACTGCGAAGATCGCCGCTGACTGGATGACGGGAACCATCCTCGTGCAATCGAGCTGACCGGCGAAGGCTGGCTCGTTGAACCTCCGGTAGAGGTCATCGGGCGAGATGGTGATCTCTGCCGGTTTTCCGGCGGGGTCCTGAATTGCGGCCCAGATCGCTGCGGATGCCGACGGGCTCAGTTCTCGATAGGTGTGCGCGTATGAGGGCGGGAGGCCGCGCATGGAGTCCGTCCACAGGCTTTCCGGCTTCGGGATCGCTATCCCGATCGTCTGGGTGACAGGCCTGCCACTGGCATCGAGCTGGTCGAAGGCGAGCCTCGCCTCGCGGAACTTTCCCTCCACCGTATTCACGATCGCAATCGTGTCGTCGACGATCTTGCCCCAGTCCTTGTTCCAGTCGAGGTTGATGGTGAGCGGGTCGAACAAGGCCGGGTTCGCCTGCAGGCCCGTGAAGCCCGTCGAGCCCGAGAGGACCTCGGGGTACTTCGCGCGCGAGAAGGGATACAGGTACCGCTCGACCTTGGCGACGAGGTCTCGCGTCTCCAGCCGAAGCCGGTCCTCGTCGATGTTCTTCGCCGCCCAGGCCGGCAGCAGCGAGAGCACCTGGCTCTGCCGCTGGAGCCCGAACACGTGCGCGGCGAGCGCCTCGAACTCCATCGTCAGGATGCGCACCTGCCGTTCGAGCCTTCCGATCTCGACCTGTCGCTCCACCTGGTTGAGCGCTGTGTCAGCATCGCCTGGGATCGGATCGCGCCGAGATCGCCCGGGAGGACCACGCCTTGTGGAAGGATCTTGGCGAGTTGTTTTTGCACGTCCTTGTAGGTATCCGTGACCGCTCCCTGGAGCTGGACGATTAATTTGTCGGAGGGGGTCAGCGTCGTCAGCTGCACCGCGAGGCTCCCGACGTCGACCGCCAGCTTGGTGACAGGATCGACGGTGCGGTCGCAGATGGCGTCGTTCACGACCAGGTAGACGTCGGTCACTTGATCGATGACGAGACTCGTGCTCGGCGCCTGCACCACTTCGACGTCGATGATGCCGCCTGCGATCGGGTCGGGGTTGAACTTCACGGCAAGGAGCGCTCCTGCCGGGAATGCCGGGTATGGAGCCGTTGGCACGCGCAGCCCGGAGTTGAAGACCGCGGTCTGCCGTCTATCCGTGCCGCTGGTGTTGGAGGACTGGGTGTCACCTCCGAAAAGGCCCACGAACATGCTGGCTGCAGTACCGCCGATCGCGCCGCCGACGGGTCCTCCGACCGCCGTGCCGACCGCGGTCCCGGCTCCGGGGACGTAGTTCCAGGCGTTGAAATCGGGATCGGTGATCTGCCGTCCCTGGTAGCTCGAGCCGGAGAAGATGAGGCCGTAGCCCTGGGGGCCCGTCAGCGAACCGACGAACCCCTCCAGCGGCGGCGTGATTCGCGTCTTGTCCACGACTGCCTGGAGGACGCCACTGATGCCCGTCGGACGGTTGTTCTTGCTCGCGTACGCGGCGATGGCGCAGGTCGGTGACCAGGTCTTGTTCCCGATCATCTCGATGCGCACGAGATCGCCTGGGTTTGCGGACCACTTGAAAAGCCCTCCGTTGAACGGCGGATTCGGGACCTGGACAGCCAGGTCAGCCACCTTGGTCGAGGATCCGTCGTAGCGGGCGTTTGCGGGGGTGACCGAGAGGACGTCAGAGGAGGCCCGCTTGATGTACTCCTTGACTTGCACCCTCTCGAGGTCCTTGACGAAGGCGTCGTAGGACTTGGTGAAGTCGCCGCACCTCTCGAGGTCAACCGTCGCCGCGGTGCGCAACCCGTCGATCTGCTCTCCGTATTGCTTGAGCAGCGTAGCCTTCGTGTTGAGCTCGTTCTTGGCGTTCGTGAGCTGATCGCCGGTGCTCACGAGCTGGACGGAGGTATTGAGCACCGTCAGCCAGTTGCCCTCGAACCTGTTCTTCGCGTCGGTCAGCGCGCTCTTCGCGCTGTCGACTACGGCGATCGTATCGTCGAGCTTGCGAGAGAGCAGGCCCGTGTAGACTGGATCCTTGTCGCCTGGCCGCAGCCTTCCGGTCACCCCGTAGTTGTCCAACTTCGTCTTGGAGTCGCGCACGATCGCGGCGACCGCATAGACCGGACCGTCGGCTCCCGTCGCGCTGGTCACCAGCGTCGAATTGTAGTCACCCTGGTTCGGCACGTTCTGCACGTCTCGAACTGCTGCCTGGAAGACGGCCGCGTGATTGGCGACGAGGTTGTCGAACGTCGTCTGCCACGTCGGATCGAGCAGATTGCGCTCTGACAGGTTGAGCGCTCCCGAGTCGGGCAGGGCATTGAGAGAGGCGTGCATCTGCGTCAGCTTCGTCGACAGCGGCGCGCCCCCCACTGTGCTGGGTTTGCAATTCCGGAAGTCGCATCCGAGGTCATGCAGGACGTCCATCTCGCCGAGACGCTGTACGATGGGCTGCAGAGTATGAGCGAGCAGCCAGAGCGCAGGTGCGTTCTTCAGCGGCGCCGTCGGAGGCAGACCAGTGAACGGATCCCGCGACGGCAGCAAGACGCCGAGCAGCTCCTGATCGTCCTTCGCGGCATCGAGCACGAACGCATTGCGCTGCGTCGCCGCCAACGAAGTCGTGCTCGCCAGCCGGTTGGCGTACGCTCCTTTGATGATCGATCCAGCCGTGATCTCGGCGTCGCGCAGGAGCTGGCTCCGGCTGTCGGAGGCCGAAACCAGCTGGGCTTGAACGCGCGCGGCGGCGGCGGCCTTCATGTCTTCATACCAACGCTCCGTCATCGACATGCGTTCGCGCAGCTTCGTCTGACGAGCCGCCGGGTCGCTCTCGGTAAACGAGGAGAACGCCTTGCGGAGGATCTCGGTGGAGATGTCCGAATACGCGGTCGCGTAGGCCGGCTTTGCCGAGCAGGTGGAGGGCACCGCGTTCCACGCGTCTATGCAGTTGGCCGATTCGATCTGGGCGACGCCGACGGCGCTGTGGAAGTCGCGGAGGCGATCGCACATCTTCAGCTTGCCGTCGAGAACCTTCGTGGTCAGGTCGGCGGTGCTGGGATTGCAACCGGAGGCGTTCGGTGTGGGAAGCGCCGTGTCAGGCGGTTCACTGCATCCCGGAACCAAGCCTGGCCAGCCGGTGTAGAGATTCTCGGCCGTCGAGACCTGCGCGGGCAGCAGCT
>VBKO01000486.1 GCA_005888115.1 Deltaproteobacteria bacterium
AGATGGCCGGGGCCATCGAGCTCAGATGGCCGGGGCCATCGAGCTCCGGGACCGAGCCGCCCTCGTGCCGGAACGATCCGCTCAAGCTGAGGGAATCGAAGGGCCGCGCAGTGAGGTCGAGGCGCACTGCATCCAGCCGGATCGTATCGAGCGAGCCCAACCCATGCGCCGCTCCTGCTCCGGCGCGCACGTTCACTGCTGCGTCGAGCCGGCGCGTGATGCGCGCCTCCAGCAGGGCCTCTCCTTCCACCCGCTTTCCCAGATCGTCGGTGTTCACGAAGGCGATGCGCGCCTCGTGCCGCAGGAAGCGAACCGTCGAATCCGCTTCGAACACACGCTGCCCGATCCAGTACGCTCCGAGAGTTCCGTGGTCGAAGGACGGCGCGAGCGTGACCGAGTTGGGGACGGCGCCACCGAAAACCCCGGCCTCGCTCCCTCCTTCCAGCCGCCACCCGGCCTGCGCGCCATCGAGGATCACCTGGCCGGGGACCCGGTAGGGACGCACGCGTCCGATGGAAAACGCCGGGCCGCCATCGCCGCTCCTGCGGGAGATCGAGGCTTCCCAGACGTACAGCTGGATCGGGTCGTCGGGGCGGAAGCTGATCGGGTCCGAGCGCCGCGACCAGCGCCGGGCGCTCAGATCGAGGTCGAGCGTGAATCCCGCCCCGAGCGAGGCTCCGCGGATTCCGGCATCGGCGCGTTCCTGGTTCCACGCGCCGCGGCCGCCGGAGACCCACCAGGTGGAATGCCCGATTCCCGCATCGATGCTTCCGCGGCGCGCTTCCAGACCGCCGCCAGCGGCCTCGCGGTAGTCGACGTGCGGATACGACGCTGAGGCGAGGACGCTCCGGCGCTGCTCGAGAACAGCGGGCCTGGTCGGAGGCGGCAGTCGAACGACGGGCCGCGGCGGTGGCGGCTCCGGCAGCGGGAACGTGACGCCGGCCCCGCCCGCGCCGAGGCAGGTGGCGCGCGTCTCGGAAACCTGCTCGACCCGGCAGGAGCCCGAGCGCTGGAAGTGGAGGACCTGGCCGGGGGCGAGGCCATCTCGCGAGCCAGCGTCTAGATATAGCCTGGTCGTCGTTGCATAGAGCACCGAACCCACCCGGCCCTGCGAGCGAGCTTCCCCTCGCGCTCCAGCGCCGGCGACGAGTCCGGCCGCGAGCAGCGCTCCGACAATCCGAGGAGTCGCGCTCATCGGTTCACCCTCCCGGCTGGCGGACGCAGACCCGTCGCGGCCGTGAAGGTGTGGCACTCGTAGCACTTGCGGTTGCTGCACTGGAACCCGGCGACCCTCGCGTGCGTCTGCGTCTCGTGGCTGCAGGCATGGCACCGCATGCAGTCGGCCGTATTGGTGGAGCACGTCCCCGGCGTGGCGAACGAGGTGAGCGTGGTGTGGCAATCGAGGCACCCGATTCCCGCGTGCGGTCCCGCGGAGAGCTGGAAACAGGCGTCGTGCCCGGCAAACCGCGCGCCCTTGAAGCGGGTGGGAAAGTGGCAGCTTTTGCAGTCGATCCCGAAACCGGCACGGGCGTGATCGAGCGACGTCCCTGCCGTGCGCGCGTAATCCGTCTGGTGGCAGGCGAAGCAGTCGGCGGCCGCGCGCGTGAACCTCCTGTCGCGCTGGTTCTGGTGGCACTCCTCGCAGGGGATGGCGGCGTGGCGGCCGGTCAGGGGGAAGTTCGTATTCCGGTGCGCGTCGGGGCCGAACTGCGTCGCCCAACTGGACGGATCGTGGCACGAGGCGCAGCGGTTGCCGAACTCGCCGGTGTGCACGTCCTGGTGGCAGGCGCCGCAGCTGGTCGGGACCGGGGCGCGGAAGTCCGTGGAGGATCCATGGCAAGCGCGGCAGGAGGCGAAAACGTGGCGGCCCTCGAGCGGGAACCCGGTGCGTGAGTGATCGAACGCCACGGGCCTCCATCCCGCGGACGAATGGCAAGCCTCGCACCGGGTCTCGGCCGCGATGTGCCCCGGCGGCTGCATGCGCGAAGACGGAGAGGGCGTGGCGGCCACCGCGAGCGCCACGAAGAGAGCGCTCATCGCGTGAACCCTCCCGTGAACCCGCGGAACGCGCCCCGGTGGACGTCGAAATGGCAACCCGCGCAAGTGGTGGGAATGCCCCGGTAGTGGCGCGCGCGGACGCCGTCGCCGACATCCACGTCGGGATGGCACGCCGCGCACTCCACGCTCGCGTGTCTTCCGTCGAGCACGAAGGCGGTGAAGGGTGGCCAGTGCACGAAGGTCGTACGCTTCCAGTCGGAGGTCGGGTGGCACCGGGCGCAATCCGTCGCCCTGGTGCGGGCATCCGCGAATTGCGCTGCGTGAGGATCCGCGTGGCAGGAGGCGCAGTCGCCGGCCAGCGGTTTGTAGCGGATCACGCCGGCCAGATCGAGGACATGGCACCCGCTGCAGGCGGCATTCTCGTGCGCACCGGTGAGACGGAAGGATGACTCGCGGTTGTGATCGAATTGCACCTGCGCGAACGACGCCACCCGGTGACAGTCGGCGCAGCCGGCCTGCTTGACGCGCGCCGCGAACTGGCCACGATGCGTGTCCGCATGGCAGGTGTCGCAGCGGCGCGTGTCGCCCGGCACCCGGAAGCGCCTCAGGACCACCTGATCCTTTCTCCGGCGCTTTTCCAGGAAGGCGCGGATGGGGGCCGCGCGGGACTCGAGCGCCGCATCGGACCGATGGCACCCGGAGCAGGGCGTGGAGAAGTGCGCACCCTCGAGCGGGTACCGTATGTGCGCCGCGGGTTCGTAGATGGCGGGGCGGAACGACGCCAGGCTGTGGCAGGCGTCGCACGCGGGGGGCGGCGAGCCGAGCTCGCCGAGGTGCGCGTCGACGTGGCAGTCGCTGCAATTGTCGAATTTGAGTCCCTTGAAGACGGCGCGGACACCCGGGAACGGGCCGTGGCAGCTCTTGCAGTCGACCGTCGCGTGAGCTCCGCGGAGCGGGTAACGGGTCTTCTCATGGAAGGCGCGCTCGCCGGAGACGCCCTTCACTTCCTTCCAATCGTTCACGGTATGGCAGGCGGTGCAGTTCGCGCCGAGGCGGCCTTCGTGCGGGTCCTTGTGGCAGTCCGTGCAGGAGGCGTGCGCGACCGGCGACATGCGCATGAACGTCTCGGAGTAGGGCGGCATCGGCGCGTCGGTGTGCGCCTTCCCGTCCGTCACGCTCGGATGGCACTTCGCGCACTTCACGCCGGCGTGCTTGCCGAGCAGCGGAAAATCCGTCTTCGCATGGCTGAAGCGCGGTGCAGGCTTCCAGGAAGCCTCGGTGTGGCAATGGGCGCACTTGGTGCTCAGCTGCCCGCGGTGCTCGTCGAAATGGCACTGGGCACATTGGGTGGGCAAGCCCAGGAAGGTGGCCTGCTTCGGCTTCTTCGCGCGGGTGGCGCGGACGGCGGGATCCCGGATCAGCCGGTCGGTGTGGCACGCGGCGCACTCGACCTTCGCATGCTCGCCCTTCAGCGGATAGCCAGTCTTCGCGTGGTCGAAGCCTTTCTGTCGCTTCGGTCCCCACAACAGATCGGCGTCGCGGCCGAGGTGCTCGGGATGGCACTTGTTGCAGGTCAGCTCGGCGGGCGGGAGCCGTCCATGGATCCCCCGGTGCTTGGTGATGTCCTGCCTCGTCGTCTTGTGGCAGACGAGGCAGGTGTCGTTCGAGAGTTTCCCGCCGGCGACGTGGCACTTCGTGCAGTTCGTCAGGCCCTCGAGGTTCGCATGCGATTGCGCCAGCGGGCCGGGCGAGAACACGTCCGCCCGCGCGCCGGCGGCGGCGAGCATCAACGCCGCCGCCAGGACGCGCTCAACGGAAGAAGACATACCCGAGGTACACCGAGACGGCGATGTGCGCCGCGATCGCGATGACCAGGAACCCGGCGAGCGATGCGTGGAACACGCGCCAGCCGCGCAGGAGGTTCTTCAACGATTGGTAGAAGGTGACCTGCATGCGCAGCCTGGAGAGCTGCAGGTATCCCTCGCGGAACTGGTGATACGCGTAGGTCTCGCCGAAGTAGAAGAGCGCGACGAAGAGGCGCAGGCGCGTCCACGTGGCCCGCAGCGGCCAGGTGGCCAGCATCCAGAGCAGCGAGCCGGGGCGCACTGGCCTCGCGGCCGAATCGAACATGCGGTGGAGCAGGGCCGGATTGTCCGCCTCGTCGAGCATCGGCTGCAGCCGGGCTCGCAGCCTTTCCCATCGACCGAGGACGTCGGAGATCTCCAGCGCCTTGCCGTCCGCGGAGGGGACCATCCCGTAGATGAAGCGCCCGACGATCCCTGTGAGCACAACGATGAGCAGCGCGGCGGCGGTTCCGGTCGCCAGCTGGTTGTTGGACTGGAAGGCGGAATGGAACGCGATCACCAGCGGGCTCATGAAG
>VBKO01000487.1 GCA_005888115.1 Deltaproteobacteria bacterium
CTCCGTGAAGTCCGCCAGGCTGACGGCGTGGACGGATCCGTCGCCGCTCGTGTAGTAGAGGCTGCCTCCGGCGATGATCGGGTTGGAATAGTCGTTGCCACCGGCGAACAGCGCCCGGTTCACCTCGAGCGCGCGCGCTTGATCGGTCGTGAGCGGCTCGCCCGCGTTCGCTGTGCCGGCAAGATCGTGCCGATAGAACGTCCAGTCTCCCGCTTGGGCAGGTCCGGCAAGGAGCAACGCGAGCAGCGCGGATGCCAGCCCGGTCCCACCGCGGATGTTGCAGCCATCGGTCCGCACGATTCAGCGCCGCAAGCCGCCCCGGCAGCCGGGGAGGTGGCGCTAGGAAGCTACGGACGGCTGGCAGGGCGACAAGTGGGTGCTCGCCTGAACGAGTATTTCGGAGAGTCGCGTCGTAAACAGGGGACATGCAACGGTACTGAATAGAGCACCCCGACGATGAGTTAACGTAATCTTTCTTATCAGACCTAACCCATCTGGGCCCCGGCATCGATCACGGCCCGGAGCGGGTCGAAGAACTTCGCTGGATCGAACCGCGCAGCTATGGGAAGCTCCGCGCCGCGCGAAAGCCGCGCTGGGTGACTGGGAGCGAATCGTGAGCAAGAGAGCCAGCTTGGCCGTAGTCGCCGCAGAGGCGCAGGAAGCTCGAGCCGCCGAGGCGACCCCCGACCGCTCGCCGTCTGGCTTCCAGCGGATCGCAAGCCTCAGCGAGCTCGAGCCCTACGGCCAGTTCTCCAAGTGGGTGGACGACTACGACATCCTCGTCTTCCGCCAGGGCGGCCAGATCAAGGCGCTCTCGAACATCTGCCCGCATTTCGGGGGCCCGGTCGGCTACCACCAGATGAAGGGAGGCGTCTTCACCTGCCTCTGGCACAACTACCGCTTCGAGGCCTCCACCGGCCGCTGCCTGACCAACGACCACCTCTGCCTGCGCTCCTACAAGATCAAGGTCGAGGACGGCGGCATCTGGGTGCAGCTGGTCGAGAATCCCGGAACCTGAAAAAGGAATCCCCGCCGATGGCTACCCTGATCGCGAAGTGCTCGATGGAGATGGACTGCCCCAAGGAGGTGGTGGTCTGGAACTACTACGACCATGAGCACGTCGTCGGCACGCACTACAAGTACTACAGTGAGTTCCGGATCCTCGCTGAGCGCGACGACTGGTGCCTGGTCGAGCGATTCTACAAGCTCCCGATCATCAACCTGCGCGCCTCTTCGCTCGGCTTCATGTACATGGAGTCGCCGCACCTGATCCGCTCCATCCAGCATGGAAAGCTGGGGCTCGTGCTCGACCAGGAGATCCAGCTGGACGATCTCGGCCCGGACCGTTGCCGGGTCACCTGTACGTACCGGATGGACCTGCCGGGTCCCAAGCGCCTGTTGCAGCCGCTGTTCGAGCGCGTGATCACGCGTTGGTTCCACGATACCTGGGTCGAGGATGCGCCGATGCGGGTGCGCCGCTGGAAGGTCTGGAAGCTCGGCTTCCGCGACTTCCGGGGACTGGATTACGTCAACCAGAAGACTGCCAAGACGGCCGGCGCCGGCGAGCATCGCCCGCATCCGGTGAGGTTGCCTGTACCCAAGACGCCGGAGAGCCTCCCGGGCTCCGGCTACAAGCGGCCCTTCGACGAGAGCGTCGAGGTCGGCTACTGACGGAGGCCCGTTTGCAGTGCCCGGTCTGCGGTGGCGCTGTTTCCCAGAAGGTCTACCGCCGGGTGCGCGACTTCGAGCACGGCCTTGCGGTGCTGGCCGATTTCGACGCCTGCCCTTCCTGCGGCCTGATAGCGCAAGTGCCGCCTCCCGACGCCGCCGCCCTCGCCACCTACTACCCGAGCGACTACCGCCCGCACGCGGCGGCAGTCTCCGCCAACGGCGTCTCGCTGATGACGCGGCTCAAGGACATCCAGGCCTCGATGCAGATCCGGCGGCTCGCGAAGTTCCTGCCGCCGCGCGAGCATCCCATCCTCGAGCTCGGCTGCGGAGGCGGCCACTTCCTGCGAGCGCTCGAGCGCGAGGGGTACACCGATCTCACGGGCATCGATCGGACGCCGGAGCTGGGACGCGCGTTCAAGGGAACGCGGATCCGCTATCGCGCGATCGATCTCGATCGCACTCTCGACCTCGGCGGCCCGTACCAGGCGATCGTGATGAATTACGTGATCGAGCACT
>VBKO01000488.1 GCA_005888115.1 Deltaproteobacteria bacterium
GCACGTGCGCAACAAGCACATCGGGTTCATCTTCCAGAGCTTCAACCTGATCGGCGACCTGACCGTCTTCGAGAACGTGGAGCTGCCGCTCACCTACCGCGGCATGGCGCCCGACGAGCGCAGGAAGCGCGTCGAGCAGGCGCTGGAGCGGGTCGGCATGTCGCACCGCGCGCGGCACATGCCCGGCCAGCTCTCCGGCGGCCAGCAGCAGCGCGTGGCCGTGGCGCGCGCGGTGGCCGGCGACCCGCTCATCCTGCTCGCCGACGAGCCCACCGGGAACCTCGACTCGAAGAACGGCCAGGCGGTCATGAAGCTCCTGCGCGAGCTGCACCAGTCCGGCTCGACGCTGATCATGGTGACGCACGACCCCGCGTACGCGCGGCTCGCCTCGCGCACGGTGACGCTCTTCGACGGCCGCATCGTCGACGAGTCCAGCTCGCCCGCAGGCGAGGGGCAGCTGGCGCCTTCTGCCTGAATGCATGCCATGACCGCCGCGATGTGAAGAGCACAGGGCCGCCCTGTCGGCGGCCGCTGGAGGAGGACCACATGGATGCGGTGCTGCGCGACCTGCGCTACGCGGTCCGGATGCTCTTGCGCACCCCGGGAGTCACCGTCGCCGCGGTGCTCGCGCTGGCGCTGGGCATCGGGGCGACCACGGGCATCTTAAGCGTGGTGCACGCCGTCCTGCTGCGGTCGTTGGGATGGGGCGAGGAGAGCCGGCTCGTCGCCGTGCGCGGCAACTTCGAGGCGCAGAACCTGATCGGCATCTACGGCGTGACCGCCTACGGGGTCACTCAGCGCACGCGCGAGATCGGCGTCCGCATCGCCATCGGCGCGCAGCGGCGCGACGTGCTGCGGATGGTGATGGTGGGAGCCGTCAAGCTGGCGGCGGTGGGCGTCGCGCTCGGGCTCTGTGGCGCGCTGATCGGCGCGCGGCTGCTCTCGTCTCAGCTCTACGGAGTCGGATCGCGCGACCCACTCACCTACGCGGCCATGTCGGCGCTGCTCGCCGCGGTGGCCCTCGTGGCCAGCTGGCTCCCTGCGCGGCGGGCGACGCGCGTCGACCCCATGGTCGCGTTGCGGACGGAGTGAATCATGATCCGATTGCGCAACCTGGAGAAGGCGGTCAAGCAAGGCAGCGGGCAGCTCTTCCTGCTCCGCCGCATCGACCTCACCATCGACCGGGGCGACTTCGTCACCGTCATGGGGCCCTCCGGCGCGGGCAAGTCGCCCCTTCTCGCCATCCTCCGCCTGCTCGATGCCGGATGGACCGGCGAGTACGAGCTGATGGGCGACCGGGTGGAGACGCTCTCCGCCAAGGCGCGCGGCGAGCTGGGCAAGAAGGCGATCGGCTTCGTCTTCCAGCAGTACCACCTCCTCGACGGCCTCACCGTCGCGGAGAACCTGGAAGTGCCGCTCAGCTATCGCGGGCTCTCTTCCAAGGAGCGGCAGGCGCTGGTCGCCGACGCGCTCGATCGGTTCCGCATGGTGGGCAAGAAGGATCTCTACCCGACGCAGCTCTCCGGCGGGCAGCAGCAGCTGGTGGGAGTGGCCCGGGCAGTCATCGCCAAGCCTCCGCTCTTGCTCGCGGACGAGCCAACCGGCAACCTGCACTCCGCTCAGGCGGAGGAGATCATGCAGCTCTTCACCGAGCTGAACCGCGCGGGGACCACGATCGTGCAGGTCACCCACTCGGAGAAGAACGCCTCGTACGGCAACCGGATCGTTCGCCTGCGCGACGGGTGGATAGAGAATTGAAGATCCTGGTAGCGGACGATCAACCCGACGTGCTCGAGGCGCTGCGGCTCCTGCTCCGGCGCGAGGGATTCGAGTTCGTCCCGGCCGCCTCGCCGGCCGGCGTCCTCGCGGCGTTGCAGGAGCAGGACTTCGACGCGGCGCTGATGGACCTGAACTACACGCGCGACACCACCTCCGGGAAGGAGGGCCTGGACCTTCTCAGCCAGGTGCGCGCGCAGGATGCCACCCTGCCAGTCGTGGTGATGACCGCGTGGGGCAGCGTAGAGGGCGCGGTGGAGGCGATGCGGCGCGGCGCGCGCGACTACGTGCAGAAGCCTTGGGACAACGCGCGCCTCCTCACCACGCTCCGCACGCAGATCGAGCTGGGACGCGCGCTCCGCCGCAGCCGCCGCCTGGAGGAGGAGAACTCGCGGCTGCGTGGCAACGTCCCGCCGCTGGTCGCGCACGCGTCTGCCATGCAGCCCGTGTTGCGCCTGCTCGAGCGGGTGGGGCCGAGCGACGCGAACGTCCTCATCACCGGCGAGCACGGCACCGGCAAGGAGGTGGTCGCGCGCTGGCTCCACCAGAGCAGCAAGCGCGCCGGGAAGACGCTCGTCGCGGTGAACGCCGGCGGGCTCTCGGAAGGCGTGTTCGAGAGCGAGCTGTTCGGCCACGTGCGCGGCGCGTTCACCGACGCGAAGACCGATCGGACTGGCGCCTTCGAGCTGGCCGACGGCGGAACGCTGTTCCTCGACGAGGTGGCCAACATGCCCATGGCGCAGCAGGCGAAGCTCTTGCGCGTCCTGCAGACGGGCGAGTTCAATCCGGTCGGCTCCTCCAAGGTGAAGAAAGCCGACGTGCGCGTGATCGCGGCCACCAACGCCCGCCTTGCCGACGAGGTCGGCCAGGGCCGCTTCCGCGAGGACCTGCTCTACCGGCTGAACACCGTGGAGATCCATCTGCCCCCCTTGCGAGAGCGCGCCGAGGACATCCCGCACCTGGCGCAGCACTTCCTCGCGCAGCAGGCCGCGAAGTACGGCAAGGCGTTGAAGGGATTCCATCCGGACGCGCTGGAGGCGCTGGTGCGCCATCCCTGGACCGGCAACGTGCGCGAGCTGGAGCACGCGGTGGAGCGGTCGGTGCTGATGGCGCGCGGCGATCGGATCGCGGCGGAGGACCTGTTCCTTTCGCCTGGAGCGCGCCGGGACGCGGGGCAGCTCTACGAGTCGATGACGCTCGACGAGGCGGAGCGCCACCTCATCCAGCGCGCCCTCTCTCGCTGCGCGGGGAACGTCAGCGAAGCGGCCCGTGACCTGGGCGTCTCGCGCAGCGCGCTCTACCGCAGGCTGCAGCACCACGGCCTCAAGGCGCAGGGATGAGCTGTCTCGCTGCAGAGGCGCCGCGCTTTTCATAGCGCGGACGGTATGGGATGCGTTCCGCAGTGAAGCGCCGCCCGCAGCCGCACGACGTCCGCATCTTCCTCCTGTCGCTGCTCGCCGGGCTGCCAGCGGTGCTCGCGACCCTCGGGCT
>VBKO01000489.1 GCA_005888115.1 Deltaproteobacteria bacterium
CGCTTGCGACCCCCGCATCCGAGCCGCTGCCGCCATCGGTAGCGCTTCCGCCGTCCGTACTGCTTCCACCGTCCGTAGTGCTTCCACCGTCCGAGGGGGCCCCGCCGTCGATGTTGCTGCCGCCGTCGATGTTCGTGCCAGCGTCGGCGGGCGGAACGACTGATGCGGAGCCCGACGAATTCGTTCCGCAGCGCAGGAGACCGAAGGCGATCGCAACGGGTACGGCCACCGGATGAACGCGCATGTTCGCCCTCGCGGGACGACGTCGCACCGGAACGGTAGGGACTCACGTCGTAGAACCCTACAGACAGGCGGCTGCTTCCCGCAGACCGGGCGGCTGCCCCGAGTCACCGCGCGCGGTGCTACCGCAGCGCCGACTCCAGCGGGCCTGGGTCGTCCAGCATCAGCCACTCGATGACGCTGACCGGCAAGCTGCCGTACGAGATCAGCTCGTCGTGGAACGCCCCGAGGCGGAAGTCCTTTCCCTTGCGGTCGCGATAGCGCCCCAAGAGGCCCATGATCTGCGACTTACCTGTCATGTAACCGATCTTCTGCAGCGGGTTCGACGCCGCGCCCGCCGCTTCCCCTTCGGCCGCCTCGCGGTCCAGGCCGCCCGCCTCCATGAAGTACCGGACCGCCTCGTCGAAGGTCCAGTTGCCGGTGTGCAGGTTCACGTCCACGCCGATGCGCGCGGCGCGGTAGCGCGAGAGCCGCAGCACCTGGCCCTGCGCCGGCGAGTTTTCCGGGTAGAGGCCCTGGCGCGAGAGCATCTCCTCGCCGTACAACGCCCATCCCTCGACGAAGACGTTGTCGCCGTGCTGCCGTCGGATCTCGTCGGGCAAGTGGTTGGCGATCGAGATCTGGAGGAAGTGGCCGGGAATGCCCTCGTGTCCGAGGATGGGACGCGGATCTTCGATGGCGGCGCGGATGTAGAAGTTCTCGCTCTTCGGGTTGTAGGTGGGGATGAAGTAGAAGCCCTCCGGGTCTTTGTCGTACAGACCTGGTGGGTTCATGAAGCCGCCTGGCGAGGTGGGCTTGAACGCGTCGGGGAGCTGGCGGATGGAGAACGGCCCCAGGTAGGCGGGTAGCGTGATCAGCCGGTTCTTCTGCAGGAACTCGATCATCTCCTTCTCGCGGCCCTGGTAGGCGGCGAGGAAGGCCTGCTGGTCCGCGGGGACGTTCTTCGCGCGCGCTGGATCGGGCGAGGCGAGCGACGGGTCGGCGAGCAGCGATTCCAGCCCGCGGTAGCGGTTCAGCTCCGCCTGCCCGAGCATCTCCACCTGCTCGGCATTGAACGGCAACAGGTGGACGCGCCGCAGGTAGAGGTCGTAGTTGGCGCGCCCCATGGGAACGAACGCCGCCATCCTGGGGATGCCTTCCTCCAGCCATGCGGCATAGGCGTGCAGCGCCGACACCGCCGCGTCGCGCGCCTCGACCAGCGCCTGCTTCTCCGGCCCGGAAAGACTTTCGGCGAGCGTCATCAGGCTCGTCTGGTAGAGGTCGTCGCCGCCGCGCGCCGCTTCCGCCGCCAGGCGCGCGTAGAGCGCCACCGGCCGGGTGAGGTTCTTCTTCCCCTGCTCCAGGAACGCCGGCATCCGCCGCAGGCGCGCCGTCGCCGCGAGCGCGCGCGTTCGGGCTGGCGCGTACTCCTTCTTGAGCAGCGAAAAGATGCCCCCGCTGCACTCGTCGACGTAGACTTGCGGGTTCGTCTCTTCGAAGCGCAGCACGCGGCCGAAGAAAGCCGCCTGCTCCAGCTGCGCGCGGAAGAGCGCCGCGTCGACGCGGTCATCCTTGCTCCAGCCCACGGTCGGCAGCGCCTTCACCCTGGCCAGCAGCGCCTCGACGTGCTTGCGGCGCTCCAGCACCTTGGGCATCGCCTCGTCGGACAGCTGGTCGTCCCAGGTGTGCAGGCCCTGGTTGCTGCTGCTGACCGGGTCCTCGCGATCACGCCAGGCGTAGTACTCGCGAGCCATGGCATGCAGGGCGGCAGGATCGGACGCCGGCGCGGCAGCGGCGACCAGCAACGCGGCAATCAAGGCAAGGGTCACGTGTCCTCCGGGCGAACGTGTCCTCCGGGCGAAGGCCCGCGAAGCTAGCACGGCCGCCGAAGGCTCGACGCGATCGGACGCCTTCCCGTCGACTCAGTGAACCGGCAAACGCAGGCCGCGAATGGTCAGCGCCTGGTCCATGCATGAGATCTTTCCCCTGGCGCCGACGGGGCCTCCGGCATTGATCTCCCCCGCGGCCCGAGGGGAATTGTCGCGGCGGTCGCCGTCCGAGTTGGCCGTGCAGAACGTCGTCCCGCTGACGAACGGACTCGTCGGGAATTCGAGGATGTGGTTGTTTCCCGCGGTCGGATTGGAATTTCTCAGCCCCGTGGCCGGATTGACGGGATTGCGGAAGATCTCCGCCACCCGCCGCTCCTTGGTCACAACGATGATCGCGTTGCGCTCGTTGGCGTCGACCCAGATGTTGCCTGCTTCGTCCAGGGCGATGCCGTCCGCGCCCTCGAGGTACGGATGTGCCACGAAGACGTTGTCCAGGCAGAGCGTGTCGGGCGTGAACGCGGGATCGCAACCGGTCGGGCTCTTGAGAGTGCCGCGGTGCTCGAATTCGACCTTCCAGATCGCTCCTCGCGCCGTGTCCGAGATGAACAGGTCGCCGTCGCGATCGAAGGCCAGGCCGTTCACGACGAGCGGCTGGGAACCGGCCGTATTCGTCGCGGCTCTCGCCGCATCGATCGTCCCGGGCGGTAGCGTGCGGACATCCCGCCCCACGTTCGTCACTCCGCCGCTGAGCGAGGGATTGAGAACGGTTGCGAGCGGCTGGATTCGGAAGACTTCCTCACATCCCGTGAAGCTCGGCTCGCACGTGCCTCCGGACGGTCGGATTCTCCAGACTCGTCCTTGACCGCTGGTGCCATCTCCGGTCCAGAGGTTGCCATCACGGTCGAAGGCCAGTCCGTTGGTGCCTGGCACTCCGGTCGCGAAGGGCACCGTGGGGTTCCTGTTACTGGGGGTCAGCTGCCAGATCACGCCTCCCTGGTTCGCGTCGGCGATATAGAGGTTGCCGTCGCCGTCGAACGTGATGCCTGAAAGGTTGCAGCCAGGTGCACGGTTCGGAACTGATCCATACGGACCGGGCGTCACTGGCCGTATGCCGGTCGACTGGATTTGCCAGACGGGGCATGCTGGCCCCTCAGACGCCCCCCCGGGCACAGGCGCACGGCCCGACGTGTAC
>VBKO01000490.1 GCA_005888115.1 Deltaproteobacteria bacterium
AGCCCGGCGATGTGGGTCGTCCATCCGCCGTAGACGTTCGCGTTCCCTCCGCCCGACGCGTTCAGCACGTAGCCGTCCGCACCGTCGCCGACGGATATGCTTGGAGCCGATACGGCGCGCGGAGCAAGTGTGCGCCACCCATCGGCGGTCGCCGGAATCAGTCCGGTTCCCGTCGCCGGAGTATTCGTGGAGCCGCCCGCGAGGGGTCCTCCTCCGTCCGCGCCATTCCCGGCGGGCGACCCGGCGTCCGCTCCCCCGGCCGCTGGAACGGGCGCAGTCGCGCCGCTGCAGGCGAGAGCGACGAACGTGGCGAGCGTGAGCGGGTACCGCATGCGACCTCCTGACTCGCTCCAAATGGCGGATCGGGACCGTGTCCCGGACCGAACCAGCCCGTTGCCTGATAAGCACCCGGCGCCGTCGATGGCAGCGGCCGCCGTCAGATGCTGTCGGCCGGCCGAAACCTCAACGCCGGCCGGTGTCGTGTACATTCCCTTACGGATGAGATCGCGCTCATGAAAGGAACGGCTGGTCGGGTGGCGTCGCTGCTCGCCGTGCTCGGCTGCTCGCACGGACGGGCAGGCGACGGGTGCGCCCACGGGCCGGGAACCCTGGAGCCCCTCGGTCCTGGGTCGGCGACGATCCGGACGGTGTTCGTGATCGTGATGGAGAACACGAACTGGTCGGAGATCGCCGGCAACCCCTCAGCGCCGTACATCAATCGCAAGCTGCTTCCGGCTGCGTCGTTTGCGACGCAGTACTTCAATCCGCGGGGTCTACATCCCAGCGAGCCGAACTACCTCTGGCTCGAAGGCGGCACCGACTACGGGATCCGGGACAACGACGATCCGGCTGCGCACCATCTTCCGAACCGCGATCACCTGGTATCGCTCCTCGGGCAGGCGGGGATCGCGTGGAAGGCGTACCAGGAGGGGATCAGCGGCGCCGAATGCCCGTTGCGCAGCGAGGGGCTCTACGCGGCGAAACACCGCCCGTTCGTCTACTTCGACGACGTCACCAGCGGCCTGAACCCGAGCTCGGCCGCCTGCGTCAGCCATGTCCGTCCCTTCGAAGAGCTCGCCGCCGACCTCCAGGTCGGGACGGTGGCGCGCTACAACTTCATCACGCCCGATCTCTGCCATGACATGCACGGCGCGTCCGCTTGCTCGACGCTCAATCAGATCCACAGCGGGGACGCATGGCTCGCGCAATGGGTCCCGGTGATCCTGAGCTCACCCGCATACTCGAAGGGCGGAGCCCTCTTCATCGTCTGGGACGAGAGCGAAGGCGGAGATTATCCCATCGGTCTGATCGTGCTTTCCGCCGCTGCGAAGGGCGGCGGATATTCCAACGCGATCCGCTATACGCACAGCTCGCTGCTCCGGACCCTCCAGGAGATCTTCGGAGTCGGGCCGCTGCTCTGCGACGCCTCCCGCGCGACCGCCCTCAGCGATCTTTTCCGCGTCTTTCCGTAGAATCGCTCGCCGGCGCTCCGGCTTTCGCCGCGTCGACCATCGCGCCGACCTGGGAAAGCACGAATCCCCTGGCGCGCAGTCCGGCGATGATCTCAGGCAGCGCCTCAGCCGTGTGCCACCCGCGGCGGTTCATGTGCATCACCACGATGGATCCGGGCCGGGCCTTTGCGAGGACCCAGGCGATCAGCCGGTCCCGGGTGATGTGCCGGTCGGGATCGCCCGACGGGAAATCGAATTCCACCGTGCGGAGGCCGGTCTGCCCGGCTTGCTCTGCTAGCTCTGGATCCACCTCACCGTACGGCGGCCGGAAGAAACGCGGAACGCGTCCAGTCAGCGAATAGAGGATCTGCTGCGTCCAGAGCAGCTCCTCGCGCTGCCGCTCGGGCGGCACTTCGGTCATGTGTGGATGCGTGTACGAGTGATTGGCGATCTCGAACAACGGATTCTGGGCGAGAACGCGCATCTGTCGCAGGTGTGTCTCGGCCCAGCGGCCGCTGATGAACAGCGTGGCCGGCGTGTTCGTCTGGATCAGCGCGCGCGTCACCCGGTCGTCGTAGAAGCTCCGATCGAGCGTGGAGCAGGCGTCGAACGTAAGCGCGACACGCCGCCCGCCGGTTTCCAGGCGCGAGATCACCTCCGGCGCCGATGGCTGGTAGGGCGGCAGCTGCTTGAGGAGGACTGGCTCGCTGTGCGTCCCGCGCGGCTGCAGCGGCGGCTCGGATGAAGGCGGCAGATCGAAGAGAAGGTCTTCCGCCCCGGGAGGGGGCTCGACCAGCTCGACCCACGTGACCCGCGGCGAGACCGCCACGGTTCGCGCCTGCGAAAGCCCGAAGGAGAAATCCGCCAGCACGCGGTCGAGGGCGTCGCGCGCGGAAGAGGGCGGCTGCGTGTGCGGGAGCAAGGGCCTGATCCCGGATTGCTTGGCGGCGACGCCGACCCACGAGGGCAGTCCGCGGAGTCGTTCCGGCCGCCGCCAGAGCAGGAGACGATATCGTTCGTCGATGCGCGCTCCGGCGTGCTCCAACTCGATGTCGGGTGCGCGGCCGCCAAGGAGCGCAGTGGGCTCGGGGTGAGCGGGATCGGCGGCGGGATCGCGCGGCGTCCAGGCATGGTGCATCAGCGTCGCGACGATCGCTCGCTCCTCCGCGGACACGAGCAGATCGAGCGCCAGCGCGACACCGCCGATCTGCGCCGCCCGAGGCACCCCCAGCGGCCTGCCGTCGATGACGAGCGTGCGCTCCTCGGCGGGTAGCGGCGCGGCGACGAGCAGGAACAGCGCGAAGAGCATTGACGCGATGTTAGCTCAGCGGAGGAGCGGCGCATCCACGACGGACGGCGCACTCGGTCCCGTCAGCGCACTCCGAAAGGCGGCGGCGACCGCGGGATCATCCTGCACGAGCATGTCGCTTCCGGCGGCGCCGTCGTTGTTCCAGCGCTCCTGCCACCAGGCGAAGCCGCGCACCTGCGGCCAGCGTCCGCCGAGAAGGTCCGCCAGCGCCGCCTGCACCCAGGGTGCCGCCGCGCAGCGCGGGTTGTTGTTGGTGATCCCGAACTCGAAGATGAAGAGCGCCTTGCTCGCCGTGGCGGCGTGCAGCTGCGGGAGCATGTCTTCGACCAGCGAACGGAAGGTCGGGCAGCGATCGTCGTTCGATCGCTCCGAGCCGTATGCGGAGATGCCCACCCAGTCCACCACATCGTCGCCCGGGTAATACGATGCGGGTACGTTCCTCGGATCCTCCGGGTAGTTTTGCGCGTTGTAATGGAGCGCCCAGGTGATGTTGCTCGCCCCGCGGCCCCGCATGACCG
>VBKO01000491.1 GCA_005888115.1 Deltaproteobacteria bacterium
CGCGCAGCAGGCCGTCCAGCCGTCCCTTCGCGACGTAGCGCGCCTCCAGCGCGCGGGCGCACGCCGCGGCGAGCGCGCCGGCGACGCGGTAGCGCTCCTTCTCGGCCGCCGGCAGCCCGCTGCGCAGCGTGACCCGATCGAAGAGCCGGTGCCGCAGCTCCGCGGACGCCCCGCGACGCCCCACGGCCCACAGCTGCAGCAACACGCACAAGTACTTGTCCAGCTCGCCCTGCGCCTCGAGCTCGAGCTGGGAGACCGGGCGGCGGGCGCGCGCCCGGTGCAGCAAGTAGAGGAAGTGCGACACCCCTTCCGCCGCGGCGCAGAAACCGCGCAGCCGCTCGTGCGACCAGGGCGCCTCGGCCCCGTGCGAGAGCTGCGCCAGCACCGGCTCGCCGAGGAAGAGCCCCACGTGCAGCTCGTCGCCGGCCTCGGACAAGAGGAGCGCCTCGTCGGCGCTGGCTTCCGGAGCAACGTGCTCGCGCACCGCGGGCCCGACCAGGTAGTCCTTGGCCTGGGCGGTCTCCTCGACGCCGTGCACGGACATGAGCAGGCGCTGGAGCTGCGACACGGCGTCCAGCGCGCTCACTGGACGAACCGCCCCTTCGGCCTCGCCAGGACCGCGGGGACGCCATGCTCCGAGAGCAGCGTCGCCACGCGCGGGCTGCCCGTCTTGATCCACTTCTCGTAGATGCGGAGCAGACCGGCGTTGGACGTCGCCAGGGTCCGCTCGCTCACCTCGTTCAGCACTTCGACGAGCTGCGAGAACTTGGCCGCCAGCTCCTCCCAGACCGACCGCGCGCCCCGCCCGTGGCGCGCCGCGACCTCGCCCAGCGCGTCGTAGGCCCGGCTGCCCATGGCGATGGCGTACTCGACGTCCACCAGGCTGGCCGAAAGCGACTCGGAGAACATCCCGGAGACGAACAGCGAGGTATCCCCCAGCCGCCGCAGCGCGCGGGCGCGGGCGGCGCCCTCCTCCTCCAGCGCTTCCTTGAAGAGCAACGCGAGCGGACGGCGCTGCAGCGAGCCGTCTTCCTCGCGGACCAGCAGCGACTCGGTCTGCAGGAAGCCGGACAAGAGGTTCGCGAGGTACAGCTCGGTCGCCTGGTGCACCCGCGCCCGCTGGTTCTCGATGGCCAGGGAGAGGAGCTCGCGAAAGAACTCGTGGATCGACTGGGCCGAAAGCAGCTTCGGATCGGTCATCCACACCTCCTCCAATCATCTTGCGGTGCGGTCGATGGGGCGGCAAGTTCGGCGCCCCCTCGAACCCCCCTTGACAGCGCCTGGAAGGCGGTTACATTGCGCCCGCCTTGGCACTCCCCTGTATTGAGTGCCAACTCCCACAGCAAGGAGAAAACCCCATGAAGATTCGGCCTCTGCAGGATCGCGTGATCGTGAAGCGCGTGCAGGAGGAAGAGAAGACCAAGGGCGGCATCATCATTCCCGACACCGCCAAGGAAAAGCCCATCGAAGGCCAGGTGCTGGCCGTCGGGAACGGAAAGGTGCTGGAGGACGGAAAGGTGCGCCCCCTGGACGTGAAGGTGGGCGACCGGGTCCTCTTCTCGAAGTACGCCGGGACCGAGATCAAGGTCGAAGGCGAGGAGCACCTGATGATGCGCGAGGAAGACATCCTCGGCGTCATCGAGAAGTAATCACCTCACACGTCATCGGAGCAAAGACATGGCAAAAGAAATCCTGTTCGATGTCCGCGCGCGTGAGGCGATCCTCAAGGGCGTGAATACGCTCGCGGACGCCGTGAAGGTCACGCTGGGGCCCAAGGGCCGCAACGTCGTCATCGAGAAGTCGTTCGGTTCCCCGACGATCACCAAGGACGGCGTCACCGTCGCCAAGGAGATCGAGCTGGAGAACAAGTTCGAGAACATGGGCGCGCAGATGGTGAAGGAAGTCGCGTCCAGGACCTCGGACGTTGCCGGCGACGGCACCACCACCGCCACCGTGCTGGCGCAGGCGATCTTCCGCGAGGGCTCCAAGCTCGTCGCGGCGGGCAACAACCCGATGGAGATCAAGCGCGGCATCGAGAAGGCAGTCAACGCCGTGGTCGAAGAGCTGAAGAAGCTCTCCAAGCCCACCAAGGACCACAAGGAGATCGCGCAGGTCGGCATCATCTCCGCCAACGGCGACACCACCATCGGCAACATCATCGCCGAGGCGATGGAGAAGGTCGGCAAGGAAGGCGTCATCACCGTCGAGGAGGCGAAGGGCCTGGAGACGACGCTCGAGGTGGTCGAGGGCATGCAGTTCGACCGCGGGTACCTGTCGCCCTACTTCGTCACCGACCCGGAGCGCATGGAGGCGGTGCTGGAGGATCCGTACATCCTCATCCACGAGAAGAAGATCTCGGCGATGAAGGACCTCTTGCCGCTCCTCG
>VBKO01000492.1 GCA_005888115.1 Deltaproteobacteria bacterium
GCGGTCAAGGCGCCCGGTTTCGGCGACCGCCGCAAGGCCATGCTCGAGGACGTCGCGACGCTCACCGGCGGCAAGCTGATCGCCGAAGACCTCGGCATCAAGCTGGAGACCGTGACCTTGAAGGACCTCGGGCGCGCCAAGCGCGTCACCGTGGACAAGGACAACACCACCCTCGTCGACGGCGCCGGCAAGAAGACGGACATCGAGGCGCGGGTGAAGCAGATCCGGGCGCAGATCGAGGAGACCACCTCGGACTACGACAAGGAGAAGCTGCAGGAGCGCCTTGCCAAGCTGGTCGGCGGCGTGGCGGTGATCAACGTCGGCGCGGCCACCGAGACCGAGATGAAGGAGAAGAAGGCCCGCGTCGAGGACGCGCTGCACGCGACCCGCGCTGCGG
>VBKO01000493.1 GCA_005888115.1 Deltaproteobacteria bacterium
TTCTGCTGCTCGAAGGCGTACTCATAGCCTTCCTTGTAGAAGCCGCCGATGCGCGCCTCGGCGCCCGTCAGCGGCAGGGTCGCGCCGATCTTGATGGTGTCGGCGGCCCGCGCCGCGCCGGTGGGGAGGGTCGCCGCGCCGAGGGAGAGCGCGGCAGCGGTGAGGAGGATCCGTGTGGTGGGGGTCATGGCGCGGCACCTAGCCATGGTCATTTGCAAAAATCAATCCCCGGCGTTCCCCTCATTCCAAACGCGCGCGGACCGCGGGCTTCCGCCCCGCTTGACAGACATTCGTCGCGCCCCGTACTGTCGCGCCGCTTGATCGATTTTTAAAGCTGCGGCAGACAACTAAAAATCACCTCGCTGCGCCGACGGGCGCGCCAATTTTCGGGAGGACGGATGAGTGGTGCCATGGAGGCAGCTCCGGTTGCTGCGGTCGAGCGCCGCGTCGATGCGGCGGAAGAGCGGCGCGTCATCATCGCGTCCTCGGTCGGCACGGTATTCGAGTGGTACGATTTCTACCTGTACGCCATCCTCGCGAACTTCTTCGCGGGGCTCTTCTTCCCTCCGGGCAACTATACCTTCCAGCTGCTCGGCGCGTTCGGCGCGTACGCGGCGGGCTTTCTGGTCCGTCCGTTCGGCGCGCTGATCTTCGGACGCATCGGCGACCTGGTCGGCCGCAAGTACACCTTCCTCATCACCATTACCGTGATGGGCCTCGCCACCGTGCTGGTCGGCTTCCTCCCCACTTACAAGACGATCGGGGCCGCGGCGCCGCTCATCCTGCTCGGGTTGCGCCTCGCGCAGGGCCTGGCGCTGGGCGGCGAGTACGGCGGGGCGGCCACCTACGTGGCCGAGCACTCGTCCGACGAGAAGCGCGGCCGGGCCACGAGCTGGATCCAGACCACGGCCACCGTCGGCATGTTCGCGGCCCTGCTGGTCATCGGCATCGTCCGCATCTCGCAGAACGCCGCCACCTTCTCCACCTGGGGCTGGCGCATCGCCTTCTGGTTCTCCATCCCGCTGCTCATCATCTCCATCTACATCCGGCTCAAGCTGAACGAGTCGCCGCTCTTCCAGAGGATGAAGTCGCAAGGCAAGCGCTCCAAGTCACCGCTCAAGGACAGCTTCCTCAGGTATCCGAACAACAAGTACGTCTTTCTCGCGCTCTTCGGGGCCACCGCCGGACAAGGCGTCGTCTGGTACACGGGCCAGTTCTACGCGCTGTTCTTCCTGCAGATCTACCTGAAGCTCGAATTCATCCCGACCTACGCGTTGATCGGGCTCTCGCTCCTCATCGGCACGCCTTTCTTCATCGTCTTCGGCGCGCTCTCGGACAGGATCGGGCGCAAGAAGATCATCCTCGCCGGATGCCTGATCGCCGCGGTCACGTACTTCCCGCTCTTCAAGGGGTTGACGCACTACGTGAACCCGGGGCTGGAGAAGTACCAGCAGACCGTGCCCATCTCGGTGGCCGCGAACGACTGCCACTTCCACATCTTCGTCGGTCCCTGGACCAGGCAGACGCCCTGCGACCGCGCCCGGTCGTTCATCACCGGCAACGGCCTGAACTTCGAGGCCCTCCCCGCCGCCTCGGGCGAGACGGTGCTCACCAGGATCGGGAACACCGAGATCCGCGGATGGGATCCGGCGAAGACGCCTGACCAGGTCCGGGCCGCGCTCACCGCGACCGGCTATCCGGCCAAGGCGGACACCTCGAAGGTGAACTGGGTGATGGCGGAGCTCATCCTCGTCATCATGGTCATCTACGTGACCATGGTGTACGGACCCATCGCGGCCTTCCTCGTCGAGCTGTTCCCGACCCGGATCCGGTACACCTCGATGTCCTTGCCGTACCACATCGGGAACGGATGGTTCGGAGGCATGCTGCCGCTGCTGGCGACGGCCATCGTGGCCAACGTAGGCAACATCTATGCTGGTCTCTGGTACCCGATCATCGTGTCGTTGATGACGCTGGTGATCGGCGGCATCTTCCTGCACGAGACCCGCCACCTGCGGCTCGACGACGATTTGAACGCACCCGCGCCGGAGCCCGCCGCCCTGCGGGCTTGAAGAGCGCGTCTTGGATGAGGGGAGCCGGCCGGACCCGCTTGGTCCGGCCGGCTCCTTCGCTTCGATGCCCGGATTCCTGCGCATAGGGCCGCACCTGCTGGAGAGCGCATGGCACGGCGACCCCGCTTCCCGCGCCATCGTGCTGCTGCACGAAGGCCTGGGGTCGGTCGATCTTTGGCGCGACTTTCCGCGGGCCCTCTCGGAGGCGACGAGCCTTCCCGTGTTTGCGTACAGCCGGCCCGGCTACGGCCGTTCCTCGCCGTCCACGCCGCTGCCGCGCCTCGTCGGCTACATGCACGAGGAGGCGCTGCTCCTGGACGAAGTGCTGCGCAGCGCCGGCATTTCGGACCCGGTGCTCTTCGGCCACAGCGACGGAGCGTCGATCGCCATCCTCCACGCGTCCGCGCGGCCGGTGCGAGCGCTGGTCCTCGAGGCGCCGCACGTCTTCGCCGAAGAGCGGTCGCTCGAGAGCATCGCCAAGGCGCGCGAGGCGTACGAGCGCGGCGATCTCCGCTCTCGGCTGGCTCGGTGGCACCAGCACGTCGACGCGGCCTTCTGGGGATGGAACGGGCCCTGGCTGCATCCCGGGTTCCGCGGCTGGAACCTCACGGGATGCCTGCCTTCGATCCGCGCCCCTGCCCTGCTCGTCCAGGGAGAAGCCGACGAGTACGGTACGCTCGCCCAGATCGAAGCGATCCAGCGCGGCCTCCCCGCCCGCACCGAGACGCTCCTCCTCCCCGGTGTCGGCCACGCCCCTCACAAGGACCGGGAGCCCGAAGTCCTCGCCGCCACCACCCGCTTCATCCGTTCGCTGCCGTGAGGTTGGCCGAATCCTGACTTCAAGGATCACCGCAGAGATGCGGAGAGCGCGGAGGAGGTGCTTTTTCAAACCGCAACCTCCGCGTCCTC
>VBKO01000494.1 GCA_005888115.1 Deltaproteobacteria bacterium
CAATTCGCAGCCGATCCAGGGCGGCCCGTCGAGATCGAGCGCGTGCAGCTCGCCGATGTCGTCCGCCACCAGCGTCCCGGCGCAGCTCACCTGGATGGCGGGCCGCTCGGCGCCTCGCGCGACGTACAGCTCGACACGTGCGGGAGGGAAGTCCGCCACTTGCAGCTCGGCTCCGATCCGCAGCGGCTCCCCCGTGAACCGGCGTGGCACTACCGAAAAGCGCTTCTGCGCGGTGCCTTTCGCCATCGCATCATGCACCTCGATCTCGACACCGGAGGCGAGGATGGGCCCGCGAAGCTCGGCGGCGAGATACTCCGCCAGTCGGCGGCCAGACACCGCGCGGGACCCGGTCTCGTGCAATTCGGTAACGACGATCTCGGTAAAGGTCTGCGCCGATCCGATGTCGGCGGCCAGCTCGTCGAGCGCCACCCGGGGCTCGTCCTCGACCAGGCGGAGCACGTGGACGTTGGAGCCCCGTACGCGCGAGCGGATCTCCATTCGATGGCCAATCGACCAGAATCCGAGGAGCCCGACGCCGTACTGCCCGGTGACGACCAGGCGGCGGCGCTCCTCGGGGCTCAAGCTCCGCTTTCGCGAGCTTCCGATATTGGTCGCGATGTACCGGAGCGCCTCCTCGCGGCCGACACCGGGCAGGACCCCCTCGCCGTCGTCGCGAACCGTGAGCGCCGGACCACCGCGCAACCGGCGCCGCGACACGACGACGTGGCGAGCGTGCGCGTCGATGGAATTTTGGACCAGCTCGGCGACCGCCTTGCGCGGATCGGATTGCGACCGGGCCAGCCAGCGGATGAGATCGAACGGATCGGCCGGACGGAGCACCAAGGTGCGCACGGACGCCTTCGGCACGGGCGGCAGTGTAGCGCCACATGGCCAGCCAAGTCCCGAAAGGCAAGGTTCCTCAATCCGGGCGTGCACCCCGTCCGGAACGATGTCAGACCATCGCGCTACCGTGTCACCCATGCAAAGCGAACAAACGCGGCAATGGAAGCGGGAGCAACGGCCGCGGCGAAAGCGGGAGGAGAAGCGGCAGGCTCTCCGCAGCGGGACGCCGCTCGGCGGAATTCCCGTCCCGCGAACCGCGATCTCCGATGTGCTGCTCGAGTACGTGGGCCCGCTCGTCGAAAGGCTGTCGCTTGCGGCACGCCCCGAGCAGCTGAGGACGCTGCTGCAGCTCGCGGTGATCGTCTGGAACGCCATGCTCGATACGTCGGGCGAACCGGAAGACGACGCGCGACGGATGATTGCCAGGATGCAATCGAAATTCTGGACCCCGCCACCGACTGTCGTGATCGATTGGCTCGCGCGGCGGAGAATCCTCCGGTACGGACACGATCGCCGGCTCATTGCATCCGCGGACGTCGCGCGCGAGAGCGATGGAATTCGCGTCATTGCCACCGGGAGCCCCATGGCGCTTGGCGCAGAGCGTCCCGTCTCGAGACGAGTGCCGGACAGGCTTCGAACCCGTCGCGGACCGGTGATGTCGGAGGGGTCTGCTAGGGTTTTCTCGTGACGAAATCCTTCCTCGACAGTGGTGGCTCGCTCGACGCGCGGCTCGAGGCGCTGGCATCCGTTGCCTCGCTCGTCGACTGGCCGCTGCCCCGCGAGCGCGACGCGCGCGCCTGCGCCGAGTTTGCGGGCGTGCTGGACAAGCTGTTTGCGATGCTCGCGCGGGGTCCCGGCGCGCTCGACGTCGCCCTGGGCGAGGGGTTGCACGCGCTCGCCGCCTGTGAGGGCGCGCTCAAGGCCGGCCATTCCGGGAACGGCGACTTCGCCCGGGAAGAGCTCGGGATCGCTGCCAGCACCGCGCAGAAGCTGGAGCGGCTCGCGCGCGAGCTGGAAAGCCGGCCGCTGCTTCGCGCCGCCGTGCGCGCCGGCGAGGTGTCGCCCCGGCATGCGGAGGCCGTGCTGCCTGCCGCGCGGGGCGACGCCGAGGCGCTCTGGGTGGAGCGGGCGCGCGCCGAGACTGTCCGCGCGTTGAAGAAGGCGGTGCTTGCAGCCACCGACCCCGACGAGGAGGGCAAATGGACGCTGTTCCAGGCCGGCATGCCGCCGGAGCTGCGGGCCGTGGTCGACGAGGCGGAGGAGCTGGCCGGCGAGGCGGTCGGGGCGCGCTCGCCCCGGTCGGAGCGGGTGCGGGCAATCTGCAGCGAGTATCTCAGCACGCATCCCGCTCCTGATGACGACGGCGTCGCGGAGGCCGCGCTCTCCCCTGGCGAGGGGGCCGACGAGCCGCTGAGAGAGTTCCTCGAGGAGCAGTACGAACAGTGGGCGTCTCTCGGACGACCGGCGCCGGTCGCGGCGCCCGAGGGGGTTTCAGGCCCCGCAGATGTGCGCGCGCTCTGCGAGCACCTCGTGCGGCTCGCGCGCATGCGGGACAGCTGGAACGAGGTGTTCGGGCACGTCGCGATGGTGGTCTGCGCCATCCGGGGTTGGGAGTACCTGGGGTTCGCCTCGTTCGCGCACTATTGCGAGGAACGGCTCGGGATGGGGGAGCGCACCGTCGCACAGCGGGTCGCGCTGGAGCGGAAGCTGTACGACCTGCCCACGCTCAGGGAAGCGATGCGCGAGGGGCGGATCTCGTACGAGAAGGCGCGGCTCATCGCGCGGCACGCCGACCAGCGGACGGTCGCAGAGTGGATCTCGCACGCCGAGGGGCTCACCTGCGTCGAGTTGCGGGACGCCCTGCAGGACCAGGAAGAGGCGCAGATGTGCGCGCGGAACCAGTACCGGGCGTGGCTGTCGCCCAGCGTGGCCGGGCTGCTGCTCTTGACCATCGCGGCCGTGCGGAAGGCGGACGGGAGGCGGCTTTCGCCCGGGGAATGCTACGCGAAGGCCTGCGCTCACTTCATCGAGGTGTGGAAGCCCGTCCTTCGGGCCGGGAAGAAGAGTCTGTCGAGACGGGTGCTGAAGCGCGATCGGGGGCGATGCCAGGTGCCGGTCTGCAGCAAGGCCGGAGCGCATTCGCATCACATCGAGTATCGGTCGGCGGGGGGCGCCGACGAGGAGGCGAACTTGATCGGGCTTTGCGCGCCACACCACCTGCGCGGGGTGCACATGGGGCGCGTGCGGGTGCGGCACGAATCGCCGGGGCGGCTCCGGTGGGAATTGGGGGTGGGCGAAGGGGGAGCGCCGCGGCGGGTGTTCGTCCGGCCGGCGCGGGGATAGGTGGCTGCCGACCGGAGCGAGCGCGGGAGGAGCGCAGGACAAGCTGATCGGTTCCGCCGCCAGAGCTAGGAGCGGAACCGATCG
>VBKO01000440.1 GCA_005888115.1 Deltaproteobacteria bacterium
GGATGGCCTCCCAGCGCGTCGCGCCGAGTGCCAGCGCAGCCTCGCGCAGGGACAGCGGCACGGTGCGCAAGACCTCGATGGCGATGCTGGTGATGGTGGGCAGGATCATGATCGCCAGGATCACGCCGGCGGCCAGATAGCCTAGCCCGATGGGTGGACCGCGGAAGAACGGCAGGAAGCCGAGCGTGCTCGCAAGCCACGGTTCCACCTGCCCGCGCAGCAGGGGCACCAGCACGAACAGCCCCCACAGGCCGCACACCACGCTCGGGATGCCCGCGAGCAGAGCGATGGGAAAAGAGATGGCCGCCCGCACGCCCGGCGGCGCCATCTCGGTGAGGAACAGCGCCAGGCCCACCGACACTGGGAGCGCGAGCAGCAGCGCGACGCAGCTGGTGATCAGCGTGCCGTAGATGAACGGGAGCGCGCCGTAGAGGTCGCGCACCACGCCCAACTCCGACTCCAACACGAACGAGAAGAGCCCGGTCCTCGCCAGCACGCCCGACGAGAGCCGCCACAGCTCGATGATGATCACGCCCGCCACCGCGAGCACCGCGAGGCCGAGGACGGTGAGCAGGACGGCCCAGACCCGATCGGGCAGGTTCGCGCGCACCGGGGCGGCGATGCGGGCCAGCCGCCCCGGCTTGCGGACCGTCAGGATGTCACTTGCTCGTTGCAAGGACCCTCTTTCCCTGGACGGTGAGCTTGGTCAGCGTCTGCTCGACCTTGCGCACCGCCGCCGCCGGCAGCGGAGCGTAGTCGAGTGGCGCCGCGAGCTTCTGCCCGTCGTGCACCGCCCACCAGAGGAACCGGACGAGCGCCTCGCCCTTCGCGGCGTCGGGCTGGTCCTGGTAGACCAGCAGGTAAGTGAATGCGGAGATCGGGTACGCGCTTGCTCCCGGCGCGTCGGTGATCGAGACGCGGTAGTCGTCGGGCAGCGCGGCCTTCTCGGCCGCGGCGGAGACGGTCTCGATCGATGGCTTGACGAACTTGCCGTCGTGGTTGCGCAGCTCCGCGACCGGAAGCTTGTTCTGGTTTGCGTACGCCAGCTCGACGTAACCGATCGCGCCCTGCGTCTGCTTGACGATGCCGGTCACGCCCTCGTTCCCCTTGCCGCCGAGGCCGGCCGGCCAGCGCACGCTCTTGCCTGCGCCGGGTCCCGACTTCCATTCCGGCGACACCTTGCTCAGGTAGTCGGTGAATACGGCCGTGGTGCCCGAACCGTCGGAGCGGTGCGCCACCGCGATGGCGGAGTCGGGGAGCTTCCTGCCCTTGTTGTCCTTGGCGATGGCCGGATCGCTCCAGCGGGTGATCTTGCCCAGGAAGATCCCCGAGAGCGTCTCGGGCGTGAGCTCGAGACCGTCGAGCCCGGGCACGTTGTAGACGACGACCACCGCGCCCAGCACCGTCGGAATGTGCTGGATGCCTTGGGCCTTGGCCATCTCCTCGTCCGACATCGGCGCGTCGCTGGCGCCGAAGTCGACCGTCTTCTCGGTGATTTGCTTGATGCCGCCGCCCGAGCCGATCGACTGGTAATTGATCTGCACCTCGGGGTGGAGCTTGTTGTAGTCGCTGAACCATTTCGAGTAGAGCGGGTACGGGAACGTAGCGCCCGCTCCGGTGATCAGCATCTTGTCGGCGGCGAGCGCCGCCGAGGCGAGCGCCAGGGTGGAGAGCAGGGCTACGCGGCTGTTTTTCATGCGGCCTCCTTCTAATCGGTTCGTGTGACGTGAGTGTGACAAACGCGTGGCGCTTCTACGGCGCGGAGGGCAACTTCACCCA
>VBKO01000258.1 GCA_005888115.1 Deltaproteobacteria bacterium
CGAGCGCTGCTACCGCTTGGCCCGGGAACGCTTGCGCGACAAGCCCTGACGGTTTTCCATCGGCTGCGGATGCTGCGGAAACAGACTACACGCGCTCTTCCGGGAGGCCTGTCGCAGATGAATCCGCGCTCGCCAGAATGCATCCAAAATCCGTCCGTTCCGTACCTTGACACCATGCAGGCCCGCTTGTAGGGTCCGCCCGCTTCTCCGGCGGAGTACCGAAAGAGACACCGCCGCTTGCCCTCGATCCCCGGGGCGCGCGGCGATTTCCATTTCCGAGGGGGCGAAGTTCCAGAATCGCAGGTCAGAACAAGTTCATGGCGAATCCTTTCACCGGCACTACCACCGACTACAAGAACCAGCCCGCACCGTATGAGGACGAAGACTTTGCCTCGATGCTCGAGGAGAGCTTCAAAGGCAAGGGCGGCGGAAAAGGCGAGTTGAAGGAGAACGAGATCGTCAAGGGCAGCGTCGTCCAGGTCACCAAGGACTACGCGGTCGTCGACATCGGCTACAAGAGCGAGGGCCAGGTCCCCATCCAGGAGTTCGGCCTGGTCGAGGGCAAGCCCAACGTCAAGGTCGGCGACAAGGTCGACGTGCTGCTCGAGTCCCGTGAGAACGATACCGGGATGGTCGTCCTCTCCAAGGAGAAGGCCGACAAGATGCGCATCTGGGACGAGATCTCGGCCGCGTGCGAACGCGACGAGCTCGTCGAGGGCACCATCGTCGGACGGGTGAAGGGCGGCCTCTCCGTCGACATCGGCGTCAAGGCATTCCTGCCCGGATCGCAGGTCGATCTCCGCCCGATCCGGAACCTCGACAAGCTGATCGGCGAAAAATACAAGTTCAAGGTCATCAAGTTCAACAAGAAGCGCGGCAACATCGTGCTCTCCCGCCGCGTCCTCCTCGAGAAGGAGCGCGAGGAGCTGAAGAAGGACACCCTCCAGAAGCTCAAGGAAGGCGCGGTCCTCACCGGCATCGTCAAGAACCTCACCGACTACGGCGCTTTCATCGACCTGGGCGGCATCGACGGGCTGCTCCACATCACCGACATGTCCTGGGGCCGCGTCGGGCACCCGAGCGAGATGCTCAACGTCGGCGACGAGCTGCGCGTCACCGTGCTCAAGTTCGATCCGGCCACCGAGCGCGTCAGCCTCGGCCTCAAGCAGATCCAGGAGGACCCCTGGGCACACGCGGCGGACAAGTTCCCCGCAGGAACGCGCGTTGCCGGCAAGGTGGTCTCGCTCACCGACTACGGCGCCTTCATCGAGATGGAGCCGGGAGTCGAAGGCCTCGTCCACATCAGCGAGATGAGCTGGACGAAGCGCGTCAAGCACCCCTCGAAAGTGATGGCCATCGGCGACCAGGTGCAGGCCGTCGTGCTGGACGTGGACGGCAAGGCGAAGCGCATCAGCCTGGGCATGAAGCAGATCGAGCCCAACCCGTGGACGCTGCTCGAGGAGCAGTACCCGATCGGATCGGTCATCCGCGGCCAGGTCCGCAACGTCACCGACTTCGGCATCTTCGTCGGCGTGCAGGAGGGCATCGACGGCCTGGTGCACGTCTCCGACATCAGCTGGACCCAGCGCATCAAGCACCCCGGCGACCTGTTCAAGAAGGGCGACGAGGTGGAGGCGGTGGTGCTCAACATCGACGTCGAGAACGAGCGCTTCTCGCTGGGAATCAAGCAGCTCCACCCGGATCCATGGACCGAGCTGCCCAACAAGTACCCCATCGGCAGCCGCGTGAAGGGCAAGGTCACCAAGGTGGCCGACTTCGGCGCCTTCGTGGAGATCGAGCCCGGCATCGAGGGCCTGGTCCACGTCTCCGAGCTGCGCGACGAGCGGGTGGAGAACCCGCGCGACGTGGTGAAGGAAGGCGACGAGCTCGACGTGAAGGTCATCGACATGGACCCGCACGAGCGCAAGGTCGCGCTCAGCGTCAAGGCCGCGCTGCACGAGGGCGACGACTATCGCGAGTACATGCGCAACCAGGGCACGGGCCGCGCGTCGCTGGGCGAGGTGTTCGGCGAGAAGCTCGGCGGCCGCAAGGGGCGCGATCGATAGCCGCCACCGATAGGGCTGCCCAATCTTTTGATGAAGGAACAGGGGCGGCGAAGGGATTGCGCAACCTGCGCGATCTCTCCGCCGCCCGCCCGCTCCCCCCGGGGCGCGGCGGAAGCATCCTTTCACTCCCGCTGCGCTGCGTCCAGGACTTGGCTCGACCTAAGTCGTAGTTTTCTGCGGGGTTGCCGGTATAGAGGCGCGAGGAGGAGGCGTCGCGCTCTTCCGCCGGAGCAGCACACCGGCAACGAGCCCGAGCAGCGCGCCGACCACGAGCGAGATCATCTGCGCGTGGACCAGCCGGTTCATGCCCCATTGGATCGCCTTCGGAGCATCGAAGGTCATGGTGAGCCCGGCCGGCGGCGTGAACCACCAGACGAACACGGAAGGGGCGAGCCAGGTCGTCAGGATGACCCCGAGGAGCGCGCCAGCGCACATCCAAGTGAGAATCCGTCCCACACCCACAACGTAGAGGGCGGCCGGACGGCGGTCAACTGCGGAGCCGCCTTGACTTCCCGGGTGACGGCCCCTATGGTGCGCCGCTTTCCGCAGGCAGGCTAGGACCTTGGAACCGCTCACCATCGACGTCGACGAGATCGACGAGTCGGGTCAGGCATGGCAGGCCGACTTGCCGCGCGAGTTCGTCGACAGCGCGCTGCGCGGCGAGCCCCCGACGGAGTTCCACGCAGCGGGCGCCGCGACCGTGCGTGCCCGGCTCACCAAGATCGGCCGCAGTGTGCTCGTCCAGTCGCGGTTCACCGTGCCTCTCGAGGGCCAGTGCAAGCGGTGCCTCAAGAAGGTGCGGCTGGACGAGCCGATCGACCTGACGCTCACCTACGTGCCGCGCGCGGGCCCCGCGCCCGAGCCACCGCGCCGCGCCGGCCACGACCGCGCCGAGCCGGAGCCGGCCGCCTCCTTCGACGCCGAGACGGTCGACGAGGAGCCTTACAGCGGCAAGACCATCGACCTGGCGCCCGCGCTGCGCGAGCAGATCCTGCTTGCGGTTCCGCCCTCGCCGGTGTGCGACGAGGCGTGCAAGGGTCTGTGCCCCACCTGTGGCAAGGACCTGAACGCGGACGACTGCGGCTGCGAGAAGACGACACTCGACCCCCGCTGGGCGGCGCTCAAGTCCATCCAGCTCGAGAAGAAGGAGAAGTGAGATGGGAGTTCCGAAGAAGCGCACCAGCCGGCAGAAGCGCGACCAGCGCCGGGCGCATTGGAAGGCGACCGCCCCGAACGTGGGTGCGTGCCCGAAGTGCGGCGAGCCCGTGCTGTCCCACCGCGCCTGCCCCAAGTGCGGCGAGTACCAGGGCCGGGCCGTCATGAAGGGCAAGGAAGAGTAGCTTGAAGGAGGGCCTCGACGCGGGGGCCTCATGACCATCGCTCTCGATGCAATGGGCGGTGACCTCGCTCCGGCGGCGACCGTGGAGGGGGCCCTGCGCGCGCACCGGGAGCGGGGCCTGGAGGTCGTCCTGGTGGGCGACGAGCCTCGCGTCCGCGAGGAGCTGCGGCGCCACGGAGCGGGCGCGCAGGAGGTCCGCATCCACCACGCCTCGGAGGTGGTGGAGATGGACGAGCATCCCGGCCAGGCGCTGCGCAAGAAGAAGGACAGCTCCATCCGCGTGGGCTTCGATCTCTGCAAGGCGGGCCAGGCCACCGCGATGGTCTCGGCGGGAAACTCCGGCGCGGTGCTCGCCGGCGGCCTGTTCGTGCTGGGCCGACTCGACCACGTGGACCGACCCTGCATCGGGGGCTTCCTGCCGTCGCTCGGCACGGTAGGCCGATCGGTGCTGGTCGACATGGGCGCCAACGTGGAGGTCACGCCCCTGCAGCTGGTGCAGTTCGCGCTGCTCGGCGAGGTCTACGCGCGCCGCGTGCTGGGCATCGCGCAACCGCGGGTCGGCATCGTCGCCAACGGCGAAGAGGAAGGGAAGGGCACCGACCTGACGCGCGCCGCGGCGGCCGCTCTGCGCAAGCCCGAGAGCGGCGTCACCTTCCGCGGGTACGTGGAGGGCAAGGACGTGTTCGCGGGCGAGTTCGACGTGATCGCCACCGACGGCTTCACCGGGAACGTCCTGCTCAAGACGGCCGAGGGCGCGGTGTGGGCCTTCGGACAGCTCCTCAAGCGCCAGATCCAGGCGAGCGCGGTGGCGAGCGCGGGAGCCCTGCTGCTGCGCAGCCAGCTCGATCAGGTCAAGAAGCGCGTCGACTACGAAGAGGTGGGGGGCGCTCTCCTGCTCGGGATCCACGGAGTGGGGGTGATCGCGCACGGCCGGTCGACCCCCCGGGCCATCCTGAACGCCTTGTCCGGCGCGGAGGCGTTCGCCGCGCAGCAACTGGAGGACGACCTCACCGCGGCAGCGCGGCGCGGCATCGACCTCTTCAAGACTTGACGGCGCGGTTGTCTAAGGGCTTTCTGCAACCTTTCGCGGAGCAAAACGATGCAGCGTTCCAGGATCGTCGGAACTGGCACCTACCTGCCCGAACGGGTGGTCACGAACGACGACCTCTCGAAGAAGATGGGCATCGACACCAGCGACGCCTGGATCCGTGAGCGGACCGGAATCGGCTCGCGGCGCATCGCCGGCCCGAACGAGGCGACCAGCGACATGGCCGCCGCGGCATCGAAGCGCGCCCTGGAGATGGCCGGCATCCGGCCGGAGGACCTGGACCTGATCATCTGCGGCACGGTGACCGCGGACATGCCCTTCCCCGCGGCGGCGTGCTTCGTCCAGTCGAAGATCGGCGCGAAGAAGGCGGCCGCCTTCGACGTGTCGGCTGCCTGCGCGGGATCGCTCTTCGCGCTCTCGATCGCCGACCAGTACATCCGCGGCGGGATGGCGGGGAAAGTGCTGGTCCTGGGCGCCGAGCTGCTCACCCGCATCACCGACTGGTCCGACCGCGCCACCTGCGTGCTGTTCGGCGACGCGGCGGGGGCGATGGTGCTGGTTCCCGAGACGCGCAACGATCGCGGCCTCCTCTCCACCCACCTGCACACCGACGGTAGCCAGACGAGCATCCTCAACATCCCGGGCGGCGGCTCGCTCAAGCCGCTGAACCAGGACGTCCTCGACCGCCGCGACCAGTTCATCAAGATGAACGGCCGCGAGGTCTACAAGACGGCGGTCCGCGCCCTCGAGTCCTGCTCGCGCGAGGCGCTGGAGCGCAACGGATACCGGCCGCAGGACGTCGATCGGGTGATCGCGCACCAGGCCAACCTCCGCATCCTCGAGCACGTGATGAAGAGGCTCGAGATCCCGCTGGAGAAGTGCGAGCTGAACATCGAGGAGATGGGGAATACGTCGTCCGCATCCGTGCCGCTCACGCTCGACCAGGCGAACCGCGCGGGACGGCTCAAGGACGGCGACCTGGTGCTGATGATGGCCATCGGGGGCGGCATGGCCTGGGGCAGCGCGCTCGTCAAGTGGTAGCGCCGGAGGGGACATGCCGGTCGCGTTCGTCTTTCCGGGGCAGGGGTCGCAGGCGGTGGGGATGGGCCAGGCGCTGGCGCAGGCCTATCCGGAGGCGCGCGCAGTGCTCGACGAGGCCGACGCGGCGCTCGGCGGGGGGCTGCTCCGGCTCTTGTTCGAAGGGCCCGAGGAGGAGCTGCGCAAGACCGCCAACACGCAGCCGGCGATCCTCGCCGTCTCCATCGCCGCGCATCGGGTGCTGGTGAAGGAAGCGGGGGGCCGGTTCCAGCTGCCGCTCTTCTACGCCGGCCATTCGCTGGGCGAGTACTCGGCGCTGGTGGCGGCCGGCGCGATGCAGCTGCAGGACGCCATCCGAGCGCTGCGCGCCCGCGGCACCTTCATGCAGGAAGCCGTGCCGGCGGGCGAAGGCGCGATGGCCGCCATCCTCGGGCTCGATCCGGAGCAGGTGGCCGCGGCCTGCAAGGACGCCCGCGCGGAGGAGCCCGGCCGGGTGGTGGAGCCGGCCAACTACAACTCGCCCGAGCAGACGGTGATCGCCGGGCACGCCCCCGCGGTGGACCGGGCCATCTCCAAGTCCAAGGACCGCGGCGCCAAGCGTGCCTTGCCGCTCCCGGTCTCGGCTCCCTTCCACTGCTCCCTCATGGCGCCGGTGCAGCCCCGCCTGGCCGAGGTGCTGGCCAGCATCCAACTGAAGCAGCCCTCCGCGCCCATCGTGGCCAACGTCACGGCGGAGCCGAACAGCGATCCGGCCGGCATCGTCCGGCTCCTGCTCAGCCAGGTGACCGCGCCTGTGCGCTGGGTCGAGTCGGTGCAGCGCATGGCGCTCTCCGGAGTCGACACGCTCGTCGAGCTGGGGCCTGGCAAGGTCCTCACCGGGCTCACGCGCCGCATCGACAAGAAGCTGCGCGCATTCAACGTCGAGGACCCGCAGAGCCTGCGGGTGGTCCTGAACGAGGTGTTCAAGTGAGTCGATCGCTCGCCGCAGTGCTGATCTCCTCGGCCGCAGGCCTCGCGGTGGGTCTTTCCTGCGCCGCCGGCAACAACCGCAAGGGGGTCAAGGACTCCTGCACGCGCAACCTGGATTGCGCCTACGGCCTCGAGTGCGTCGACGAATCCGGCGCGCAGGTGGCCTCGGCGGCGGAGGACGCGGGACCTCGCAAGGCGCGCACCTGCCAGTGGAAGTCGTTCGGCGACTGCGACGTCTCCGACTCGCCGGACGGCGGCGCCACGCCGGCTTCCGCGCAGGGTGGCCAGCAGTGTCTGGCCGGATACAAGTGCCGCGACGGAAAATGTACCGTGATGTGCGTCGGCAACAAGGATTGCCGCGACGGGGAGGCCTGCAAGATCGGCATCTGCCAGCGCCAGTCGGGCGGGCAGCTCGCGCAGTGCTTCGACAACCGCGACTGCCCCTGGCCGGAGACCTGCTACTACGGGCAGTGCGTCACGCGCAGCGAAGGAGTGCGCTGCCAATCGGATCTGGACTGCCACACCGGGTTCCGCTGCATCAACGGCATCTGTCAATGAGGTGAAGCGCCAGCCCCTTGCCAGTCGGTCCGCCTGTGCTACAAGGCCGCGCCAGCCCGGCTCGGTCCCAAGCGAAAGGAACGCGCAATGTCCGTCGAGGCGAAGGTCAAGAGCATCATCGCGGAGCAGCTCGGCGTCGGCGAGGACGAGATCAAGGCGGAGTCCGCGTTCATCGAGGACCTCGGCGCCGACTCCCTCGACATCGTCGAGCTGGTGATGGCCATGGAAGAGGAGTTCGAGGTCGAGATCCCGGACGAGGAGGCGGAGCACATCAAGACCGTCCAGGACGCCGTGAACTTCATCAACGAGCACAAGAAATAGCTCGTGCGGGCGGCTAGCGGCCGACGGCCGTCGCGGCTACCCTCAAGAAACGCATGCAACGCGTGGAGCGCAGAGTCGTCGTCACCGGGATCGGCCTGGTCACTCCGCTGGGCATCGGGACCCAGCAGACGTGGGAGGCGGCGATCGCCGGCAAGAGCGGGGTGGGACCGATCACCCGCTTCGACGCCAAGGACCTGCCCTGCCGCATCGCCGGAGAGGTGAAGGGGTTCGAGCCGGCCAACTTCATGGACAAGAAGGAGGCGCGGCGGAACGACCTGTTCATCCAGCTCGGTCTTGCGGCCACCCAGCTCGCGCTGCACGATGCCGCTCTCCCGACCGACAAGCCGCTGGGCGACCGCTGCGGGGTGATCGTGGGCAGCGGCATGGGCGGGCTCGCCACGCTGGAGGACACGCACCTGACCGCGGTGAACAAGGGGCACCGCCGCGTGAACCCGTTCTTCATCCCCTCGATCATCGTCAACCTCGTCGGCGGTCAGATCTCCATCCGGTACGGCGCGGCCGGCGTGAACTACGCGCCCGTCTCGGCGTGCGCGACCGGCAACCATGCCATCGGCGAGTCGATGCGGCACATCCAGCACGGCGACGCCGACATGGTGATCACCGGCGGCGCGGAGGCGACCATCACGCTGCTCGGCATCTCCGGGTTCACCGCCGCCCGCGCGCTCAGCGAGCGCAACGACGCGCCGGAGAAGGCGTCGCGGCCATTCGACAAGGACCGCGACGGGTTCGTGGCCGGAGAAGGCGCTGGCATCCTCGTCGTCGAGGAGCTGGAGCACGCCCGCAAGCGGGACGCTCGCATCTACTGCGAGCTGACCGGATACTCGGCGACGGCCGACGCGTTCCACATCACCCAGCCGTCCGGCACGGGCGCGGAGCGCGCCATGCGCCTCGTCCTCGAGGACGCGGGTCTCCGTCCGGAGCAGGTGCAGTACATCAACGCCCACGGGACCTCCACGCCGGTCGGCGACATCGCCGAGACCAAGGCGATGAAGGCGGTGTTCGGCGACTGGGCGAAGAAGGGGCTCATGGTCAGCTCGACCAAGAGCATGACAGGGCACTTGCTCGGCGCGGCGGGCGGCGTCGAGGGGGCGTTCACCGCGCTGGCGCTGTACCACGGGATCATCCCGCCGACGATCAACCTGGACAATCCCGATCCGCAATGCGACCTCGACTACGTGCCGAACCACGCGCGCGAGGTCCGCATCGAGTCCGCCCTCTCCAATTCGTTCGGGTTCGGCGGAACCAACGCCGTGATCGCCTTCCGGCGCATGCGCGACTGACCCGCCGCTGTAATTGCCAGAAAAATTGCACCACGGAGAGCACGGAGCTCACGGAGATTATTCTTTAGAAACTTCAACTCCGTGTGCTCCGTGTGCTCCGTGGTGTAATCGTTTTGTGTGGTATGAGGCGATTCCTCCTCAGGGGGACGAGATGGATTCGTTCGAGAAGCCGCTGGCGGCCGTCGATCCAGAAGTCGCGAAGCTCATCCGGGAAGAAACGGCGCGGCAGGCCGACGGGCTCGAGCTCATCGCCAGCGAGAACTTCGTCTCCGAGGCGGTGCTCGAGGCGGCGGGGTCCCCGCTGACCAACAAGTACGCCGAGGGATTGCCGGGGAAGCGCTACTATGGCGGATGCGAGGTGGTCGACAAGGTCGAGCAGCTCGCCATCGACCGCGCGAAGGCCCTGTTCGGCGCCGAGCACGCCAACGTCCAGCCGCATGCCGGATCGCAAGCGAACATGGCCACGTACTTCGCGCTGCTGCGCCCCGGGGATCGGATCATGTCCCTTTCCCTGGCGCAGGGCGGCCACCTCACCCACGGGTCCCCGGTGAACTTCTCGGGCAAGCTCTTCGAGATCCACCACTACGGGCTCGACCCGAAGACGGAGACCATCGATTTCGCCGCCACGCGCAAGCTGGCGCGGGAAGTCCGGCCGCGCGCCATCCTCTGCGGCGCTTCGGCGTACCCGCGCACGCTGGACTTCGTCAGGCTGCGCGAAATCGCCGAGGAGGTGGGCGCGCTGATGATCTGCGACATCGCGCACATCGCGGGCATGGTGGCGGTGGGGCTCCACCCGAGCCCGGTGCCGCTCTCCGACGCGGTCACCACCACCACGCACAAGACCCTGCGGGGTCCCCGCTCCGGGCTGATCCTCTGCAAGCAGCAGCACGCGAAGGCCGTGGACTCGAACGTCTTCCCCGGCATCCAGGGCGGGCCGCTCGAGCACATCATCGCCGCCAAGGCGGTGGCCTTCGGCGAAGCCCTGCGGCCCGAGTTCAAGGCCTACCAGCAGCGGATCCTGGAGAACGCGCAGGCGCTGGCGCAGGGACTCATCGAAGGCGGCTTGCGCCTGGTGGCCGGCGGGACCGACACACATCTCATGTTGTGCGACCTGCGCCCGAAGAAGCTGACCGGCAAGCTCGCCGAAACGGCCCTGGGCAAGGCGGGGATCACCACCAACAAGAACATGATCCCAGGCGATCCGGAGAAGCCCTTCGTCACCAGCGGCCTGCGCCTGGGCACGCCGGCGCTGACCACGCGCGGCATGCGCCCTTCCGACATGCGCACGGTGGCGAAGCTCATCGTGCGGGTGCTCGACGCGCCCGAGGACGCCGCCGTCCACCAGCGCGTGCGGGGCGAGGTGCGCGAGCTCTGCCAGAAGTTCCCGCTCTACGCGAAGAGGCTCGCACAGAGCGCATGACATGAAATGCCCGTTCTGCGCCGAGCTGGAGAACAAGGTGATCGACTCGCGCCTCTCCAACCAGGGCGCGGTGATCCGACGGCGGCGCGAATGCCTCGGTTGCGAGCGGCGATTCACCACCTACGAGCGGGTCGAGGAGATCCTCCCCATGGTGGTCAAGAAGGACGGCCGCCGGGAGAACTTCGACCGCCACAAAGTGATCGCCGGCATCCAGCTCGCCTGCCAGAAGCGCCCCGTCTCCTCCGAGCAGATCGAGGCCATCGTCGACGGGATCGAACGCCGGCTTCAAGAGCTGGGCGAGAAGGAAGTGCCCACCAGCTTCATCGGCGAGTCGGTGATGCGCGAGCTGTCCCGGCTCGACGAGGTGGCATACGTGCGCTTCGCCTCCGTCTACCGCTCGTTCAAGGATCTGGGCGAGTTCATGAGCGAGCTGAAGGAGCTGATCCACGAGCGCAAGGGCAAGCAGAAGTAGCTCGCCCGCCCGCAAGGGACCGTCCGGCGACGAGCGGCTGATGCTGGAGGCGCTCGCCGAGGCGGAGCTGGGGCGCGGCCGCACCCACCCGAACCCGGTGGTGGGCGCCCTCGTCGTCTCGAGCGGCAAGGCGATCGCCAGGGGTCACCACGAGCGGGCAGGCGGGCCGCACGCGGAAGTGGTCGCGCTGCGCCAGGCCGGAGACCGCGCGCGCGGCGCAGATCTGTACGTCACGCTCGAGCCCTGCGACCACCACGGCCGGACGCCGCCGTGCACCGAGGCCGTCCTCGCTTCCGGCGTGCGCCGGGTGGTGATCGGAAGCGTCGATCCCAATCCGCTGGTCCACGGGCGCGGCATCCGGCGCCTGCGCGCCGCGGGCATCCGCGTCGACGTCGGAGTGCTGGGAGATGCCTGTGACGCAGCCAACGAGATGTGGTTCAAGTTCATCACGCGCAAGCTCCCCTGGGTGATGCTCAAGGCCGCTGTCACCCTCGACGGCAAGATCGCCACCGGGTCGGGGGACTCGCGCTGGGTCAGCGGGCGCGAGTCGCGCATGCTCGTGCACGTGCTGCGCGACGAGATGGACGCGGTGCTGGTCGGCGTGGGGACCGCGCTGGCGGACGATCCGCGGCTGACCGCGCGGCTGCCGCGCGTGGCGGTGGGCGGGTCCCGGGTCGCCACCGGGGTCGCGCCGCGCGACCCCGTGCGCGTCGTGGTGGACTCGACCGCCCGGCTGCCCCCCACCGCGCGCCTCCTCCGGCAGCGCTCCACGGCTCCCACGCTGGTCGCGTGCACCTTGCGCGCACCGCCCGCCCGCGTGAAGGCCCTGCAGCGCGCGGGCGCCGAGATCGTCCGCTGCCGCGCCGATCGCGCTGGCCGGGTCGACTTGAAAGACTTGCTCCGGCGCCTCGCGGGCCGCGGGCTCACCTCGGTCATGGTCGAGGGTGGCGCGCGCATCCACGGGAGCTTCCTCGAGGGCCGGCTGTGGGACGAGGTGTACCTGTTCGTGGCGCCCAGGCTGGCCGGCGAAGGCGCCCTCTCCTGGGCCGGATTCGACGGGCCCCGGCGGATGGATCAGGCCCTTGGCGCGCGCATCGTGGACAGCAGCCGGCTGGGCGACGATCTGCTCGTCACGGCAAGGCCGCTGGGATAGAACCTAGGGGTGTTCACCGGGCTGGTCGAGGACGTCGGGAGCGTCGCCGCGGTCGCACCCGTCCCAGGCGGCGGGGCGCGCCTGAGCGTCCGCACGCGTCTTCCGGACGAAGACCTCGAGCACGGGGCGAGCATCGCGGTGGACGGCGCTTGCTTGACGGTGGTCGAGCGCAAGAGCGGCAGCTTTTTCGCGGACGTGTCCGTCGAGACGCTGCGCAGGACCACGCTGTCCGATCGGCGGCCCGGCGACGCGGTGAACCTGGAGCGCCCGCTCGAGCTGGGCGAGCGCCTCGGCGGGCACCTGATCCTGGGCCACGTCGACGGGGTGGGGCGCATCCGCAGCCGCGAGCAGGCCGGAGACGCGGTCCGCGTGGTGGTCGAGATGCCCCGCGACCTGCTCCCGCTGGTGGTGGAAAAGGGCTCGGTGGCGCTCGACGGCATCAGCCTCACCGTCAACGAGCTGGTCGGCGAGGACGCCATCTCCCTGATGCTCATCCCGGAGACCTTGCGCGCGACCACCTGGGGAAGGAAGCGCGCCGGCGACCGCGTGAACGTGGAGGCGGACATCCTCGCCAAGCACGTGGCGCGCTTGGTCAAGACCCAGCGGAGCCGGACGTGACCGAGATCGAGCGGGTCGAGCGCGCCCTGGAGGAGATCCGGCACGGCCGGATGGTCATCCTCGTCGACGACGCGGAGCGCGAGAACGAAGGCGATCTGGTCCTGGCGGCGCAACACGTCACGCCGGAAGCGATCAACTTCATGGCCAGGAACGCGCGCGGCCTGATCTGCCTCAGCCTCACCGAGGACCAGGTGAAGCGCCTCGCCCTTCCCATGATGGTGCAGGAGAACGAGAGCACCTACGCGACCGCGTTCACGGTGAGCATCGAGGCGGCGCGCGGAGTGACCACCGGGATCAGCGCCGCCGATCGCGCCACCACCATCCGCGCGGCGATCCACCCGGACGCAAAGCCCAGCGACGTGGTGCGCCCCGGGCACGTCTTCCCGCTCAAGGCGCGCAAGGGAGGCGTGCTGGTCCGCGCCGGTCAGACGGAGGGGTCGGTCGATCTCGCCCGCCTCGCGGGCCTCAACCCGGCCGGCGTCATCTGCGAGGTGATGAACGACGACGGCACCATGGCGCGCATGCCGGATCTGGAGAAGTTCGCGGCCAGGCATGGCCTGTTCATCTTGAGCGTCGGCGACATCATCCATTACCGCATGCAACGCGAGCGCCTGGTGCGCCGCGCCGCGGAGGCCCGCGTGCCCACCGAGCACGGCGGCGAGATGCGCTGCATCGCGTACGAGAACGACGTCGACCAGCTGAACCACGTGGCCTTCGTGAAGGGGACCTGGCAGCCCGACGAGCCCGTGCTCGTGCGCGTCCATTCCAAATGCCTGACCGGGGACGTCTTCGGCTCGCGCCGCTGCGATTGCGGCCCGCAGCTGCACCGCGCGCTGGAGATGATCGACCAGGCGGGCAAGGGCGTGCTGGTCTACCTCGACCAGGAGGGCCGCGGGATCGGCCTCGCCAACAAGCTGCGCGCCTACAGCTTGCAGGACGAAGGCCACGATACCGTCGAGGCGAACCAGAAGCTCGGCTTCAAGGCCGACCTGCGCGACTACGGCATCGGCGCGCAGATCCTCTGGGACTGCGGGGTGCGCAAGATGCGCCTGATGACGAACAACCCGAAGAAGATCGACGGGCTGAAGCAGCTCTACGACCTGGAGGTGGTGGAGCGGGTGCCCATCGAAGTGGGGCACTCCGAGGACAACGCGGAGTACCTGCAGGTGAAGCGCGACAAGATGGGCCACCTCCTCTCGCTCGTCGGCGAGCAGAAGAAGTAGCCGGCTTCAGGGACTGCGAGCTCGCCACACGCATGTCGACCCACGCCCCCAGACCGGAAGCCGCCCTCAGCGCCAAGGGGATGCGCTTCGCCCTCTGCGCGACGCGCTGGAACGTGGAGATCGTCGAGCAGCTGCTCGCCGGCGCGCGCAAGGCCCTCGAGGAACGCGGGGCGGAAGAGATCCGCGTGCTGCGCTGTGCGGGCGTTTTCGAGCTGGGGCCGCTCGCGGCGCGCGTCGCGCGGGCGGGCGAGGTCGACGGCATCGTCGCGCTGGGCTGCCTCATCCGCGGCGAAACCGATCACTATTCGGTGCTCGCCGCGGAGGTCACCCGCGCGCTGGGCGCCTTGGCGATGGAGGCCGCCACCTCTCCGCGCGCCTTGGCGGTCGCGTTCGGCGTGCTGACTTGCGAGACGGCCGCGCAGGCGCTGGAGCGCGCCGATCCGGGCCAGTTGGACAAGGGCGGCGAGGCGGCGCTTGCGTGCCTCGACCAGGTCCACGCCCTCCGGCGCGCCGAGCCGTCGGAGCCTGCCGCGCGGCGGGGAGGCGGGTAGTGGGATCCCGGACCAAGGCGCGCGAATGCGCGCTCCAGGCGCTCTACCAGCTCGACACGAGCGGTGGCACGCCTGCCGACGTGCTGGCCGGCCTGTGGGCGCATTTCGAACCGGTGGACGAGGACACCAAGGCGTTCGCCGAGGCGCTGGTGAGCGGCGCCCGGCGTGAGCAGACGACCATCGACCAGCTCATCCAGCGCACCTCGACCAACTGGAAGCTGGAGCGGATGGCGCGCGTGGATCGCAACATCCTTCGCCTCGCCGTGTACGAGATCCTCAAGCGCGCCGACGTGCCGGTGAAGGTCACGCTGAACGAAGCAATCGAGCTCTCGAAGAAGTACGGTTCGGAGGAATCGTCCGCCTTCGTGAACGGCATCCTCGATCGCATCGCCAACTCGTCCGGCCTGCCCGGCCAGGTCCCGAAGCAGGAGCGCTGATGGAGCTGTCCTACTACCCGCTGACGATGGAGGCGCTGGACCAGGCCGACGCCGAGGCCCTCTGCCTCTTCGTCTCCGAGGACGAGCGCCCGCTCACCGGGCTGGCCGGACTCGTCGACTGGCGCCTCTCCGGCCGCCTGTCGCGCATGATCCGCGCCGGGCTGGTCATCGGGGCCGCCGGGGAGGCGCTCCTCACGCCACCGGGCATGCGGCTCGCGTTCAAGAAACTGTTCGTGTTCGGGCTGGGCGGCGCGCGCACCGACGAGGAGCTGGCCGCTCGGCTCGCGGACGCGATGCGCCGGCTCGCGCAGGCGGGAGTGAGGGATGCGGCGTTGCAGCTCCCGGCGCGCCTGGCTCCGGAACGGGGAGTGCAGACCCTGATGGAAGCCGACGGGGCCCTGGTGCGGGCGCTGGTCTTCACGCCCGAGCCGGCGAAACTGGTCACCTCGCTATCGCAGTCGTCGGGCACCTCCCAGGTAGAGCGGCGCGTGGTGAAGGTCCCTTCTCCGCCGAAGGCTTCGCCTCCGCCGCGCACTAGACAGCGGCCGACGCCGGCCGCTGGATCGCCGCCTGTTCCGCGGCCGGCCGGCGCGATCACCACACCGCCCTCGTCCGAGCCCGTGCAGTCGTCCGACGCGCCGGGGTTTCGTCCGCCGCCGCCTCGTCCCCAGCGGTACGTGCCCCCTCCGCCGAAGGAAACGGGACCGAAGAAGAAGCGCTAGCCCCCGCCGATTGGATCGCGCTGCGCTCTCACAGCGCGGTCAACAGAGGACGCGCTCTGGCGGGTTTTCGAAGCGAAGGGTTGTCGCAGGCAGGTCGAGCCATCAGTTTTCTCGCGGCGGGACGTCCGCCGGAGGAAGCGCCATGACCTTGCTCGCCCTGCTGCTTGCCCTTGCCCAGCAAGGAGCCCAACCGACCACTCCCAATCAGACCGGTGTCGCGCAGCCGAGTCCGAATGCAGATCGGCCCGAAACGACCACGCCGGGCAACACCACCGAGAAGCCGGAGCCGCTCTCGCGTGAACACCGGACAGACCTGCAGGGCGAGCCGGTGAAGAAGACCAGGCATCACAAGCCGCAGGCCAGAGCCAAGGCGGCCAAGCCGATGCCGGAGCCCCAGACGCCGTCCGGGGCAGAGGAAGACAAGTCGAAGCATCAGGAGCGGCAAGGCGGGAAGGGCGGGCCGCCGCCGCAGCAGCCGAAGCCACTCGGTGAGAAGTCCGATCAGTAGTCCGCAGCAGCACCACGCTGGCGCGCCAACGCGCCGAGCAGCGCGCCCAGCTTCATGGCGTGAGCCGCTCCATCATGCGCGGGAACGGAATCGTCTCGCGCACGTGGTGCAGCCCGCAGATCCAGGCGAGCGTCCGCTCCACGCCGAGTCCGAATCCCGAGTGCGGCACCGAGCCGAACTTGCGCAGATCGAGGTACCAGGAAAACGCCTCGCGCGGCAGCTTGTGCTCGTCGATCGAGCGCAGCAGCGTCTCGTAGTCGTCCTCGCGCTGGCCGCCGCCGACGATCTCGCCATACCCCTCGGGCGCCAGCACGTCGACGCCCATCGCCAGCTTCGGGTCCTGCGGGTCCTTCTTGAAATAGAACGCCTTGAGGGAAGCCGGGTAGCGGTGGACCATCACCGGACGGTCGAACTGCCTGGCGAGCACCGTCTCCTCGTCACCGCCGAAGTCCGCGCCCCATTCGACCGGGTGGCCGGCCTTGCGCATGGCCTCGACCGCGTCGGTATAGGTGATGCGCGGGAACGGCTTCTTCACCTTCCGCAGCGCGCCCGGATCCCGCTCGAGGACGGAGGTCAAGTCCTTCTCGTGCTTCTCCAGTACCCGCCCGACGATCTCCACCAGGAAGTCTTCGGCGAGATCCATGTTGCCTTCGAGGTCCATCCAGGCCACCTCCGGCTCCACCATCCAGAACTCGGTGAGGTGTCGCCGGGTCTTGCTCTTTTCCGCCCGGAAGGTGGGCCCGAAGACGTAGGCCTTGCCGACGGCCATCGCCGCCGCCTCGCCGTAGAGCTGGCCGCTCTGGGTGAGAAACGCCTTCCCCAGGTCGAAGTACGGCACCTCGAAGAGCGTGGAGGTTCCTTCGCAGGCCGCCGGCGTGAGGATGGGCGAATCGACGAGGGTGAATCCACGCTCGTCGAAGTAGTCCCGGATGGCCTTGATGAGCGTGTGCCGCACCGCCAGGATCGCGCGCTGCCGGGAGCTGCGCAGCCACAGGTGCCGCTGCTCCTGGAGGAAGCCGACGCCGTGCTCCTTCGGCTGGATGGGGTAGCCGGGCTGGCCTTGCCGCAGGCGGAAGTCCTTCACGTGGATCTCGAATCCGATCGGTGAACGCGGGTCCTTCGCCACCGCGCCGCGCACCTCGATGGCCGCTTCCTGCGGTGCCTGTTCGGCGGCGGCGAACGCGTCTTCGGGGACGTCCTTCTTGGAGACGACGCACTGGATGACGCCCGTGCCGTCGCGCAGCTGGACGAAATGGAGCTTCCCGCTGGACCGCTTCCCGTACAGCCAGCCCCGCAGCAGCGCCTCGCGCCCTTCGTGGCCGGCGATGTCGCGCACGTAGACGTGGGATTCCATCGCGCGCTGTATAGCAGACCGCGCGGCGGCCGCACGGCCCGCGCCCGGCGGGCGGGCGAGGGCAAGGGCCGGCCGACTTGTCGGGACGGGAGGGTTCTGGTAGCTGAGCCGGCTTCCCCGCGCCGCGAAGCGTTAGAATGGCGCAGCGGAGGCAACGTGCAGGACCGGTACGACCCGAAGTCGCTCGAGCCGCGCTGGCAGCAGCAGTGGGCAACCAAGGATCTGTTCCGGGCCGGCGTCCGCTCCGGCGCGCCCAAGCGGTACGTGCTGGCCATGCTCCCCTACCCGTCGGGGGAGATGCACATGGGCCACGTCCGCGTGTACTGCATCACCGACGTGCTGGCCCGGTACGCGCGCAAGCGCGGGTTCGACGTGTTGCACCCGTTGGGATGGGACTCCTTCGGCCTCCCTGCCGAGAACGCAGCTATCAAGGAGGGCCTGCACCCGGCGATCCGGACGCCGAACAACATTGCCTCGTTCAAGGAGGACGTGAACGCGCTGGGCATCTCCATCGACTGGTCCCGTGAGCTCTCCACGAGCGATCCCGGGTTCTACAAATGGAACCAGTGGTTCTTCCTCCGCATGATGGAGCGGGGCCTGGTCTACCGCCGGCGCTCGCGCGTCAACTTCTGCCCGAGCTGCAACACGGTCCTGGCCAACGAGCAGGTCGAGGACGGGCGCTGCTGGCGGTGCGGCAGCGTGGTGCAGGAGCGCGAGATCCCCGAGTGGGCGTTGCGCATCACGCGGTATGCCGACCGGCTGCTGGAGGGCCTGGACGGGCTGGACTGGCCGGAGCGGGTCTCCACCATGCAGCGGAACTGGATCGGCCGCTCCGACGGCCTGGAGATCGTGTTTCCGGTGGTCGGCGCCGACGAGGACGACGCCTTCCGCGTGTTCACCACGCGGGCGGATACCATCTTCGGCGCGACGTATGTCGCGGCGGCGCCGGATCACCCGCTCGTCCAGAAGCTCTTGAAGGGCGCCAAGCGCAAGGAGATCGACGCTTTCGCCGAGCGCGTCCGGGCGGCGGCGCGGCAGGTCGGCGAAGGCGCTGCGGCGGCGGAGAAGGAAGGCATCGACACCGGCCTGCGCGCGCGCAACCCGTTCACCGGCGAGCATGTCCCGGTGTGGGTCGCGAATTTCGTGCTGGCCGGATACGGCACCGGCGCGGTGATGAGCGTGCCAGCCCACGACCAGCGCGACTTCGAGTTCACCCAGAAGTACGGGTTGCCGGTGCGCTGGGTGGTGCAGCCCGAGGACGCTGCCGGGCCCGCGGCGCCGCCTGCGGACAAGGCTTTCACCGAGTACGGCGTGCTGGTCGAGTCCGGCGACTTCACCGGGCTGCCGTCGGAGCAGGCGCGGCTCGCGATCGCGGCCGAGGCGCAGCGGCGCGGGATCGGTCGCCCGACCGTGAACTACCACCTGCGCGACTGGGGAATCTCGCGGCAACGGTACTGGGGCACGCCCATCCCGATCGTCTACTGCAAGCGCTGCGATCCGGAAGGGAAGGGCATCCCGGTCCCCGACGAGGACCTGCCCGTGCTGCTGCCGGACATCGACGTCAAGGAGGTGCTCACGGGCAAGGGCGAGCCGCCTTTGGCCAAGGTGCCGTCCTTCGTGAACACGAAGTGTCCGCGCTGCGGTGGCAAGGCGAGGCGCGAGGTGGACACGATGGACACCTTCGTCGACTCGAGCTGGTACATGCAGCGCTACCTCTCACCGCACGAGGATCGGGCTCCCTTCCTGCGCCACGACGCGGACCGCTGGCTTCCGGTCGACGTGTACGTGGGCGGGCCCGAGCACGCCGTCCTGCACCTGCTCTACTTCCGTTTCTGGACCAAGGTCATGCAGGAGATGAGCCTGTGCGCCAACGCGGAGCCGGCGCACAAGCTGGTGACGCAGGGGATCGTCAAGGGACGCGACGGCGAGAAGATGTCGAAGAGCCGCGGCAACGTGGTCTCGCCGCGCGAGATCATCGCCACCTATGGCGCCGACACGGCGCGGTTGTTCATCCTCTTCGCCGCGCCGACCGAGAAGGACATGGAGTGGTCCGACGAGCAGGTCGAGGGCCAGTTCCGCTTCCTGGGCCGGCTGCACCGGCTGTTCGCCGCGCAGGCGCAGCGCGTGGTCGGAAAGACCGTGCACGCCTCGCAAGCACAGGGAGAGGCGCTGGAGCTGCGTCGCAAGACTCACCGGACCATCGCCCGCGCCACCCAGCAGCTGGAGCGGCTGCAGTTCAACACGGCAATCTCCAGCCTGATGGAGCTGTCCAACGCGGCCAGCGCGTTCGAGCCGCGGGACGCGGGCGGGGAAGGGGCGCTCGGCGAGGCGCTGGAGACGCTCGCGCAGCTGCTCGCTCCCTTTGCCCCGCACATGGCCGAGGAGCTGTGGGCCGCTCTGGGGCACACGGCGGCGGAACGCGATGACGAGCTGTCCTTGCGGCCCTGGCCCGTGGCCGATCTGCAGCTCATCGCCGAGGAGACGGTCCACATCGCCGTCCAGGTCAACGGCAAGCTGCGCGGCGAGGTGCTGGTCCCCGCCGCCGCCGCCGAAGAGGAGATCCGCACCGCCGCCGCCCTCGATCCGAAGATCCGCAACTGGATCGATGGCAAGACCGTCAAGAAGGTCGTCGTCATCCCCAAACGCCTGGTGAACTTCGTCGTCGCGTGACAAAACAATTGCACCACGGAGCACACGGAGAACACGGAGTTACTCCGGTTCGAACAACCAATCTCCGTGAGCTCCGTGTGCTCCGTGGTGCAATCGTCTTGGCATTGCTGATTGCTGGAGTGGGGTGTGGGTATAGGGTGGCGAGGCCGGGGGATGTGCCCAAGGGGCAGGACATCCGGGTGGCGGCATTCCAGAACTACACGGCGCAAGTGGAAGCGGGGGGAG
>VBKO01000259.1 GCA_005888115.1 Deltaproteobacteria bacterium
CGTTTCGCCATTGCCCGCGTGGCTACAACAGCGCAGCGGCAACCAATTCTTCGTCGTGCGCAGCGGGAAGGCGTACGCGAGTTGGGGGACCGAAGGGCCGTGCCCCGGGAAGCTGGAAGTGCTCGTGGCATCCTCAGGCAACTCGTGCGGCTGCGTGTCCGTGCCCGGCTTGCTGCGCACCTCCTCGATCGGGCGCGATGGTTCGCTGATCACCGTGCCCGGAGGCAGCTGCCTGTACAACCTGTACCCGCAGCTCCTTCAGTAGCAGCAGTGGCGGCGGCTACGCGGTGCAGTACGTCACGCCGCGTAGACGCGAGGGCCGTTACCGCCGCGCAAAGTGAGCGAGGTCACGTGCAAGGTCGACACGCAGGGTGGAGCCGATGCGGACGTGCGGCAACTCTCCGCGTGCACACAGGCGATAGATGGTCTCTCGATTGACGCTCAAGAGCATCGCAGCCTCGCGGGCCGAGACGAGTTTCGCCGGAAGACCTCGCAGCACTAATGCAGCAAACTGATCGGGGTTGTCCGGACGCGTCGAGACGTTCAGGGAAACGGCCGCCGGCGTAACCGTACGGAAAGTGAAGTGACGGGACGCGTCGGACTGGTCGGGAGGGTGCCTGCGACGAACTTCGAAGCCGCGGGCCGGGGGTTCGACTCCCTCCAGGCGCGCCACTAACCACTGCCGTCCCCGAAGAGGCAAAGACGGCAGGTGGCAAGCAAGATCTATGTCCGGGGCAGCCGCGAGCTGGGGGCTGTTCGCGGTCGTGCCTGGGAGCTCCGCCTCCACGCCGCTGGTGGATGGACCCACGTTCGGGTCCGGGGCAGCCGCGAGCTGGGGGCTGTTCGCAGTCGTGCCCGGGATCTCCGCCTCCACGCCGCTGGTGGACGGGGCGATGTTCGGGTCCGGGGCCATCGCGCCCTGGGCGTGAGCTGCCACGGTCGACGCCAACATTCCCGCCGCGAAGAGAGTCGCCAACTTGCTCTTGATCGTCATATGCTCATCCTCCTGCAGCAACCGAATGGTTGCTGTTGCAACCCTTCTTTGCGGGTTGCTTCGTGCTGCAGGGTTGGACGAGCGGGAGCGCCACGCGACGCGCCGGACCCGACCGGAGACCGTTCGGCGCCGACGAGCGCCGAGAGCCGTGGCCCAGACGCCGAGCCGCAGTCGCATGATGGAAGGGGGTCGACATGAAGAAGAGGCGATTAGGGAACCGAGCTTTTTGTGCGGCTCTGATGCTTGCGCTCGCCACCGGCGGTACCGCCGGCGCGCCGGAGGACTTTCGCGCGATGATGAGCGACGCGATCGCCCGTATGCATGTAGCCATGCAGGTGCGCTTCAGCGGCGATGCCGACCGGGACTTCGCCCGGATGATGATCCCGCATCACCAGGGGGGCATCGACATGGCGCTGGTCGAGCTCCGCTACGGCAAGGACGACCGTCTGAAGAGGCTGGCCCAGGAGATTATCGTTGCGCAGAAGCAGGAGATCGAAGTCATGCATCTGGCCCTTCGGGAGAACTGAGATGACCCGCACATCCGCTTTCGTCCTCGCCACGCTCGCCCTGGCTGCTCGCGCAGGGCAGGCGCCAGGCCCCGCTTCGGCGCCCGACGTCCCGGTGAGTGGCCGCGATCGGGTCTATGCCGCCGAGCAGTTCTCGAACACGGTGTCGGTGATCGACCCGGCAGCCAACAAGCTGCTCGGAGTGATCCGGCTCGGCGAGCCCCAGCCGGCGAATCTGTCGCCGCTCTACCGGGGGCAGGTGCTCGTGCACGGCCTCGGCTTCTCGCCCGATCACCGCACGCTGGCGGTCGTTTCCATCGGCTCCAACTCGGTCACGTTCATCGACACCGCAACCAATGTCGTCAAGCACGTCACCTACGTCGGCCGCTCGCCTCACGAAGCGTTCTTCACACCCGACGGCAAGGAGGTCTGGGTGACGGTGCGCGGCGAGGATTACGTCGCGGTGCTCGACGGCAAGACCTACTCCGAGAGAAGTCGCATCAAGCTCGCCAATGGTCCGGGCATGACCATCTTCTCGCCGGACGGCAAGTACGGTTACGTCTGCTCGAGCTTCAACCCAGAGACCGCCGTCGTTTCGGTGGCGACGCACAAGGTCGCCGGCAAGGTGAAGCAGGAGTCGCCCTTCTGCCCGAACATCGCGGCCACGCCGGAAGGGGATCAGGTCTGGCTCACGCTGAAGGACGTCGGCAAGGTGATGGTCTTCGAGGCGAAGCCGCCGTTCAAGGTGCTCAAGGTCCTCGATACGGGACCGATCACCAACCACGTCAACATCGTGCGCAACGCCAACGGCCGTTTCGCCTACGTCACCGTGGGCGGGCTCAACCAGGTGCTGGCGTTCCGCGCCGACACGTTCGAGCGTGTCGCGCAGATTTCCGTCGGTGAGCTGCCGCACGGCGTATGGCCGTCTGGCGACGGAACGCGCGTGTACGTCGGAATCGAGAACGGCGACGCGATGACCGCGATCGATACTCTCGAAAACAAGGTCATCGCCACCATCCCGATCGGCCAGGCGCCGCAGGCGGTCGTGTACGTCCCGAACGCCGTGCCCGAGGGGGCGGGTACGGAAAACCTGGCGGCGTTGGGCGTAGCCGGCCAGGTGGCGCAGCTCGTGCTCGGACCGGCCGGCGGGTCTCCGGCGACGCGCGTCTCGCTCTTCGATCAGGGCTTGACCCAGGTGCTGCAGGCGGCAGTCACCGGCCTCGAACCGAAGAAGCCCTATGTGCTTGCGCTTTCCTCCGACCCGGCGGGCGCGGCCCCGCTGGAGCCGCTCGCTGCGTTCATGACCAACCCCGCAGGGTCTGCGATCGTGAACGCCGTCGGACCCATCCGCCAGATCGTCCAGACCACCAGCCCGACGCCGAGGCGATACCTCGCCATCGTTGCCGGCACGCCCGACCGCATTGGAGCGCTGGTGCAGATCCAGCAATGAGATTGACACTCCCCCAGGTCGCGCACGCCGCAGCGCGCCGGACCCAGTGAGCCGCCAGCGAATCAATCGCCGACGGAAGCATCAGCAATCGGATTCATGTGGCTGCGCGCCCAATCGGCGAAGGTGGTGAAGCCGCCGGGCACGAGTGCGTTGGCCGCGGCGATATGCGCCTCGCGCTGCGGACCAAAGTAAGTCTGCTCCTCGAAGTACTGAAACGTCTCCCGGATCTCGGGGGCTGCGGGAAAGGAGCGGTCATAAGCCTTCGAGTCACCTTCCTCGGCCCGATCGTCAGCGACTACCTCTGCGTCGCGGCGACAGTGAGCAGGGATGGGTGCCTTCAGCGGGTGTGGCGCCGACCAGCTGAAGGTCTTGTTCATCCAGAAGTTCCAGCCGGTGGTGACCGCGATGGCAACTGCGTTGGCGAGGTACGGGTTCATCCCGAAGAAGCGGACCTGTATCGTCAGGAGCGCGAGACTGAGCGCCAGCCCAGCGGCGCAGAAGACGTTGAACCTGGCGAAGCGGCGGACGCGGGCGAACCCGTAGCCCTGGCGCTCCGCGAGATCGCCGAACGTCCACAGCTCGTTCCAAAGAAAGTTGTTGGCGATGGCCATCTCCGTCGCGACCACCTTCGAGAGCGTCAGCGGCCATCCCAGACCGCCCTTGAGCAGCCAGAGGAGGAACATGTCCACCGCGACTCCGGAGAGGCCCACCACGGCGAATTTCGGGAAGCGTGCGGGCAACAGCGCGAGGCGCAGGCGTAGCAGATGGCGCAGGTATTCGACGTACAGCTTCGAGGTCACCTTGCTCTCGCCGGCCGTCCGTTCCACGAAGACGTAAGGCACCTCGGCGATGCGCGCGATCCGCCCGCGGCCGATCACCTCGATGAGGATCTTGTATCCGAGCGGACTCAGCTCGGTATCCGCGATCGCGCTCCGGCGCACCATGAAGTAACCGCTCATCGGATCGGAGACGCGGCCGACCACCGTGGGCAAGACGCAGAGCCCGAGGAATTGCGCGCCCCGCGACAGCGCTCGGCGAAGAGCGCTCCACTCGCTCACACCTCCTCCTTCGGCGTGGCGGCTGCCGGTCGCGAGGTCGGCTCCGTTCGCCATCTGTGCCCAGAGGCGCTCGACGACCTCCGGCGGATGCTGGAGGTCCGCGTCGATGACCGCAAGGATCTCGCCCCGCGCCGCCTGCCACCCGCGGATCACCGCTGTCGAGAGCCCTTTTTCGCCGCGCCGCCGCATGACCCGGAGCGCTGGATAGCGATCCGCGAGGCGGAGGGCGACCGCGCACGTCCCGTCGGGACTGTCGTCGTCGACAACGATGAGCTCGTAGCGGCCCGGAAGGCACTGGTCGAGCACGCGGGAGAGCCTCGCGACGAGCTGTTCCAGGTTCTTCGACTCGTTGAAGGTGGGGATCACCAGAGACAGCTTGATCTCCCCGGACTCAGCTGTCGGGATCGACAAGACGCCCGCGGGAACGTCGAGCACAGCGGGGTGCCGACCGCTCTCGATGACCTGAACGGCTCCCATTTCCCCCTCCTCGTCGAAAGGTTGGGGCGGCGCCGCCTGGCTGCAATTGGATTCCCCTCACCATGCCCGGCGCATGGACGCCGGTTCGCACAGGGGCAGGGGTTGCTCGGTCGCCCGGCGGTGCGCAAGGTCCGCTCGGAAATCCGCAGGGGTGCGACCCATGAGTCACGCATCGGACGGTTTTCACGACTCTGCTCTGGCCGTGCCCGCGGTAGCCGCCCAACGCGTCCCGGTGAGCGACGACGCACCCGCCGACGCGCGCGCGTTCTGGGTGCGACACCTCCTCCTCGTCGCTTGCGGCGTCGCGTTGATGCTCTCCGCCGTTCGCGCGGTCCGGGGAATCCGGGAGGAGTCCTCGGTCGCGGTGAACCACGTCTCCGGCGCCTGGGCTGCGCTCGCCCTCGACTTTGCCCACGGCGAGCTTTACCGGCCGGTGATCTCGGACGTCGGGTATGGCGGTACCCGGTACTTTCCCCTCCAATTCGTGCTCCACGGCCTGCTCATCAAGCTCGGCCTGAGCCCGCTCGTTGCCGGGCACGCGCTCTCGATCGCGGCGCTGATCGCAATGCTGTGTGGAGCGTACGCGCTGCTGCGCTGCCTGCGCGTGCCAGCGGCGTTCGCCGGACCAGGAGCCATGCTCCTGTTGGCGAACCCGCCCGTCCAAGGCGCCCTGATCACCATACGCGGAGATCTACTCGCTTGCGCGTTCAATCTCTGCGGATTGGCGCTCGGCCTGTCCGACGAGCGCGCGCGCCGGCGGTGGCTCGCGCCCACCCTCTTTTCCCTCGCCATCCTCACCAAGCAGACCGCGATCTACGGCCTCGTTGCCATGGCCCTTGCCCTCGCCGTCCGCGGCGACCGGAAGCGGGCCTTCCGGCTTGTCGCTGCGACGATCCCCCTGGTCGCGATCGGGGTGGCAGGGACACAGCTCGCGAGCGGCGGAACGTTCCTCGCGGTCATCCGGGCATGCTCATCCGGGGGCGCGACGCTCAGAACGATCGCGCTCGCGCCAATCCGGATGTTCAATTTCGCCTATCCTCCCGACCTGGCGCTCGTCGTGCTCGGCCTGGCCGGACTGTTCGTGGTCGCCCGCTCGGCATTTCGGGAGGTTCCGGCGCTGTATCTGATCAGTACCGCTTGCATCACCACCGTCCTCTTCGGGTCTCCGGGTGTGGACGAGAATCACTTCCTCGACCTGGACGTCGCCATCGTCCTCTTCCTCGTCGCCGAGGTCGCGAAGGGTCGCTTGAAAGGCGCCTTCGCGCCCGCGGCGCTGGCGCTCGCCGCGCTCGGATTCTGCGGTTCGGTCGCGCTGACGCGCATCGTTCCGCAGCGGCAGGTCGTGTCACAGTTGCTCGAAGAGGTTGGGCCCTCCGGACGGCCTCTGCTCTCCGAGAATCCCTGGCTGCCGATCCTCGCGGACGAGCGCCCGTATCTCCTGGATGCATTCACGTTCAAGCTCATCGGCGATCGCGAGCCTCGGGTGAGGGAGGACCTCCTGCGGAAGCTGGACGACCAGTTCTTCCGGGCAGTCGTCTTGAAGAACGATCTGTTCGACAGTTCTGTCTACAAGGACTGGTACCGCGACGTGCACTTCGGCCCCGGCTTTTCCGAGAGACTGCTTGCCAATTACGAGCTCGTCGCGCGCCACTCGGACCAGTTCTACGTCTACCGCCCGCGGGCCCGGTGAATCGGCGCGCTGCCCTTGCTTCAAGTGTGCAGCGAGCATCGAATCCGCCGAATCGTTTCAGCATCTTTCAGCGAGGGAGATCGCCTTGCGAAACCGGCGCTTCACATGCACGTCACGAAGGCTGCGAGACCAGGAGTCCCGATGCCCATTCGCAACCTGTCGTTGGCCACGCCCTTCGTCGTCCTCGCGCTGGTGATCGCCGGCTTCACGCTCACTCCCGTGTGGATCCAGCGCCACAGCGCGCAGGTCCGGGAGCCCGCCTTCGCGGCGCTCGCCTCGTCGGTGCGCGATCTCGGCGAGTTGGTGGAGGTGCGCACGCAGTTGCATCGCGCCATCGTCGCGCGCGCCGAAGATGGCGATGCCGGAGATCAGGAAGGTGCGCTGCGCGACCTGCGCGCCGCGTTCACGCGATATGCCGCCGCGCAGTCCGCGCCGCCTGCCCAGCTCGCGGCCGCGCTCGGCCGCTTCGAGCGCGACGCGCCAGGAACGGACGCCCGTGAGGCGAGGCGCTCGGCCGAGCGCCTCGGCACCCTCCTGATGGACGAGCTCGCTGCGGGAACGCGCCGGGCCGGCGCCGCTTCCGGGCGCCTGGAGGAGATCCGCAGCCGGTCGCTGCGGCTGGTCAACGCGCTCAACTTGCTCTGGGCGTCGCTCGCGCTGGTGGGCGGACTGGTCGCGGCGGTGCTGGTGCGGCGGCACCAGCGCGTCGTCGAGCGGCTGCGGCTCGTCGAGCAGACGCGCGCGTCGGAGCTGGAGCAGTTCGCCGGTCGTGTCGCGCACGACATCCTGAGCCCGCTCGCGTCCGTCTCGCCTGGCTTGCAGGTGCTTTCGCGCAAGCTGGACGGCGACTCCGCGGCGCACAGGGCGGTCGCCGCCATCCGGCGCAGCCTGGATCGCGTTTCGATGATCGTCGACGAGCTGCTCCGGTTCGCGCGTTCGGGGGCGCAGCCTGTTCCGGGAGAGCGCGCCGACATTTCCCGCGTGCTGGAGTCCGCTCGGGATGATCTCGCGCCCGACGCCGAGCAGCGCGGCGTCACCCTCCAGTTCGAGGCGGCGCCGCAGGTCGAGGTGGCCTGCGGGGAAGGCGCAATGCTCGTGGTGATCCACAATCTGGTCCGCAACGCGATCAAGTACATCGGCGACGGACCGCGCCGCCTCGTGGTCACGCGCGCGGTCGTGGCAGCGCAGAGCGTACGCCTGAGCGTGCAGGATTCCGGACCGGGGCTTCCGGCGGGAATGGAACAGGCCGTCTTCGCGCCCTACGTGCGCGCGCCGGGGACGCACGCGCCAGGCATCGGGCTGGGGCTCGCGACGGTGAAGCGCATCGTCGAATCGCGGCGCGGCCGCGTCGGCGTCTGGTCCGACCCGCGCAAGGGAGCGACCTTCTGGGTCGATCTTCCCCTCGCGCGCCGCGTCTGAGCGGTCGCGCGGGCGGTTTCCCTCCGGCCGCCCGCGCGACGGGCAGCCTAGAACGTGTGCTGCACGCGTCCGTACACGAACCGGCCCACGTAGTCGTAGATCGTCGGGTCGGAGTTGGCGAGCGGCGCTGCGTAGACATATTGGGGCGCCTGGTTGAACACGTTGTTCACGCCGGCCATCAGCACCGTCCTGCCGACCGGCGTCCGCAGGGCGTAGCTGGCGTTCAAGTCGACCGTCCAGTTGTGGCCTACCTGCCGCGCCGGAGCGGTTGGATCGAGCCAGCAGAGCCCGCCGACGGAGAGGAAGTGGCCGGAGTCCGAGTCGAACGCGGAGCACTCCTGGAAACTGCCCACGTATCGGGCGATTGCCCCCGCGCTCAGCCCTCCCAGCCTCCAGTTCGCACCCACGTTGAACTTGAGAGCGGGCAGTGGGCCGAGGTCGTAGTTGCCCTTCCCGTGGATCGTCGGGCCCACCACCTGGTCGCGATCGAACTTCAGCAACCAGTTCCCGTCGAAGGCGAGACCGAAACGTCCGATCTCGCTCGGCAACGCATAACGGACCGCGAAGTCGACGCCCGAGGTGCGTGTCTGGGCCAGGTTCTTGTTGAGATCGGTGACGAAGAGGATGGTGCCGTCCGGTGAGCGGGTGATCAGGTTGCAGTAGGGCTCGAACGAACTGCCGCCCGGGCCCGGGTAGCAGCCCCTGAGGATGGCCGGAAGGCCAGTGGAGCCGACCGCGTCGTCGATCCACATCGAGTAGTAGTCCACCGTCACCGAGAGATCCCGCATGACACGAGGCTGGAGCACGACGCCCGAGGTGAAGATCCTCGCGGTCTCCGCGCTCAGGTTGGCGTTGCCGCCGACGTGCGCGAGCTCCTGGTTGCCGGAGTCGCCCGACCCCCCGGCCGGAGCGCCATGGGCCACGCACTGGGCCTTCAACTCCGGAGTCACCGTGGCGAGACTGAAGTTGCATGGGTCACGGACGGTGGGCGCCGTCTCCGCGTTGCCCAGGTACAACTCGTTGATCGTGGGCGCGCGGAACGCGGTGGAGAAGGTTCCGCGCACGGTGATGTCGTCGATCGGCCGGTACCGCGCGCCGAACTTGTAGGTGAAGTTGCTGCCGAAGGTGGTGTAGTTCACGAACCTTCCCGCGACGCTCGCCTCGAGGTCCCTCACGCCCGGAGCGTTGGCGAGCAGCGGGAGCGACAGCTCGGCGTACGCCTCGTTGGCCTTGAAGGAGCCCTGCGTGGTGGTGAAGTTGAAGTCGGCCGAGTCGCCCGCCGCGGCAATCGGATCGGCGATCTGCGCACCGGACTGGCGGCGGAACTCGTACCCGACGGCGAGCGAGACCGGACGGTCGGACATGAGCTTGAAGAGCTCTCCCGTGGCATTGGCAGCGACGTCGAACAGGGCGTCATACGCCCGCGAGGTGCCCTCGAAGCTCAGACCGGCGATCTGGTCGGCGGTGAGGCTGCCGTTGTTCGGCCCGCCCAGCAGGTTGACAGGGACGCAGCCCGCGATGACGGTGCTCGCGTCGCCCGGCGTCCTCACGCAGCGCGGGACGCCGTTGATCCGCATGCTGGGCCCCACTGCGTCGGCGACGCGCGAGTTGCGGAGCGCGCCGGCGGTAGTGAACGTCCCCGTGGTGCGGCCGTAGTTCAACGAAACGTCCCAGTACCACCCGCGGAGGGGGCCGAGGTCCTCCGGGAGCGTTCCGTCGACTCCCGTCACCACCCGGAAGGTTCCCAGCTCCTCCCGGTACTCGCGGTGGCCGAACTCCACCAGGCGGCGGCCGGCGAAGGAGAGATCCACCCCGAACGGGTTGTAGATGCTGTCCTTCGAGTATTTGAGCGAATAATCGCCGGGGTTGAGCGGCATCGGGGCCGCGTTCTGCTGCATGTTCCGCTGTACGTAGGTCAGCTCGTAGTACGGACGTACCGAGCCGAATCTGGTGTCGCCTGCGGAGTACGCCTGGATCCGCTGCGATGGGATGGTGAGGTAGTTCTCGGCGGCGAAGTTGTACGCATCCGCCCCGGTCATGAGGCGCCAGCCGAGTGGAGCATTGGGATCGCGGATGAAGTTCTTGCGCCAGTTGACCGAATTGTTGGCAACGAGTTGAGCGCAAAGCGTGCCAGCCGTGCAGTCCGGGCTTGGATCTCCCGCAAGGGTCTGCGGAAGCCGGATGGTCCCCTGCGGCGTGCGGCTGCTGCCGCCCGGCTGCGCCTCCTTAGCGGTGTAGTCCCACGTAAGCGCTTGGGCACTCCACGGTCGGTCGCGGAGCCACGAGTCCCCCTGGTCGAAGAAGCCCACCGAGAAGAGGAAGTTGCCGAACTGGCCCGAGCGGCCGGTGGTCACCTGCGCATCGAAGGTGCGCGCATCGCCCGCGGCCGTCGCGGCGCCATATTGGGCGCTCGCCTCGGTTCCGTTGAACGTCTTCCGGGTGATGACGTTGACCACGCCGGCGATCGCATCCGAACCGTAGATCGCCGAGGCGCCGTCCTTGAGCACCTCGATGCGCTCCACCGCCGCTGCCGGAATCGAGTTCAGGTCGACGGCGGGCGACGCTCCCACGCCCGAATTTACGTAGCGGCGGCCGTTCACCAGCACCAGCGTGCGGGTGACGCCGAGGGAGCGCAGGCTCACCCGCGTAGCGCCGTCCGCGCTGTAGGTCGCGCCGCCGTTGTTGAGTTGGAAGTTCGGCGCATTGCCCTGTTCGGGGAGCATCTGCAGGAAGTCGCCGATGGTGACCTTGCCGCTCTCCTGCAATTGTTGTCGCGTGAGGATGGTCACGGGCGCAGGGGTGGTCAGGTCCTTGCGGCGCACGCGAGTGCCGGTGACCAGGATCTCCTCTTCCGCGGCCGACCTCGCCGCAGGCGTGTCGGCCGCGGAGGGCAGCGCTGTGGCTGGCTGTGGTTCGGCCGCCGTCGTCGGCGCCGGACTGCCCGCGGGCCTGGATTCCTGCGCCGCGGCCATACCCGCGGCGAGGACCCCGAAGACGAACGTCGCTGCGAACGTGCTCCGCGTCGGTGTCATGTGATGCCCCTCTCGACGAGGGCGGCAGGACCGCTCCCGTCTCCCGTGATGAGCGTTGAGTGATGCGGCGCCGTCGATCGGTCGCGCGCATGCGGCGGCCCGATCTCGATGGATCGTCTGGCAGCGAATGCTTGCGTATGGACCGAGCGGGAGCATGCGGAACCTTGCGAAGGCGAGCTCGCTGCGGCGCTGCTTGATTACTGCAGGCAGCCTATCTCGCCTGCTCGGTCCTCTGCAATCCGGACCCGCGTCCGGTACAGCAGCCTCACGCTCTGGAGGCCCAACGGTCGGATCAGCTGGTGGCGCGCTCGGGCGCGGCAAAGCGATCGATGACCGTGACCAGCTGCGACGCCTCGAGCGGCTTCACCAGGTGCGCCACGAAGCCGCTCGCCTTGCTGCGGACGCGATCCGCATCGTGACCATAGCCGGTCAGGGCAATCAGCGCCGGCGCCCGCGTGCCGAGCAGCGCGCGCAGACGCGACCCGAGCTCGTATCCATCCATCGCCGGCAACCCGACGTCGAGCACGGCGACGTCGGGCGCGAACTCCTGCACCACCGACAGCGCGGCGGGACCGCTGTCAGCCGCGCACACCTCGTGGCCCGCCTGCTCGAGGATGTCGACCAGCAACATCCGGGCATCCTCGTTGTCGTCGACGATGAGGACCCGCCGGCGCGCCGCGTCGGACCTGAGCAACGCGAAGGCGGTCGGAGCAGGCGCCGCGGCGCGCGGGGCCACGGCAAGCGCGGGCAACCGCACCACGAAAGTGCTCCCCTTCCCCAGGCCTGGGCTGCGCGCTTCGACCGACCCTCCGTGCAGCGTGACGAGGTTTCGCACCAAGGCGAGCCCGATGCCGAGGCCGCCCTCTGCGCGGTCCGACGCCTGGCGGCCCTGCACGAAGAGATCGAACACGCGCGGCAGCAGCCCGGACGACATGCCGATGCCGTCGTCGCGCACCTCGATCACCGCCTCGTCGCCTTCGCGCCGGGCGCTGAGCGAGATGTGCCCGCCCGGCTCGGTGTACTTGGCCGCGTTGGTCAACAGATTCGCGACCACCTGGGCGACGCGCGCCTCGTCGGCGTCCAGGCGGAGCCCGCGGGGTGGCGCGTGCACTTCGAAGTGGTGCTGCCGCTGCTCGAGCAACGGGCTGGCCATCTCGGTCGCCTTGGCGAGGACGTCGCGGACCTCCACCGGCTCCTTACGCAACTCGACCTTGCCGCGGGTGATGCGCGAGACGTCGAGCAGGTCGTCGACCAGCCGGATCAGGTGCCGCGTCTGGCGATCGATCACGTCCTGCTCGCGGGAGATGCGCCCGTCGCCGCGCAGCTTCATCAGCTCGAGCGCGGTGAGGATGGGAGAGAGCGGGTTGCGCAGCTCGTGGCCGAGCATGGCGAGGAACTCGTCCTTGGCCGTGCTGGCGGCCTCGGCGCGCTCGCGCGCGGACCGCAGCGCCTCCTCCAGCTCGTTGCGGCGCTTGAGCTCGGTCTCCAAGGCGCGCGCGCGCTGCTGCAGGAGGCTGATCTCGCGCAGGCGCTTCTCGCGATCGTCCGACTCGGAGTAGCTCTCGGCGGGGACGACGTGATCGTGCGCGCCGCAGATGCGCGCGAAGGGCTCGCCGTGCGCTTCCTTGAAGAAGTTCCCCATCACGTACGCGCAGAGGAGGGAAAAGGGCCGCGCGCGGCCGAGCTCGTTCCACAGCTCCTCCAGCCGGATGGCCGCCTGCGGGTTGCCGTCCCGCCAGAGCACGTCGACCATCTCGCCGTAGAGGCGCGCCCGCTTGAGCGCGCCGTCGGTCGCGCAAGCGTCGATGGCGCCGCAGATCACGGAGATGAACCGATCCGGATCGGGAACGCCGTCGACCATGAACGCGTCCAGGGTCGCGCGCGCGTCGAGGAACGTCAGCCGGCCGGTGGCGCAGGCGCGCTCGACGTCGATCCCCTTGGCCACCAGCGCGTCCCGGAATTCGCGGCGGTGCGATTCGGTGGCGATCACCACCACCGATTCGTCGTCGATGAGTCCGGCGCCGAGGTAGCGAGCGACGGTCTCGCGGAGGAAGGACTCGTCCTCGTAGAACTGGACGGTATGCTCGGAGGTCGCGGCGGTCTCGCGCAGCGCGGCGTCCGCTGCATCGCTGGTATCGACGATCGTCGCGTGGTGCTGAGGATCGACCATGTTGCCTCATTTTTGCGGTAGGCCCTGCGGAAAACCTGGGAAAGGTAGCTGCGGCTCCTTCAAGACGCCACGTAGGGGTTTCCCGGCCACGCCAAGCGCTCGCAATCACGATGCTCGATCGCACGAGCGAACGAATTCACGCCAGGAGTGCGAGCGCTCGATGTGTGAACCAGTGGACTCGTCCATCACTCGAGGAAGCGCAAGTGGGCCGCTCAGACGGAGAAGCGTGCGACAGCCTTCTCGTCCCACGACACGCCGCTGCCCTGCACCCCGTCGAGGCTCGCGCATCCTCGCTCGATGCGCAGCGGCTCGGCCAGCACGCATTCCACCGATGCGCCTCGGACATCGGGACGATCACGGGGCGGACGCGGAACTCGCGGATCACGTCGACCATCGCAGACTCCTACGGTTCGCCGGCAAGTCGCTTCACCGCTGCGTCGGTCTCGGCTACGAGACGCGCGACCAGCCGCGCCGCCGGCTCGCGACGCGCCATGCGAAGCCCCTGCCCGGCCCAGAGCGAAAGGAACTCGGCGCGGCCTGCCTTGGCGGCGGCGGTCCGCAGCGGCCGCGTCAGCGCGTTCTGCAGCGGGAAAGGCAGGATCGCTCCGGGGTCGCGATCGACCTCCTCCATGAACCGATTCACGATGCCTCGCGCCGGACGGCCGGAGAAGGCGCGCGTCAGCCGGGTCTGGTGCTCGCGAGCGGCCAGGATCGCCTGCTTGTAGCACTCCGGGACGCCCGCCTCCTCGGTGGTGAGGAACGCGGTGCCCATCTGGACGGCGCCCGCGCCGAGCGCCAGCGCGGCGGCGATACCGCGGCCGTCCATGATGCCGCCCGAGGCGATGACCGGTATCCGCACGGCGTCGGCGATCTGCGGAACGAGCGCGATGGTGCCCACCATCGACGACTCGAAGTCGCCCGCGAAGCTGCCGCGGTGCCCGCCGGCCTCGCTCCCCTGCGCCACCACCGCGTCGACTCCCGCCTTCTCCAGGGCGATCGCCTCCTCCACGGTGGTCGCCGTGCCCGCCAGGAACATGCCGCGCCGCTTTACCGCTTCCACGGCGGCCGCCGGGAGCATGCCGAAGGTGAAGCTGAACACGGATGCTCCGCTCTCGAGCGCCGCGGCGAGCTGCGCCGGAAACGAATCGGCAGGCGCGGTCGGCGGGGCCGGCGCGGCCAGTCCGAGCTCGGCGTAATGAGGCGCGACCCGCTCGGTCGCGCGCCGCGCATCGGCCACCCCTTCGGGAACGCGCACCGGGGCGAACAAGTTGATGCCGAACGGGCGGGAGGTGAGCGACCGCACCGCCTGCGCCGACTCCGCGATCTGCTGGGGGGTGAGGTACGCCGCTCCAATGGAACCGAGCGCGCCCGCCTCGGAAACCGCGGCGACGAGCCGGGGTGTGTCGCCCCCGCCGGCCATGGGGGCCTGCACGATCGGGTGCTCCAACCCCAGGCTCTTCATCAGACCGCTCGCCCTGGTCATGTGGTCCTCCTGTGCGGCGCCGCGGAGCGCATTCCATCACGTCTGCGCCGCAGTCAGTCCGGAAAAGCGCCTCACTCGGCAGCCGCGGCGTATGCCCGGTGGCCCGGGATCAGGCGGTCTGGGCGGCGGGCGCGCGCCCCGCACCGCGCGCCGGAGCAGGCGCCCGCGCAGGAAGTTGCGCTCGGGCGCGCGCGCGAAGAATGGAGCGCCCGGCACGAAGGCGACCCGCTCGCGCAGCGCTTCCGGGAGCAGGCGCGACGCGTCCGCGCCGTCCGGCAGCCCGACCCATACGAACAGGCCACCCTCCGGGCGCGTCCAGGTGGTGCCGGAGGGAAACTCGCGCCCGAGGGCGTCCAGCATGGCGTCGCGGCGCTCGCCGTACAGCGTCCGGATGCGCGACACGTGCGCATCGTAGTCGAACGATTCGAGCAGCCGCGCCACCGCCCGTTGCGAGAGGGTGCCCGTGTGCAGGTCGCAGGCCTGCTTCGCCACCGTCAGTGCGCGGATGGTCTCCTCCGCCGCGACCACCCAGCCGATGCGCAGGCCCGGCGCCAGCGTCTTGGAGAAGGTGCTCAGGTAGATGATCGGTGCACGCCGGTCGAGCGCCGCGACCGCCGGCAGGTCGGCACCCGAGTACCGCAGCTCGCCGTAGGGGTCGTCCTCGAGCACCGCGACGCCGTGATCGGCGGCGAGACGCGCGAGCTGCTCGCGGCGCTCGAGCGCAAGCGTCGTGCCTTTGGGGTTCTGGAAGGTGGGCACCAGGTAGATGAGCTTCGGACGCGCGCGCTTGAGCGCCCGCTCGAGCTGGTCGATGCGCATGCCGTGCTCGTCGCTGCCGATGGTGACGAACGACGCCTCGTGGGCCTCGAACACCTGGAGCGCGGCCAGGTACGACGGGCTCTCCACCACCACGGGGTCGCCGGGATCGAGGAGGACGCGGGCGACCAGGTCGATCCCTTGCTGCGATCCGCTGGTGATGAGCACCTGCTCCGGCGACGCCGGCAGGCCGCGGCGGCGCATGCGGTCGGCCACCCACGCGCGCAGCGGCGCGAACCCTTCGGTGGTGCTGTACTGGAGAGCAGCGGCGCCTTCGCGCGCGAACACGTCCGCGTGCGCGGCGGCGAGCTCCGCCACCGGGAATGATTCCGGCGCGGGCAGCCCACCAGCGAAGGAAAGGATGTCCGGCCGCTCGGTGACCTTGAGGATCTCGCGGATGGCGGAAGCCTTCACGCGGCCGGTGCGCCTCGAGAACGTCGGGGACCTCATGCGGCCTCCTTGCGCCTGCGGCGCGGCGCCCCGCCCGGAGCGGGGAGCGGGATCTGCGTCTGTTCCTTGACGGTCGAGAGGACGACGGTCGTGTGGGTGCGAGTCACGCCGGCGATGCGGCGCAGCGTGTCCGAGATCAGCTCGTCCAGCGTGCCGGTATTCTGGGTCACCACCTTGAGGAGATACGAGTCGAGGCCGGCCACGCGGTGGCACTCGAGCACCTCGGGGATCTCGAGGATCTTACGGATGAAGGCGTCGTGGTGCCGCGGGTGGGCGATGCGCACGCCGACGAAGGCGCGGATGTCGTTTCCGAGCAGGCGGGGGTCGAGCCGCGCCACGTAGGCGGTGATCGCGCCGCGCTCCTCCAGCTTGCGCACGCGGTCCGCGACGGCCGGTTGGGAAAGGCCCACCGCCTCCGCGATGGCCATCTGCGTGGTGCGCGCGTCCCCCTGCAGGAGCGCCAGGATCTGATAATCCGGCCTCGCCGTCCGAAGACGCCCATCCTGGGCAGGAGTAAACATTGCGGCCCAAGGAGGACGCCATGGCCGCTCGCCTCGCCTGTGCCTTGCTTCTGCTCGCTCCTGCCGCCGCCGCGCCGCAGCAGGACGACCGCGGCAAGATTCTGCTGACCATCTTCCTGCGGCACGATCAGTCCAAGACCCTGCCCGAGATTCGCGCGCAGCTCGAGCGCACCGGCTTCATGCAAGCCTTCCCGCCCGCCGGCATGGAGGTGGTCTCCTGGTACGTGATGATGGGGATCGGCCAGGTCGTCACATTGCGGCTCCCGGCCGAGCGCCTGCGCGAGGTGAACCGGCTGGTCGAGGAGAAAGCGTGGGGCGCCTACCGGACCGACTTCTACCCCACTTACGATTACAAGACGGTCGCGGAGCAGGAGCGCAAGAAGCCGGCGCAGTGAAGCGCGGCACCCTGGTGGCGGAGGAGGCAGGATTCGAACCTGCGAGCCCTTGCGGGCCAGCGGTTTTCAAGACCGCCGCCTTCAGCCGCTCGGCCACTCCTCCGGAGGATGAGGTTACCGCGGCGGGCCTGCTGCGTCGACAGCGCGTGCGTCGCGAGCATGCTCCGCGTCCGGGGTCCAACTACCACGTCAGGCGGTCATCTGTGGCGGCCGCGGGAACGGCCACCTCCGGCGATGCGCTCAGGAACGGAAGCGCGGCGACCGAGCATGATGGACGAGGCGACCTGCAGGGCGTGGCGGAGGAAGACGATCTCCGCCTTGCGCTCGTCGCGATCCGCCGGACCGAAGTACTCCTGGTGAGGTTTGCCGCAATCCGGGCAGCGGACCCAGAGCACTCCGGGCTTGATGGCAACGCAGTACTTCGGCAGCTTGGAAAACACGTGACCACGCATGAGATGCTCGAAGCTGATTTGCTCATCACTCACGCTCCCTACGTCCGGCAAAGTCAACTTGGGGCCCGAGGGTATGCGGAGAGGCCTGGCTGCACGGTCGGCGGCCCGGCGAGGGCGCCGGGAACGGGCCAGCCCGTCACCACCCCCCGGCGCGCGCCAGGAGCGAGCGCGCCATGGCGCCGTCCACCGGGGGTGAGAAGTAGAACCCCTGCGCGGCGGCGCAGCCGACCTCCCGGAGGAAACCGAGCTGATCGGCCGTCTCCACTCCTTCGGCGACCACGTGCGTGCCGGTCTCGCGCGCCGCGGCGACGATGGTGCGGACCAGCTCTGGCGCCTGGCCGCGCGGCGAGCCGCCGGTGAAGAGCGACCGATCGATCTTCAACGAGTCGAGCTGGAAGCGGAAGAGCGAGCTGAGCGAGCAGGAGGCGGTGCCGAAATCGTCCATGTACAGCCGCACTCCACGGTCGCGCAGCTCACCGATGCGCGCGGTCGCCCCGTCGCCGTGCTGCAAGGTCTTCTCGGTCAGCTCCACCACCAGGTCTTGCGGCTCGAGGCCATGCTCGGCGAGCAGCCCGTCGATCTGCGCGAGCAGGTCCGGGTGCTGTAGCTGGCGCGTGGACAGGTTCACGTTCAAGGTCAGCTCCCCCGCGGCGCCGCCCTGCCGCCAACCCTGGAACTCGCGGCCCGCCTGCGCGAGCAGCCACCGCCCGATGGGCACGATGAGCCCTGTCTCCTCGGCCAGCGGCATGAAGTGGTCCGGGGAAACGAGCCCCAGCTTCGGATGCGCCCAGCGGATCAGCGCCTCGAGCCCTTGGATGCGCCCGGTCGCGACGTCCACGATGGGCAGGTAGTGGACGCGGAACTCCTCGCGGGCCAGCGCGCCGCGCAGGTCGGCCTCCAGCTCGATGAGCTGCGGCGCCCGCTCGCGCAGCGAGGCATCGAATGCCGCCGAGCGCGCACCACCCTGCGCCTTGGCGCGGTACATCGCCGTGTCGGCGTCCAGGAGGAGGTCCTCGGCGCGGGTGTACGCCGGCGCGCTCAGCGCAATCCCGATGCTCGCGGTGGCGAGGACTTCGTGGCCGGCCACGTCGAAGGGTTGTCCGATCGCCTGGTGGATCCGGTCGGCCACCAGGTCCGTCTCGCCCGCTTCCTTCACGTCGTCGAGCAGGATGCTGAATTCATCCCCGCCGGGCCGGGCGAGCACGTCGCCTTCGCGCAGGCAGGTCTTCAGCCGCTCTCCGATCTTGACGAGGAGCTCGTCTCCAGCGGCCGCCCCCAGGTCCTCGTTCACCGACTTGAAGCGGTCCAGGTCGACGAACAGGACCGCCGAACGGTAGCCGTCGCGGCGCCGCCCGTGCGCGAGGGAGCGCTCGACCAGCTCGAGGAAGTGGGTGCGGTTGGGAAGCTGCGTCAGCGCATCCTGCGAGACGCGGCTCGCACCCGCCTTGGGATCGGTCACGTCCATCATCGAACCGGAGAAACGCAGCGCCTTCCCCGTCGCGTCGCGCGTGGCCTGCCCGCGCGCCAGGACCCACCGCCAGCTCCCGTCCTCGCGGCGAAGCCGGTGCTCGCTCTCGAACCGGGGCGATTCCCCTTCGAGGTGCGCTCGTATCGCCGCGTCCACCGCTTCGCGGTCCGCCGGATGCACACGATCGAGCCACTCCGCGGGTGTCTCGTCCTTCCCGGCGGCACCGACGATCGCGCGCCAGGAGTCGGACAGCCAGAGGCGATCGCCGCCGAGCTCCCAGTCCCAGATGCCGTCGCCGGATGCTTGCCAGGCGACCGCGTACCGGTCGCGAAGCGGATCGACCTCCTGCACGACGGCGGCGTTGCCGACCTCGCGCGCCTTGCGATCGCGGAGCGGCACCACCGTCCATTCGCACATGCGCGGCGCGCCTGATCGCGCCGGCGTCAGCCGCAGCGACTGCAGCGTCTCCTGGCTCTCCAGCAGCTCGCGCAGCTCGGTGCGCGCCTCTGCCCGGTCGGCATCGGTGTCCGGGAAGACGAGCATCGACAGCTCGCGACCGACCGCTTCCGCGGCA
>VBKO01000474.1 GCA_005888115.1 Deltaproteobacteria bacterium
ATATCGCGTGATGGAGGTACCCGTCAGTTACCACCCGCGCATCGGCGTCTCGAAGATCAGCGGAACGCTGAGAGGCTCGATCGGCGCTGCCTGGTGCATCCTCGCGGGCATCGTGAAGAACCGGCTGCGCCCGGCGACGAGTCCAGCCGAACCGGGACCGGCCGCATGAGCCGGACCGCGATCGACTGCGGAACGGAAGGAATCCGCGGCGCCGTCGTGGTCATGGCGAAGGCTCCCCGGGAAGGTTTCGTGAAGACGAGACTGACCGGTGCGTACCCACCGCGCGACGTCGTCCAGCTCTCCGATTGTATGCTGCTCGATACGTTGGCGCTCGTTCAGGCGCTCTCTCGCGTCCACGTGGCGGTGATGTGCCCCTCCGAAGACGTGCCCGACATCGAGGCCCGTTTGCCAGGGGGCGTCCACGTCGTCGGGCAGTCCGGCAACGGGCTCGCCGCCGCGCTCGTTTCGGCCTTCGAACATTTCGTCCCGGACTTCCGCCGCGTCGTCGCGGTCGACAGCGACAGTCCGCAAGTGCCGCTTGCGATCCTTCAGTCGGCCTTCGAGCTTCTCGAGACGAACGAGCTGGTGGTGGGACCAACCGAGGATGGCGGCTACTACCTGGTCGGCGCGTCGGCGATGCACCCGCGCCTCTTCGACTCGGCGCCGCTCGGCACGGGCAACGCTCGCGATGCGCTGCTCGGGAACGCGCGCGCGCTCGGATTGGCGGTGGCTTTTACCGAACCCTGGTACGACGTCGACGTGCCCGCGGACCTGCGCCGGCTTGCCGCCGAGCTGCGCACGGAGCCCGCGCGAGCGCCTCGCACCGCCGCGCTGCTTGCGTCGTGGCGATCGGGCTCGGAAGCTCACGATGACGACCGCGCAGGATGACGATACGAAACGGATCCGCGCCAGCTATCGAATATGGGCGGGCGGCGCCATCATCGGACTGGCGCTCCTCACCTTTGGTTTGATTCGACCGGACGACGGCACTGTCCCATTCTTCGTCCTGCTCGCGCTCGCCGCCGTCGGGTATTTCGCAACGCTGTACCAGGTCGCGAACGGCCTGCGGCCTTCCGGCCGCGCTCTGATCGCCTGCGCCGGGCTGGCTCTGGCCTGGCGCGTCCCCATGCTGCTCGCGCCCCCAGAACCAGGCGCTGACCTGCGCCGTTACGTCTGGGACGCCCGCGTCGTCCGCGCCGGCCTGAGCCCCTATGCCGTGATCCCGGCCGACCCTGCGTTCGCTTTTCTGCGTACGAGCGAGAGCTGGCCGATGAACAACCCGGACGTGCCGAGCCCCTACTCTCCGGGCGCGCAGCTCTTCTTCCTCGCCGCGACGACGCCGAGCGAATCGGCGCGAGCCATCAAGGTGGCCGCCCTCGTCTGCGACGCACTCCTGGCGCTCGTCATCTGGCGGTCGCTCGTTGCCGCGGGCGCGAATCCGGGCTGGGTGCTCGCGTATCTCTGGAGCCCGCTCGTTTCGCTGGAGGTCGCCCGTCACGGACATCTCGACGTGGTCGGCGCGCTCTGCGTCGCCTTCGCTGCTTTCGCGCTTTTACGCGGCAGGGCGCTGCTCGGCAGCATCGCGTTTGCGATGTCGGTCGCGGTGAAGCCGCTCCCGATTGTCCTCCTGCCGCTCCTGTGGCGCCGCGTCTCGCGCCGGCACCTCGTCGCAGGATTCGCGGTGCTGCTGGCGCTGTATCTGCCCTTCTGGGATCGCCGCCGCCTTCCCATCGGGTCCGTGGCGGACGTGGTCGTCCGTTTCCGCTTCAACGGACCGATCTTCTCGGAAGTCGCATCGCTCGCAGGCCCTGCGGCCGCGACGGGGTTCGCGATTGCCGCCGGCCTGGCGGTCGCTGCCTGGGCGCGCCGCCGGCTCCCGCTGGCGTCGGCGCAAGCGTGGGCGTGGCCGATGGCGGCAGCGCTCCTTTGTGCTCCGCTGGTCTATCCCTGGTACGTCGTCTGGCTCGCGCCGTTTCTCGTCGCGCCGCAGACGATGCCGCTGACGATCTGGACCGTATCGATCCTGAGCACCTACGTCGTGTGGCGACTCGTGGGCGTGCCCTGGGCAGTGCCCGGGTGGGCGCTTCTCGTCGAGTACGGAGCGCTGCTCGGTGCTGCCCTGTGGCTCTGGCGAAGAAACCGCCTGGGTCGCGGGGCTGAGCTCAGTTCGTCACCGTCGACGAGCGCGCCATGACGATCGTGGTGCAGGCGCTGCCGGCCTTGGGCAGGTCGCGGCCCGGCGCGAGGCGCATCGGCAGCCGTCGCCGTTCGCCGCGCACGATGGGGCAATACCGATCGGGTCGATCGAGCGCCCTGTCGAGCTGCCGGCGGCCGGCGCATCCCCCTCCGCATGCTTCGCGCAGCTCGCACGGCTCGCAT
>VBKO01000260.1 GCA_005888115.1 Deltaproteobacteria bacterium
ACTCGCGTGCAAGGGAGGGCGTTTGACCGAAGCTTCGGGCAAGCGGACCGATCTCTCTGTCTGGGGTGTTCGCAACCAGACAGCTAGTTCAACCGGCTGAACTAGCTGTACAGATCAGCAAGGCGTCCGCAAAGCTGGGCACGTGAGCAACACGCCTGCCTGGTGCCGGCGACACGCCGTTGCTCCACGCTTCGAGCCAGCACGCCCCCGAAAAGCAAAACGAGACGCACTTCGATCGTCCTCGGGCGTTTAGTGCAGCATCAGGTGCTCGAGAAGACGGTGCGCACCGGTGACCAGTTGTGCGTGGGCGGGTAGCCACCGCGAGCACAAGTAATCGCTGATTAGTGGCCGCCAGCGCCGCGACTGCGGACGTAGCGCACGATCGCGAGCGTCATGGCGGCCACGGCGCAGGCGATCGCGACGCCCCAGGCGAGGCGCGGCGGGAGCGAGGCCGTCTTCGCCAGGCCGCCGAACAGCAGCGTCATAAGGACGAGGAAGTTGATCAGCGCGCCCAAGCGGGCGGCAGCGTAGCAGGGATGCCGGGAGAGGGGGCCTCGCCGGGGCTCGGCCGCCTATGTCCGCATACGACTTGATGCGGACGTGCTCTCCTCTCAAGGTGGCGGCGTCACCCACTCCGGAGACATGCCGTGGAAAACGTCACGCTGGAGATCATCGAATTGCTGAAACAGCTCCCGGACCGGACGTATCGCACGATGGCCGAGATCGAGAAGGAAGTCGGCAAAATCCTCCGCTCAGGCCTGGTCGAAGGCGTCGCCGCGGCGGCTGAGCTCCAGCACCGCCGGATGCGGAGACTCGTCGCGCATCGCCTCGATCAGCTGCGCGTACCGCCGCATCACCGCGGCGCGGACCACCTTCTGGGTCGGCGTCAGCTCGCCAGTCTCGATCGACGGAGGCGTCCCGAGCAGGGCGACGCGCCGGACCCTCTCGTAAGGGACTTGCGCGAGCGTATTCGCCGCCTGCAGCGCCTCGGTGAGCGAACGGCGCAGCTCGGGGACCAAGGGAAGCTCGCCCGGATCCGGAGTGAGCCCGTTCGCCTCCAGCCACGAGCGGACGGCGGGGCCCGAGAGCCAGCACAGGGCGGTGGTGAACGGCTGTCCGTCGCCCAGCACCACAGCCTGCTCGAGCAGGGGCGTCGAGGCGAGGAGTCTCGCCTCGACTACCGCGGAGGAGACCTTTTCGCCGTTCTCCAGCTTGAAGACGCCGTCGACGCGCCCGCGAACGCGCAGGCCCTGCTCGGTCCATTCGCCCAGGTCGCCGGTGCGCAGCCAGCCGTCGCGCAACACGCGCGCGGTGTCTTCGGGCGCATTGCGGTACCCGCGCATCACCTGCGGCCCACGCACCACGACCTCGCCCTGGGGCGGGTCGGCCTGCTCGACGCGCTCGAGCCGGACGGAAGTGCCGGGCAGCGGCCACCCCGCGACTCCGGACACGCGCGCTTCGCCTGGCCGGGTGAGCGTCGCACAGGGGGAAGTCTCGGTCAGGCCCCACCCCTCGTGCACCGGCACGCCGCCTTCCTCGAAGAAACGGTAGGCCGGCGCGGGGAGCGGCGCCGCGGCAGTGAACACCAGGCGCAGCCCCGGATGCAGCAGCGCCTCGCGCACCTTGGCGTCGGCGCGCGCCCGCGCGATGAGGCCCTGATAGACCCGCGGCACGCTGAAGTAGACGGTCGGCTTCACTTCGCGGAAGTTGGCGAGCAGCTTGTCGAGGTCGCGGCCCCGGCTGTCGTCGATGACCAGCAGCGCGCCGTGCCACAGCGCCATCATCCGCTCGAAGAGCCCGCCGAAGCAGTGGTGCCACGGGAGGTACGAGAGGAACACGTCGCGCGCCGACACGTCCCAGACCTGCGCGATGGCCGCCTGCTGCGAGAGCACGTTGCCGTGGGTCAGCTCGACGCCTTTGGGCAGGCCAGTGGTGCCGCTGGTGTAGAGCAGGAAGGCGGGGTCGTCGTGTCCGATCGAGGCGCAGGCGTCCTCCACGGCGGCGAGGCGGCGGTCGCGCTCGTCCTCCGGGAGCTGCCGGACCTTGTCCAGCACCTTCACCGCGGTCAGCGCCCCGGGCAGCGCCTCCTCGTCGAGCACGACGATCCGTTCCAGCGCGGCGCCGCGCGACAGCTTGTGCTGCTGCACGGTCGTCCCGCAGAGCGCGATCCTGGCCCCACTGTCGCGCGCGCAATGCGCGAGCAGCTCGGGCGCGTAGTCGGAGTAGACGGGGGCGCTCACTGCCCCCAGGGAGAGCAGGGCCAGCTCGGCGACCAGGAGGGCGACGCCGTTGGGGGAGCAGACGAGCACCGTGTCGCCGCGCCGCACGCCCAGCTCGGCTAGCCCGGCGGCCGAGACGCGGCACAGGTAGTCGAGCTGGCGGAACGACAGCTCCTGCCAGCGGCCGCTCCGGGTGCGGAACCGCACCGCGTCCTTGTCGCCGAACCGCTCCGCGCGCGAGCGCAGCAGGCCGCCCACGCTGCGCTCCGGGAAAGGAGGGAGCGGTTCCGCCGCAACCGCCTCGCCGGGCCGGAGCTTTCCACCGCGCATCCGCATCAGACGACCGCCTCCGCAGGCGGCCATTGTATTACTTCTTGGCCGCCGCCTGCTTCTCGCGGAACTCCTTGATCATCTGCTCCTGCGTGGCGCGGGGCACCGGCTGGTACTTGGCGAACTCCATGGAGAACTCGCCCTTGCCCTGCGTCGCGGAGCGGAGGTCCGTCGAGTACCCGAACATCTCGCTGAGCGGCACGTGCGCGTTCGCCACCATGTAGCCCTCGACCGTCTCGGTGTTCTGGATCACGCCGCGGCGCTGGTTCAGCTGGCCGACCACCGCGCCCTGGAACTCCTCGGGCGCCTGTACCTCGACGTTCATGATCGGCTCGAGGATGACCGGCTTGGCCTTCTCGTAGCCCTCGCGGAACGCCATCAGCGCGGCGGTCTTGAAGGCCTGCTCGCTGGAGTCGACCGCGTGCGAAAGGCCGTCGTTCACCACGTACCGCACGCCGACCACCGGGAAGCCGATCAAGGTCCCTTTCTTGATCGCCTCGAGGAAACCCTTCTCGACCGCGGGGACGAACTCGCGCGGAATGGCGCCGCCGACCACGTCGTCGACGAACTCGTGCGCCTCCACCGAGTCGGGCGGAAGCGGCTCGAGGTACCCGGCCACGCGGGCGAACTGGCCCGAGCCGCCGGTCTGCTTCTTGTGCGTGTAGTGGAAGTCTCCCCGCTGCTGGATGGTCTCGCGGAACGCGACCTGCGGCTGGCCGACGGTGACCTCGCAGCCATACTCGCGCTTGATACGCTCCATGTAGATCTCGAGGTGCAGCTCGCCCATGCCGGAGGCGATGGTCTGGGCCGATTCCTCGTCGCGGTGCACGCGGAAGGTCGGATCCTCGCGGGTGAAGCGGTTCAGCGCCTTGGAGAAGTTGGCGGCGGCCGATTTCTCCTTGGGAGCGATGGCCAGCGAGATCACCGCGTCCGGCACGTGCATCGAGGTCATCGTGTACTTCACCGCGCCGTCGGTGAACGTGTCGCCGGAGGCGCAGTCGACGCCGAACATGGCGATGATGTCGCCCGCCTCGGCGCGCTCGATGTCGTGCATCTCGTCGGCGTGCATGCGGACGAGGCGCGGAACCTTGACCTTCTTCTGGTCGCGGTTGTTGATGATGAAGTCGCCCTTGGCGACCTTGCCCTGGTAGACGCGCAGGTAGGTGAGCTGCCCGTAGCGCCCGTCCTCCAGCTTGAACGCCAGGCCGACGAACGGCTTGTCCGCGCGCGACTCGAGGACGACCTTCTCCTCCTTCTTGCTCTGGTCGTGCGCCTCGTTGGTGACTTCCTTGGGGTTCGGCAGGTAGTACACCACGCCGTCCAGGAGGTGCTGCACGCCCTTGTTCTTGTAGGCCGAGCCGACGAACACGGGGGTGAGCTTGAGCTGGAGGGCTCCGGCGCGGACGGCACGGCGGATGTCCTCGACCGAAGGCTCCTTGTCCTCGAGGTAGAGCTCGGTGAGCTTCTCGTCGAAGTCGGCGACCGCGGCGATCAGATCGTGCCGCATCGTCTTCGCCTGCTCGAGCAGCTCGGCGGGCACCTCCTCGGTGCGGATCTGCTCGCCGTTCTCGCCGTCGTAGTAGTGGGCCTTCATCGTGACGAGGTCCACCACGCCCTGGAACTTGTCCTCCGCCCCGATGGGCAGCTCCATCAGCACCGCATTGTGGTTCAGCTTCTCGCGCAGTTGCTGGGTGACGCGGAAGGCGTTGGCGCCCGCGCGGTCCATCTTGTTGATGAACGCCAGCCGCGGGACCTTGTAGCGCCGCATCTGCCGGTCGACCGTGATGGACTGCGACTGCACCCCCGAGACCGAGCAGAGCACCAGGATGGCGCCGTCGAGCACGCGCAGCGCGCGCTCCACTTCGATGGTGAAATCGACGTGCCCGGGCGTGTCGATGATGTTGATGTTGTGGGTGGGGCGCGAGGCGTCGGTCGGGTCCCACTCGCAGTACGTCGCCGCGGACTGGATCGTGATGCCCTTCTCTCGCTCCAGCTCCATCGAGTCCATCTTGGCGCCGACCTGGTCCTTCCCCTTCACCTCGTGGATCTGGTGGATCCGCCCGGTGTAATAGAGGATGCGCTCGGACAGGGTCGTCTTGCCCGAGTCGATGTGCGCCGAGATGCCGATGTTGCGGATGAGGTCGATGTTCGCCACGTCTGTGTCTGCCCTTCTGGATTTCAGTCTGGAACAAGCGCCGCGGGAGCGCGAATTTCCTTGCCGGCTCCGCCAACGGAGCCGCGCTGCCTACCCCGAAACCGGCGAAACGGCAAGCGGACGGCGCTACGCCCGTTCAGGCGGCTGACGCGTCCTGCTGCCCGGAGCTGGTGAGATGCCGCGGAAGGCGCCGGGTTGCTCCCTTTCCGCCCTCTCGGAGTACCTAGATTGACCGCTGGATGACTCTCGTCGAGGAGTTGCAGCGCAGCGGGATCCGACGCGTCGGGACCCCGAAGCGCGGCTTCCGCTTCGTCGGAGCGAGCAAGCAGGACCTCGATCGGCTGCACGACCTCAAGCTTCCGCCCGCCTGGACGGAGGTGGCGATCAGTCGATCGGCCTCATCGAGGCTGCAGGCCATCGGCAAGGACAAGGCGGGGCGCTGGCAGTACCGGTATAGCGACCGCGCCGTCGTCGAGCGCGAGCAGAAGAAGTACGCCCGTTTGATCGCCTTCGCGCGCGCGCTGCCACGGCTGCGGAAGGAGATCGACCACGGTCTTTCGTCGCCGGGGCTGCCCCGCGAGAGGGTGATGGCCTGCATCCTGCGCATCCTCTCGACCTGCTTCATGCGCCCGGGCAGCGAGGCATATGCGAAGGAGAACGGCAGCTTCGGCATAGCGACGCTGCGGAACCGGCACGCGTCGGTCCACGGCGACGTGGTGCGCTTCGACTACATGGGCAAGTCCGGCAAGCGGCAGGTGCGCGAGCTGCGCGATCGGCGAGTGGCGCGGATCGTGCGCGAGCTGAAGAAGCTCCCCGGCAAGGACCTGTTCCAGTTCCGCGGGGACGACGGCAAGGTCGTCAACGTCAGCCGGCAGATGATCAACGACCGCGTCAAGGAAGTCATGGGCGAGCGGTTCTCGGCCAAGGACTTCCGCACCTGGGCGGGGACCATGATCTGCGCGAACATCCTCGCGCGCCTGCACGCCGAGGCGGTCGACGGAGTCACCGACCGGCGCAAGCTGCTCACCGCGGCGGTGAAGCAGACGGCGGAGCAGCTGGGCAACACGCCGGCCGTTTGCAAGTCGTCCTACATCTGGCCGTCGATCCTCTCTTCCGCCTACAAGGGCGAAGTGCTCGATCCGTACTTCCCTACCGTCGAGGAGCTGATCGAGTGCATCGGGCGAAAGCGGTCTGCCTGCGAGGCCGCCCTGCTCGAGCTGTTGCGCAAGGGCCGGGACGCCACCCCCATCGCGTTGGCGAAGAAGCTGGCGCGACGGCGGCGCGAGCTTGGCAACGGAAAGCTCTCGCGCCGGATGCGAACGCCACGGATGCGGAAGCTTGCGAAGGCGTTCACGGTCCACTAAACAGCGCAATCGATGGGATCCCATGCATCGGCCGAGCCGGTCCGGGTGGTGGTGGACAGCGTCCGCCGCATCGTCCGCGCCCTGCGCGAGTCGTCGCGGGAGGCGGAGCGGAAGGTGGGCATCTCGGGCGCGCAGCTGTTCGTCCTGCAGCAGCTGGCCGGCGGGCCCGCGCAGTCCGTCTCCGATCTCGCCGAGCGCACGCTGACCCACCAGAGCTCGGTGTCGGTGGTGGTGCAGCGCCTCGTCTCGTCCGGATTGGTCGCGCGGAGCCCGTCGCGCTCCGACGGGCGGCGGACCGAGCTGCGGCTCACTTCGCGCGGCCGCCGCGTCTTGCGCTTCGCGCCGCCGCTCGCCCAGGAGCGGCTGATCCGGGCGATCCGGGCGCTTTCCGCGCCGCGACGCGCGCAGCTCGCCTCGGACCTCTTGGACGTCGTGGGACGGATGCGGCTCGTCGCTGGAGCGCCGGGCATGTTCTTCGAGGAGCGAGGCCGCGCTCCCCGGGCGCCGAGGAGAGTGAATGCCCGTCGATGACGTGGTGACGGGCGCAACCACCGAGGGCATCCCGGTTGCCCCCTCGATGGGCGCCGCGCTGGAGGTGGCGCGTGTCCCGCCCGAGCGCGCCCTGGTCGACGGGCGGGTGGTGTTCATCAGCGTCCTGGCGGTCGTGATCGCGCTGGCTGCCGGCGTCGTCGCCCAGCTCCTCACCCGACTCATCTGGCTGGTCACCAACGTCGCCTTCTACCGACGCTTCAGCGTGGACTACGCCACGCCGGCCGGACATCATCTCGGCGGGTGGGTGGTGCTGGTCCCGGTGCTCGGCGGCGTGGTGGTGGGCCTGATGGCGCGGTACGGATCGGCGGCCATCCGCGGCCATGGCATCCCGGAAGCCATGGAGCAGGTGCTGCTCAAGGGAAGCCGCATCCCCGCGCGCGTCACCTTGCTCAAGCCGCTCTCCGCGGCGGTGGCCATCGGCACGGGCGGCCCGTTCGGCGCCGAGGGGCCGATCATCGCCACCGGCGGCGCGCTCGGCTCGCTCCTGGGGCAGCTGCTGCGGACGACCGCCGCCGAGCGGAAGACGCTGCTTGCCGCCGGCGCTGCAGCCGGCATGGCGGCCACCTTCGGCAGCCCCGTTTCCGCGGTGCTGCTCGCCGTCGAGCTCCTCCTCTTCGAGCTGCGCCCGCGGTCGGTCATTCCCGTCGCCTTCGCCGCGGCGACGGCGACGGGCGTGCGCATCGCCTTCGTCGGCGCGTCGCCCGCGTTCTCCATGCCCAACCTCGTGCAACCGCACGGGGCCGCGCTCGCCACCTACGTGACGCTCGGCGCGATCATCGGCGTTCTCTCGGTGCTGGTCACGCGAGCGGTCTACGCCGTGGAGGATGCCTTCGAGCATCTGCCCGTCCACTGGATGTGGTGGCCGGCGATCGGATCGATCGCGGTGGGGGTGGTCGGTTACTTCGCGCCCCGCACGCTGGGCGTCGGGTACGACAACATCGACCACATCCTCTCCGGCGACTTCACCCTGCAGGCCATGCTCGTGCTCTGCTCGCTCAAGTTCCTCTCTTGGTGCATCTCGCTGGGGAGCGGCACCTCCGGCGGCACGCTCGCGCCCCTCTTCACCATCGGAGGTGGGCTCGGAGGCGCGCTGGCGACAGGAGCGGCAGCGGCGGCCCCGCACCTCGGGATCGACGTCCGCATCGGGGCGCTGGTGGGAATGGCCGCCATGTTCGCCGGGGCCTCGCGCGCGCTGCTCGCTTCGGTCATCTTCGCCTTCGAGACCACCCGCCAGCCGCTGGGGCTTCTGCCGCTGCTCGGCGGCTGCAGCAGCGCCTTCCTCATCTCCTGCCTGTTCATGCGCAACACGATCATGACGGAAAAGATCGCCCGGCGCGGGGTGCGCGTGCCCGGCGAGTACGCCGCCGATTTCCTCGACCAGATCCAGGCGGGCGTCGCCGCGTCGCGCCCGGTCGTATCGCTCTCCGCGGACGAGCTGCTGGAGTCGGTGCGTTTCCGCATCGTTTCGCGCGCGGCGGGCTACGCGCACCAGGGTTTTCCGGTGTTCGACGCCGGCGGCCATCTCGCGGGAGTGGTCACGCGGCGCGATCTGTTCGACCCCGAGCAGCCGGGTTCGAGGCGCGTCGGCGATCTGGTTCGCCGCCCCGCAGCGGTCGCGTACGAGAACAGCACCCTGCGCGAGGCGGCGGACCACATGGTCCGCGAGGGAGTGGGGCGGCTCCCTGTCGTGTCGCGCGACGATCCGGGCAGGGTGATCGGCATGCTGACGCGCAGCGATCTGCTCTCCGCGCACAAGCGGCGCCTGGAGGAGATCGACCTGGCGGAGCAGCACCTGGATCTGCGCGCCCGGCTGCGCCGCAAGGCATAGCGACGCCGCTCAGCGCCTCGGTAGAAGGGGCTCCAGGAAAACGAGAAGGCCGCCCGCCGGAAAACGGGCGGCCTTCATTTTTCGCGGCACAGGGCCGCTCGGGATTGGGGCGGGGCTACTGCTTGCGGACGTTCTGCGCCTGGAGCCCCTTCGGCCCCTTGGCCACCTCGAACTCGACCTTGTCTCCCTCCGAGAGCGAGCGGAAACCGTCCATCTGGATGGCGGTGTGGTGGACGAAGACGTCCTCTCCCCCCTCCTGGGAGATGAAGCCGTAGCCCTTGCTGTCGTTGAACCATTTCACGGTACCCTGCGCCATGTCGAAGACCTTCTTTGCTAGCGGGCGGTCCCCCCGCCCGGCGTTTTTGCCGGCCCGGGCGGCCGGCCCGGATCCGGTATCAAATGTCCAGTTCGCGGGTCAAACCAGCCGCTCCCGCCGTGGGGGAGCGCTACTCAGGGGCGGGCGCGGACGCGGAACATGGTGTACGTGAACGAGCCTTCTGGGGCGTGCTCGATCGAAACGAGCTGCGCAATGGCCTCGTCCACCCGGCCGCGCAGCCTCTTCGGCAGCGAATCCTGCGCGCTGCGCAGGATCTCGCCGAATTCGTGCAACGCGCTGTGCAGGTAACCGGCGGGTGAGCCTGCATGCATGTGCAGCGTCGTCGGCAGCACCTCCACCTGGGAGAAGCCGGCGGCCGTGCACAGGCCCTGCAGCTTGCGTCCGATGGTCGGATCGCCGCCGCCGGCCGCCTGCGCGTCCCAGAGCGCGCGGAACGCCTCCTCGGCGAGCGGTTGGCGCGGCCAGAGGAACAGGCTGTCGTTCTCGACCTCGCACAGGTACAGGGTCCCGTTCCGCCGCAGCACCCGGCGGGCCTCGCGCAGGATCGGCACCACGTCGTGGCCGGCGACGTGCTCCAGGAGCCACGACGCGTGCACGGCGTCGAAGGTGCGATCGGCGAAGGGCAGGGCGGCGGCGGTGCATTGCACGAAGGGGATCGGATCGCGCAGGCGGACCTGGGCGTCGCGTGCGGCGCGCAGCTGGTCCAGGGAGAGGTCCGAGCCGACCAGCTTGGCGTCGGGAAAGCGCGCGCGGAGACGGCGGGACATCGCGCCCGTGCCGCAGGCCAGATCGAGCAGGCGCGCAGACGGGCCGACCTCGACTCCGTCGAGGATCCAGCGGGAGAGGAAGCGGGCCTGGGTTTCGAGACGCGCGACCTCGGCCGGGTCGGTCTCGCCGTGAATGTAGCGCGGCATGCCGGGCCTTTGTAGGTCGAGTCGGGGCGCGGGTCGAGGGCCGACGTCATGCACCGGCCGCGGTCCCCCGAGGTTTGAGTCTAGCTCCGAGCTCAGGCCAGGTGCAGTCCCAGCGGCAGCGCCTCGCCGAACACGCGCTGCTCGTCCTTCTCGCCCAGCTCTCGCACCTCGCGGATGCCGCGCGCCCACTCGGCGGGCGCCCGCGCCTGCTCGAGCGCCGCGGCGGCGCGGGTCCGGAGGTCCTCGTCGAGATCGCGGGCCCGATCGCCGGAGAGGCGCGCCAGCTGGGCGATGGCGAACGGCGCCTCGGTGTTGATCCGCAGGTCGAGCCCGAGCAAGAGCTCCAGCCACTGCGCGGCCACCTCGGGCGGCACCGCCTGGTGCGCGGCGCCCGCGAGCGGTACGCGCGCCCCGAGCCGGCCGAGAGCCCAGGCGGTGCCCGGCGCCGCGCCCGTGCGGAGTCGCTCGACCAGCCACGACCCCGCCTCCAGCTTGGCCGACGGCGCGAGGCGCTCCAGCGCCCCGAGCAGCCGGACCATCTCGTCGATCGCGAGGCCCGGCGCCTTCTTGCCGGGATTGGCGACGCGGCCCTTCGGCGTCGGGCGGAGGTGCGGCTCGATGGCGCCAAAGATCGCCGCGTGCTCCGCCTCGCCCAGCCCCGCGGCGATGCGCCGCCAGAGGATCCACCACGCCGCCCACACCGCCGCTTCCTTGTGGTGGGTCACGCCCTGCGCAAAGAGCGTGAAGGTCTGCTCGCAGCGCCAGGCGTCGAGCGGCGCGCCGAACCCGGGGCGCAGCGCGAACCCACACAGCTGCAGGAAGAGGCGCTCATGATCGGGGCTGCGCCTGCGCTTCTGCGCTCCGGCCCAGAGAACGCCCCACAGGTCGCGGTTGACGGCGAGCGTCCAGCCGGCGCGGTCGCCGAGCGCTTTTTCGAGATTCCGCCAGAGGTCCTTCACCTCGCGTCCAGCGACCGGCTGCGGCTTCTTGCCGTAGACGAGCTGCACGGCTTCCCGCGCCGGCTCGATCGCGCGAGGGAGCGCGGACACCGAGCCGCCGCGGTCCTCGGCGGCGCCGGTCTGGCGCAGCTGGAACTCGAGCTTCCAGCGCGCGCCGACCATCGTTTCCGGCGCTGCAGACTCCCGCCGGCCCCGGTCCGCGACGCAGGACAACTCGAGCGTGCCGATCTCGGTGAGCAGCGAGTGCAGCCGGACTTGCGCTACACCCTCGCCCTGCACGACGGACTGGAGCGGCGGCAGCTCGGCGAGGTCGTCGTCGAGCGGCACCAGATCTCCTCCCTTTTCGGGCCGGTAGCCGCTCGAGGCGAAAAGGCGGAAGCGCACCGGTCGTCCGAGGGTGAGACCGAACGTGCGGCCCTGCACCTCCTGCTCGACTCCCTCGGGCGCCCCGCGAGGGACGACGCACAGGGCGTCGGTGCGGTC
>VBKO01000475.1 GCA_005888115.1 Deltaproteobacteria bacterium
ATAAAAATTATTTTTTCGACCCCCGACCCGACCCCCGACCCGACCCCCGAACCCCCAGCGCATCCCCGAGACCAGGAGCCCCGTTCGTGTCCCCCTTCGAGCACCGCACCGTGCTGCGCCGCGAGGCGGTGGATCTGCTCGCGCCCGCTCCCGGGAAGGTGTTTCTCGACGGGACCCTGGGCGGCGGCGGACACGCCGAGGCGCTGCTCGACGCGGGAGCGCGGGTGATCGGCCTCGACCAGGACCCCGCCGCGCTCCAGGCGGCGCGGGCGCGCCTCGGTGCGCGCGGCGAACAGTTCGTCGCCGAGCAGGCGAACTTCCGCGATGCGCGCGGGGTGCTCGATCGCCTCGGCGTGCGGGAGGTGGACGGCGCCCTGGTGGACCTGGGCGTCTCCAGCCCGCAGCTCGACGATGCCGGGCGCGGCTTCTCCTTCCGCGCCAGGGGGCCGCTCGACATGCGCATGGACCCCACCCGCGGCGAGCCGCTCTCGGCGCTGCTCTCGCGCTGGGACGAGAAGGCGCTGGCCCGCATCCTCGACACGCTCGGCGAGGAGCGCTTCGCGCGCCCGATCGCGCGTGCCATCCACCGCGCGCACCGGGAGGGGAAGCTCGCGGACACCGCGGTCCTGGCGGACGTCGTCGGCCGAGCCATCCCGCGCAAGGCGTGGCTCAAGGACCTCCACCCCGCCACACGGACGTTCCAGGCGCTGCGCATCGCCGTGAACGACGAGCTGGGCGCCCTCTCCGACTTCGTCGGCGATCTGCCGCGCATCGTCGCTCGCGGCGGGCGCGCCGCCGCCATCAGCTTCCACTCCCTGGAGGACCGCATCGTGAAGCTAGGATTCGCCAAGCTCGCCACCGGCTGCATCTGCCCTCCGCGGCTGCCGGTGTGCGCCTGCGGGCGGGTGGCGCAATGGAAGGTGCTGACCAGGAAAGCGGTGCAGACCAGCGAGGCCGAGCAGCGCGAGAACCCGCGCTCGCGCAGCGCGCGTCTGCGCGCGGTGGAGCGGCTGGCATGAGCGGGGTCTTCCGGACGAACGACCGGCGCAGGGCGCGGCCACCCGGCCCGGCCGCGCGCGCGGCGGCGCGGTGTGGGATGCGGCAGTTCCGCGCCGCGACGCTCGCCTGCGCGCTGCTCGCCGCCGCGGCGCTGCTGCAGATCTGGGTACGCACCCGCGTCACCGAGCAGGGTTACCGGCTCTCGCGACTCTCCGCTGAGCGGCAGCACCTCGTGCGCGATCACGAGCGGCTGCAGCTCGCCGCGGCGCGCTTGGGCAGTGCGCAGCGGATCGAGGAGCTAGCGCGGTCACGCCTGGACATGGGCCCTCCGCCGGCCGACCGGATCATCGTGCTGGTCGGCGGCGCGCTGCGAACCAGCGCCTCCACGGTCGCGTCCAAGTAGGAGGCGGCGGTGCACCAGCAGGGGCGCAGCGCCAGAGGAGGATCCGGACGGTGGGTGCGGGTCCGCTCGGCGCTGGTCGGCGTGGCGCTGCTCTCGGGATTCGGCGTGGTGCTCGCCCGGGCGGCCAAGGTGCAGCTCTTCGACCGCGCCCGGCTGGCGCGGCTCGCCCGCGACCAGACCCGGCGCGAGATCGAGTGGGCCCCTCGGCGCGGGTCGATCGCGGACCGCCGCGGCGCGCCGCTGGCCGTGACGCGGGACGTGGACTCGATCTTCGCCGATCCCGCCGCCTTCACCACCTCCAGGGAGCGCGCCATTGCCGCCGGGCTGCTCGCCCGTACCCTGCGCGCCGATCGCGCAAAGATCCTCGCCCGGCTGACCGGCGAGAAGCGCTTCGTGTGGCTCAAGCGGCGGGTGGACGAGGAGACGGCCGCGCGCGTCGCCGGGCTGGGGCTCGACGGCGTCGAGGTGGTGAAGGAGCCGAAGCGCTTCTACCCGCAGCGGGCGCTGGCCGGGCACGTGCTCGGCTTCGTGGGAGAGGAGGGCGGCCAGGAAGGGCTGGAACGCGAGCTCGATGCCTGGCTGCGTGGCAAGCCCGTCTCCGTCCAGGCGGTGCGCGACGCGCGCGGCGCCACGGTGCTGGCGCAAGGAGCGCCGGATCCGGCCGACCTCACCGGCGCCACCGTGACGCTGACCATCGACTCCGCCATCCAGCTCGCCGCCGAGCGCGAGCTTTCGCGCGCGGTCACCTCCTCCCGCGCGTCCGCCGGATGGGTGGCGGTGGTGGACGTGCAGAGCGGCGCCGTGCTCGCGCTTGCCTCCAATCCCGCGTTCGACGCGAACGAGCCGGGCCGCGACCCCGCGGTGTGGCGGCATCGCGCCGTGCAGGACCAGCTGGAGCCCGGGTCGACCATCAAGAGCTTCGTGGTCGCCGCCGCGCTCGACGCCGGCGCGATCGATCCCGCGAAGCCGCTGTATTGCGAGAACGGCGTCTGGGAGCGCCATGGCCACCGCATCCACGACACGCACAAGGTGACGTGGGCGACTCCGCCGGCCGTGCTGCGCGAGTCGTCCAACATCTGCGCCGCCAAGATCGGCGAGGCGCTCGGCAAGCAGCGGCTGACCGCGGCGCTGCGCGCATTCGGCTTCGGCGAGCGCAGCGGAGTGGGTCTGCCCGGCGAGGCGCGCGGCGCGCTCCCGGATCCGGCCCGCATGGCGGACATCGCCGTCGACACCGTCTCCTTCGGCCAGGGCCTCTCGGCGACCGGCCTGCAGACGGTGATGGCCATGGCGGCCATCGCGAACGGGGGGTTGCTGCTCAAGCCGTTCATCGTCTCGAAGGTGGTGGCGCCCGACGGCAAGGTGCTGCTGCAGCGGCAGCGCGAGGAAGTGCGCCGCGTGCTGCGGCCCGCCACCGCGCGCGAGATCGGCGCGATGCTCGAGGAAGTAGTCGAGAAGGGAACCGGGACGAAGGCGCGGGTGAGCGGGTTCCGCGTCGCCGGCAAGACGGGGACCGCGCAGAAGGTGGACCCGGTGCGGGGCGGCTACG
>VBKO01000476.1 GCA_005888115.1 Deltaproteobacteria bacterium
TGGTCGTCGACGATGGCTCGACCGACTCCACCGCCTCGCGCGCGCTCTCTCTCGGCGTCCGCGTGGTGCGCCTGTGCCGCAACCTGGGAATCGGTGGGGCCATGCAGGTGGGACTTCGCATGGCGCATCGAGGAGGATTCGACTGCGCGGTGCAGGTGGACGGAGACGGACAGCACCCGCCCGGCGAGCTGGCGCGGCTGGTCGCCCGGCTCGAGGAGGACCCGGCCCCGGATCTGGTCGTCGGCTCGCGCTTTCGCGAACGGGCCGGGTTTCGCAGCACTCCGATGCGCCGGTTGGGCATCCGCTGGTTCAGCCTGCTTCTCCGCGCCCTCTGCCGGCTGCGCGTCACCGATCCGACCTCGGGATTCCGGGTGTACGGCCCGCGTGCGCTGGCGCTCTTCGACCGCAGCTTCCCGTACGACTATCCGGAACCCGAGGCGCTGGCCCTCGCGCATCTGAGCGGCCTGCGAATCGTCGAGGAGCCCGTGGCCATGCTCGAGCGCCAGGGCGGCCGGAGCAGCATCCGCGGCGTCCTCACCTCCTCGTACTACGTGCTCAAGGTGACCGTCGCCATGGTGCTCGCCGTCGGGCGCGCTCGATTGCGGGAGGACTGATCATCATGCAGCAGTTCTTCGAACGATACTGGGTCTTCGGCGGGACTTGCCTCCTGTTCGCGCTGGTCACGCTCCGCCTCATCATCCGCGAGCGCGTCACGCTGCAGGGCACTCTCGCCTTCCTCCTGCTGCTCTTCGGGATGGGGCTCGCCTCGCTCTTTCCCCAAGCAGACGCCTGGATCGCCACCCGGATGGGGTTCACGCTCGTCTCCAACTGGTTCTTCGCCCTGTGCATCGCCGCGCTGTCGTTCCTTCACCTGTTGGCGCTCATCTCCATCTCTCGCGTCGAGCTCCGATCCATCGCGCTCACGCAGGAGCTGGCCCTGCTCCAGGAGAAGCTCGAGCGCGCTCTTCCCGCGGTGGGGGAAAGGCCATAACGCAGGCTCCCGAGCTGCTCGTAGTCAGCTACGGCCCGCCCGGGTCGCTCGACCGGCTCCTCGCCTCCGTCGCGCGGCAGACGGTGCGACCGTCCAGCGTCCGGATCTGGCACAACGGGCCGTCGTTTCCCCCGCCGCTTGTCGACGGCGCCGAGATCTTCCACTGCGGCGACAACCTGGGCTTCGGCGAAGGCGTCAACCGGTTGGTCGAGCAGGTCGAAAGCGATCACGCCGTCGTCGCCAATCCGGACCTCGACCTCGACGAGCATTGCGTCGAGCGTCTTTGGACCGAGATGGCCGGGCACCCGCGGGCGATGGTTTCCGCCGCGGCGCTCGCCTCGGGTGACGCCGACCGCCGCGTGAACGCGTACGGCCAGCGGCTCACGGCGGACTACCTGGGGATCTGCCCTGACCGCGGAAGATCCTGGCCTGCAATTCTCGCCCAGGCTCCCGACGAGGTTGCGAACGCTCCGGAGCGATACCTGGGGCCTTCGGGGGGGCTCTTCGCGCTCAACTGCCGTGAGTGGCGCGCCCGGATCGGGGGACCGCTCTTCCTGCGCAGCTTCTTCCTCTACATGGAGGACGTGGCGCTGTGGATCCGGCTGCGGCTGCAGGGCGCCGAGATCCGCTTCTGCCCCACCGCGTGGGCCTCGCACGCCTGGAGCGCATCGACGGGCCAGCGCAGCGCGAAGAAGCTCTACCACGTAGAGCGGAACCGGCTCTGGCTTCTGCGCGCGCTCTTCGGCACGCCGCGCGCCGCCGGGCTCTTGCCCATGACCGCGCTTCGCTACGCCGCCTACCTCGCGCGCGCGCGCAGCGTGGGCCCTGGCGGCTCGGGGCTCGCCAAGGCGCTCCAGCTGGCGCTGAGCGAAGGTTTGCGTGGAGCGGTTCCTGCCGAGCTGGGCGAGTATTTTCGCGGGTGCGATGCCTCCGCCTTGCCGAGGAGCTTCTTCGCGAGCCTCCGCGAGCAGCTCGCCAACCCGGTCGAGTAGGGCGCTTCGCGCGCCTACACCCACCGGCCGGTGCGCGAGGCCTTCAGGATGGACAGGAAGAAGCTGGAGAAGACGATCTCCAGCCCCACGGCGCACAGGGTACCTCCAAGGATCGCGAGGTGCGTTGCTTTGGCATCGAGCGCCCCGCCGTGCGTGGCGATCCAGCCCGCGAGGATGCGCGCGTCGACGGTCACGCCGCCGAGGAAGATCGACGCGCCGGCGACGATGCCGGTCTCCAGCCGCAGTCCTTCGAGCAACCGCTCCGCGCCGGAGCTCTTGCCGACGCCGTCGAGGACGAACACGGCCTTGGCAAACAAGCCGAGCATCGAGAGCTGTACCCCGACGATGGCGAGCGAGCTGCCCAGGAGCGCGAAGTGCGTGTTGAGCTGGTGGCCGAAGACGGTCACCGTGGCGAAGGCCATAACGGTGGCGAGGACCAGCCCGGCGGCCGAGATGATCGAGCCGGGCACGAGAAAGAGCCAGAGCGGGCTGAAGAGCAGCATGAAGCGAAGGTGGCGCCACCCGTCGCGCCAGGTGCGCAGGTGCGGCCTGCGTCCTCGCCCATCCGGCCGCAGGCTGGTGGGGACTTCCCGCACGCTGAGCTTCTCCTGCGCCGCCCGGATGATCATCTCGCTGGCGAACTCCATCCCGGACGAGCGCAGCGAGAGCGCGCGGATCGCGTCCCGGGAGAAGCCGCGCATCCCGCAGTGCGCGTCGCTGATTCCCGTCCCGAAGAAAAGG
>VBKO01000477.1 GCA_005888115.1 Deltaproteobacteria bacterium
TGAGCGGAGACCTCGGTCAGGGCAGCGAGCGCGTGTCCAAGACCCGGGCCCGCCCCGTCGAGGAGGCGCCTGCCGGGATCCGTCAGCGACACGCTGCGCGTCGTGCGGGCCAGGAGGACGACGCGGAGCTGCTCCTCGAGCTGACGCACCGCCTGGCTCACCGCCGACCTGGACACGCCGAGCTCTCGCGCGGCGCCGCTGAAACTGCGGTGCCGCGCCACAGCGAGGAATGCTTGAAGCTGCTGGAAGGGAGCAGTGTTCACGCGCCGGAGCACGCCTCCGATGAGCGCCATTGTCAAGGACTGCTTAACAGCCCGTCGCCTTGATCACGTCTAGTGCTTCGGGTCAACCGCGCGCATGTTTCGCGTCGTTCAGCGGAGAGCCAAGGAGACGGCACGATGAAGATCCAGATCAAAGCCAAAGATGCAGTCCTGACGGCGACGCTCAGCGACAGTGAAGCCGCGTGCGATTTCGCATCGCTGCTGCCGCTGCCGCTGACGATGAACGACCTGTTTCGCAGGGAGAAGTACGCGCACCTGCCGAGAGCGATCTCGGAAGGCGGCAAGCGGACCCACACGTACGAAGTCGGGGACATCGCGTACTGGCCCCCCGGCCCCGACGTGGCGATCTTCTATCGCCACGACGGCCAGCGGATCCCGCAGCCGGGCATCGTCGTCCTCGGAAGGATCGATTCTGGCGTGGACGTCTTCGATGTCCCTGGTTCCACGAGCGTGACGATCGCGCTCATCAGTGGCGCTCAAGGAAGGAGATAAGCCATGCGAGGAGCTGTTCTGTACGGACCGGGAGATGTGCGTTTCGAGGAGCGCGACGTCCCGAGGATCATCAAGCCGACGGATGCCATCATCAGGATGTCGGCGACCTGCGTGTGCGGGTCCGACCTGTGGGACTACCGCGGCATCAACCCGGTCGCCCAGCCGACCCCGATCGGGCACGAGTACTGCGGCATCGTCGAGGAGGTCGGCAGTGCGGTCAGATCGATCAAGCCCGGCCAGTTCGTCATCGGTTCGTTCTTCGCCTCCGACAACACCTGTCCCAACTGCCAGGCCGGCTATCAGTCGTCCTGCCAGCACCGCGAGTTCGTCGGCGGTGCGCAGGCGGGGCTGCTGCGCGTCCCGCTCGCGGACGGCACTCTGGTAGCCACCCCGGATGTTCCCTCGGACGACCTGATCCCGAGCCTGCTGACGCTCTCCGACGTCATGGGCACCGGGTGGTTCGCCGCCGACGCGGCCAACGTGAGGCCGGGCAAGACGGTCGCGGTCGTCGGTGACGGCGCGGTCGGCCTCCTCGGTGTCCTCTCCGCCAGACCGAGCGCGGTGACGAGGGCGTGGCCCGCATCAAGGAGCTGACCAACGGAATCGGTGCTGACGCGGTGCTGGAGTGCGTCGGCACCCAGGAATCGATGATGCAGGCGATCCGTTGCACCCGCCCGGGCGGGTACGTGGGCTATGTCGGCGTCCCGCACGGGGTCGCGCTCAACGGCCAGGAACTGTTCTTCGCCCACGTCCACCTGCACGGTGGCCCCGCCCCGGTGCGCCGCTTCCTGCCCAAGCTGATCGAATTGGTGTGGAACCGGAAGATCAACCCCGGCAAGGTCTTCGACTTGACCCTGCCCCTCGACCAGGTGGCGGAGGGCTACCGCGCGATGGACGAGCGCCGCGCGATCAAGACGCTGCTGCGCCCGTGACGTGCTGCGCCGGACGGTCCAGGAGTTCAGAGCAGGAGGAGAAACGCACATGAGCACGACGAAGAACCCGCTCGCCGACTTCGCGCCGAAGCTCGTCGAGATCACCGACAAGGTGCTGGGTTTCACCTCCAATCATGGAGCCGCTGAAAGGACGGACATGAACATGGTCGCCGCAGCAACGGTCGTTTCGCTTTCAATCGCTCCGGCCGGCACGCAACCTTCACAGAAAGCGCCCGCCGAATACTTCACTGGTTCGGTGCGCATCGATCCGCTGTTCCAGGCGAACGACACCAGGCGCGCTTCCGGGTCCTACGTCACGTTCGAACCGGGCGCGCGCACTGCGTGGCACACGCACCCGCTCGGGCAGACGCTCATCGTAACGGCGGGTGTGGGCCGGGTGCAGATCGAAGGCGGCCCCGTCGAGGAGATCCGGCCGGGAGACGTGATCTGGATTCCGCCGGGCCGACGGCACTGGCACGGCGCCTCGCCCACCACTGCGATGACCCACCTTGCCATCCAGGAGCACCTCAACGGGAAGGTCGTCGACTGGATGGACAAGGTTACCGACGAGCAGTACGCCGGCGTTTCGACGCCATCACGATGAGAGGAGGCAAGGATGAACCGGGACGCGTTCAAGTCCATACGTCCGTTCGTGCTGGGAGTTGTCCTGACGCTCGGGTCGTCAACGAGCGTCGCCCGTGCAACTCCGGAGCAGAACCAGGTTTCGAATCAGGCGTCGTCGAATGATCTCAGCGTCATCGCGCCAGAATTCACGAAGCTGACCCAAGACCTTCTCTTCGGAGATATCTGGAAGCGCCCCGGGCTGTCTCAGCGCGACAAGTCTCTCATCACGGTGACCGTGCTGGCCACGCTCAACCGGCCGGAGCAAATTGACTTCCACCTGAACAAAGCTTTGGAGAACGGCCTCACCCAGGAAGAGCTCGTGGCCGCAATGACTCACATTGCGTTCTACGCCGGCTGGCCCTCAGCTCACTCCGGCTTGCTTCACCTGAAGAGCGTCCTGGAAAAACCAAAGGCTCAGAAGAAGTAAGGAGAATTCAATGCCCCACGTCATTGTGAAGCTCTATCAAGGAAGATCCGAGGAACAAAAGGCTCGGCTTGCCGCAGAAATCGTCACGGACGTCGTCGACGTACTGAACTCCGCGGACGAGTCAGTTTCTCTGGCCATCGAGGACGTCAAACCAGGAGAGTGGGCGGAGAAGGTCTACCGGACTGACATCCTCGGCAACTGGGATAAGCTCTACAAGAAGCCCGGGTACTCGGGGGCGTTGTTGTCGTCCAGCGTCAGGAAGCGGAGTCCGCGGAGCTGGTCGACGACGTCCTGCCGCAGCTCGATGATCCCGAGTTCGTACGGGTCCGCGGTGAACAACTCGCCGCGGACCTCGTCGCGCCGGAGCAGCTGCACGAACAGCGAGGTGAGGGAGGCGCCCAGCTCGGTCTCGAGCATCCCTGTATATGCGGCGGCCAGCTCGGCTACATCCACGCGACGAACATAGCCGAGCGGACCGACACGGGCGGTCGATTTGCGCGCAAGGAGGCGTCGGCCACCTATCGGCCACCAGCTCCCTCAAACTCTGTCGATCTCTCGCAGCCCAACGCGCGGATCGGCAGACTTCCCTCTGGCCTCGACGCGCTTCCCAAACCGCAGGCCGCCTGTTCGAGTCAGGCTGGGGGCACTTCATCCGTTCGGATTCGGGGCAAGCGGCTCGCTGGGCTGCGGTTTGCGCGGCGTCTCCGCGAAGTCGACGTGGGAATCCCCTCCGACGAAGGCGCCGACGACGGGCCCGAGGAAGAGGCCGGCAATGCCGCCCACGAGGAGCCCGCCGATGCCGTTGAGCGATTGCTTCTCGGAGTCGTTGCATTGCGGCCCGCACGAATGCGGCAGCATGAACAAGCCGATGGCGCCTCCCAGGGCGGCACCGACGATCGGCCCGGCGAGCAACCCGAGCGCCGCCCCTCCGCGCCAGCTCCGCCAGCGCAGCGAACCGACGTCCCGCAGCGGCACGACGTGCTCGCCGTCGTCGGCGGTGCCGCGCACGAACTCGGGCGTGAACTTCACGTTGCGGAGCCGCAGCGGCTCGGGAACGCCGCTGTTGGGCAGCGGCTCGACCTGGACGGCGTACGAGCCGATCCTGCGCTGCAGCTCCTCGACTTGTTCGCCCGTCAACGGCGGCTTCGCCTGCATCGTGGTCGCGCAGGCCAGACTCGAAATCGCACAGATCGAAAGCACCCGCGCCATGTCGCCTCCCAGCTCTCCT
>VBKO01000261.1 GCA_005888115.1 Deltaproteobacteria bacterium
CGCTGCGCGAAGGTCCAGCCTTCCGTCAGCTCCCAGGCGGCCTGCCGAGCCGAGGCATCGTGCAGCAGGCCGACCCAGATCGCGGCCAGCGCGTGCAGGTACGGGGGAGGAACCATGTCCGCACCGCGCAGCTCGAGCACGGTCTTGACCCGCACCTCGGGGAAGAGCGTGGTCAGGTGGTCCACCCAGTTGCCGAGGTGCGGTTCAGCCAGGGCGCCTGACCGCAGCCGGCCAGTCCGCAACCAATCGCCGAAGGTCTGGCCGCCGGCATCGAGGTATTCGGAGCCGCGGCGCACGAACAGCATCGGCACGCCCAGCGCCCACTCGACGTACGACTCGTATCCCCAGCCGTCGCGGAACATCGGCTCGAGCAGCCCGCAGCGGTCGGGGTCGCACTCGCGCCAGACCTGGTAGCGGAAATCGAGCCACCCGCTGTCGCGCCCGGCGATCACGGAGCTGTTGGCGAACAACGCCGAGACGAGCGGCGAGGCGGAGCTGGCGGCGCGCACCTTCTCGGCCAGGTCCCGCTCGTCGCTCCAGTCCAGGTTGGCCTGCACGGTCGCGGTCATCAGCATCATGTCCAGCGCGAGCCGGCCACGCGGCCCGAGGGACTTGCGCATCGCAGCGTACCGCCCCTTGGGCATCCAGGGGACCTCGTCGCGGGTCCCGAACGGGCGGTAACCCGTGGCGAGCCACTTGACCCCGCGCTGCCGGCTGATGCCGCGCAAAACCTGAAGGTGGCGCTCGATCTCTTCGCGCGCGGCGCGCAGGCTCCGGTGGGGCGCGCCGGACAGCTCGAGCTGGCCGCCCGGCTCGAGCGTGACGCTGGCGCCCTCCTTGAGCACGGCGATGGGCTGCCCGTTCTCGCGGTGCGCGTGCTGCGCGCCGCCGGCGTCGCGGGCCAGCGCGTCGAGGATGGAGCGGATGCCCGTCTCGCCGTAGTACGGGACGGCCTCGAAGCTGCCGTCCACGACGCCGATCTTCTCGTGCTCGACCCCCACCTTCCACTCGGCGCGCGGCTTCTCCGCGCCCCGGAAGTAGTCGACGAGCTGGGGCTTGCCCGTGATCGGCTCGGACAGTCCGGCAGGGCCTTTCAGGTCGAGGGACATGTCGGAGCAGTGTAGATGCCGGCGGGTCCGATTGGGAGCGGCCCGGCGGATCCCTACCGCCGGCCCTGGGAAGCGGCGCCGCCGATTACGGCCGCGACTGGAACGCGCCCAGCTCGGGGCGGCCCTCGAACGCCCGCGCCGCCGCCGCCCGGATCTGCTCCTCGGCCGCCTTGGCGGCGGACCCAGGATCGGCTCCTCCCAGCTCCTTCTCCAGCTGGTCGCACAGATACGACAGGTGCTTCACGGTGGCCGCGTTGATCGCGTACTTGATGAGGTTGGCCGAGTAGTCGGGCGCCTCGCGCGCGACCAGGCGTCCGAGCGCCAGCAGCTCGCGAGAGCCGGCCGGCACCGGCGCGTCCGCCTTGAAGACGGACTGGAAGGCCGTGTTGCCTGGGAACTCCTTGCGGACTGCCGCCTGGATCTCGCCGACCTCGCGCTGCAGGTCGCGGATGAGCACCTGCGCGGCGGCGCCCGGCTGGCCGCCCGCCGCGATGCCCCGCAGCGCATTCTCCAGATCCTCGAGCACCTGCGCCGGCAGGCCCGCCGCGACCAGCGCGTCCTGGTGCTCCCGGGCGAGCTCGAGCAGGCTCTCCCGGCGGCCGGCGCCGGCCGTCCCTCCCTTGTGCGCCCCGGAAAAATAATTTTTTTTCTTGGCAGCCGCCATGGGGAACCCCCACCGCATCAGACCTGCATCAGGTCCTTTTCCTTGCCGGCGATGGTGTCGTCGACCTTCTTGATCCCGGCGTCCACCTCCGCCTGCACTCTCTCCAGCGCCTTCTTTCCTTCGTCTTCCGTCAGCTCGCCGCCTTTGACCAGCTCTTCGACCATCTCCTTGGCGTCGCGCCGCTCGTTGCGGATGGCGATCTTGTGCTCTTCGCCCTTCTGCTTGACGATCTTGACGAATTCCTTCCGCCGCTCCTCGGTCAGCGCGGGGATGGGCACCCGCACCACTTCCGCGTCGGGCAGCGCGTTGATCCCCAGCCCGGCCGCGTTGATCGCCTTCTCGATGGTCTGGATCATCGACTTCTCCCAAGGCTTGATGACGATCAGCCGCGGGTCGGCGACCGTCACGTTGGCGACCTGGTTGAGCGGCGTCGGCGTGCCGTAATAGTCGACGCGCACCGAGTCGAGGAGCTGCGGGTTGGCGCGCCCGGTGCGCACCTTGGCCAGGTCGCGCCGGAGATCGTCGAGCGTCTTCCCGATGCGCCCGCGCAGATCGGAGATGACGTCCTCTGCCATGCCCATGTGCTCCTCCTCAGGCGGCGCGCGGCTTGAGCGTGCCGACCGTGGTCCCTACCTCCTCGCCCCGCACCACGCGCAGGATGTTCCCGCGCACTCCCAGGTCGAAGACGATGATGGGCAGGTCGTTGTCCATGCAGAGCGAAATGGCGGTGGAGTCCATCACCTTCAGGTTCTTCTTCAGCACGTCGATGTAGCTGAGCTGCGTGTACCGCTCGGCGCTGGGGTCCTTCACCGGGTCCGCCGAATAGACGCCGTCCACCTTGGTGGCCTTGAGGATCACCTCGGCGTGGATCTCCATCGCGCGCAGCGACGCGGCCGTGTCGGTGGTGAAGTACGGATTGCCCGTTCCCGCCGCGAAAATCACCACCCTGCCTTTCTCGAGGTGGCGCACCGCACGGCGCCGGATGTACGGCTCCGCGAGCTGCTGCATCTCGATCGCCGACTGCACGCGGGTGTAGACGGCGCGCTTCTCCAGCGAGTCCTGCAAGGCCAGCGCGTTGATCACCGTCGCCAGCATCCCCATGTAGTCGGCGCTGGCGCGGTCCATCCCCTCGGTCGACGCGGAGACGCCGCGGAAGATGTTTCCACCGCCGATGACGATGCCAACCTCGACGCCCAGCTCGATGACGTCGCGAATCTCCTCCGCCACCTGCTCCAGCACCTTGGGGGAGATGCCGTACTTGTTGTCCCCCATCAGCGCCTCGCCGGAAAGCTTCAGCAGGATGCGCTTGAACCGCGTCGTCGTTCGGTTTTCCGGCAAGGTGCAACCTCGGCGCACTCGTCGAGCCGCGGGAAGCTAACTTGCGAGGTCGGGACGGTCAAGGACGCACGGCGCGGTGGCGCTTCAGTTCGCGTCCTCGGGGACCTCCTTTCCGGTGAGCTCGGGCGCAAGCAGCGGCCGGGGCGCGCTTTCCAGCGCGACCAGCGGCTCGATCTCGACGTCCGCATGCGATGCCTGCAGATCCTCGAATCGCCTCGCCGCAGGCAACACGCGCCGTTCGAGCGACCCCACCGTATCGTTGTACGCGCGCACGGCACCTTCGATGTGGCGGCCCAGCTTGCCGAGGTGGCCCGCGGCGTCGGAGACCCGCTTGTGCAGCTCGCGCCCGAGATTGGCGATCTCGCGCGCGTTGATCTCGATCTTGTCCTGCTTCCAGCCGTGCGCCACGGTGAGCAGCAGGGCGAAGAGGGTGGCGGGAGTCGCCAGCACGACGCGCTCCGAAAGCGCCCACTCGAGCAGCTCGGCGTCCTGGTCCTGGGCCGCGGCGAGGAGCGCGTCGTTGGGCAGGTACATGACGATGAACTCGGCGCTGTCCTCGAACCTCTCCCAGTAGGACTTGCGCCTGAGCTGGGAGACGTGCTGGCGCACCTGCGCCGCGTGGTCGCGCAGGCGCGCAGTCCGCGTCGGCTCGTCGGAGGCCTGCGCCGCCTCCAGGTAGGCGCCGAGCGGCGCCTTGGCATCGACCAGCACGCTTCGTCCGGCGGGCAGCCGGATCACCATGTCGGGCCGCAGCGTGGATCCGTCGGCGGCGACAGTGACCTGCTCGAAGAAATCGCAGTGCTCCGTCAAACCGGTCAGCTCGACGACGCGGCGCAGGTGGATCTCGGCCCAGCGTCCGCGATGCGCGGGGGCCCGCAACGCGGTGGCCAGCTTCCCCGTCTCGTCGTGGAGCGATTTGACCTGCTGCCACAGCGCAGCGTACGCGCCGACTCGCGACTTCTCCAGCTCCTGCACCTTGCCGTCCACCTTGTCGAGCGACTCGCGCACGGGGGCGACCAGCTCGGCGATGGCCTTCTGCCGCTGATCGAGGTCGCCGCGCGCCGCTTCCTGGAACTTTTCCATGGACAGCTGCGCGACGCGCAGGAACTCGTCCCTGTTCGTGCGGAGCGCGTCGACGGAGAGCGACTTGAACGCCTCCTGCAACCGCGCGTTCACCTCCTCGATGGACTTCGCCTTCTCCTCGGCTGCCCGACGCTCCGCCTGCAAGGCGGCCTCGAACCCCGCGCAGCGCGCCGATTCGGTCCGCAGCGCGTCGTGCAGCCCGGTTTCGCGCCGGCCCGCGCGCGACACGGCGAGCAGCCACCCGAGGCAGAACGCGACGCCTCCCACTGCGAGCGCAAGAGCACACCCGACGGCCGTCATCGGCGACCTCCGATCGTGCGCTCAAGCTACACGGGGGGTCTGACACGGTTGCGCAAGCCGCGGGAACTCCACGGCAAAGCGTGGGCCCCAGAACCCGCGCTCCGCCTCGGCCACGTCGGCCTCCTCGAGCCCGAACAGCCGGTACACCGCGGAGTCGATCGCGCGTTCGAGATCGGGCGCGCGGACCGGATCGGGCGGGATCGCCGCCGCTTGCGCCGACCTGCGCCGGGCCAGCTGCGCCAGCGATGCGGCGCCGCCCGGCTCGAGCAGGCGGCGCGGCGCCGGCAGCTCGCGCAGCACGGCGGGCTTCACGTTCACGTCGGTGGTGCGGAGCCGGTGGTACCGCTGCAGCGCGACGCTCCCGAGCAGCCCGAGCAGGGCCCACAGCCGATCGCCGTCCTCGCACCAGAGGGTCGACAAGGAGTCCAGGCAGACCAGCTCCGGCGGAACCGGTGCGGCCTCCAGCCAGCGCGCATGGGGCGCGCTGGAGTTGGTCCGGATGCGCTGCACGCACACGCGCGGGCGCCCGAGCTGCCGTCCGGCCAACGCGTTCAGCGCGGCAGTGGGCGCGCGCAGCGCCTTGGGCCTCAGCCGCAATGCGAACGGCACCACGTCCTCCCCGCCCACGAGCCCCAGCTCGCCCGGCAGCGGCGGCCGGCGCGCCACGAACCGCGCGTTGTCGCCCGTGCGCACCCCGTATCCGACCATGCACAGCGCGGAGAGCGGCGCCGCGGCCGCCTCGATCGCGGCGCACAGCCGGCGCTCCGCCGCGCTCCGGTAGATCTGCCAACCGCAGCGGACCGCCGCGCGCAGCTCGCCTTGCGGCGCGTCGGCGAGCCGCTCGCGCCCGCGGAGCACGCGCGCCGCGCGAGGCCTGCGTCGGGTCGCCGTCCGACGCACCAGCACGACCGCCTGCACGCGAGTGTCCTTCGCCGCGGCGAACGGCTTTCCCAGATCGCAGACCGCCGCGACGTCGGCCGCGTCGAGCACCGCCTCGCGCAGCGGTCCCGAGCGCGCGTTGGTCATCCAGGTGTCGGGCACCAGGAGCGCCGCCGTCCCACCCGGCCGCAGGAGCTCGAGGCTGCGCAGCAGGAATGCCGCATAGCGATCGATCTCGCCGCCGCGCAGAGCGGGCAACCGGCGCAGCAGGAAGGCGCGCTCGGCGGGGTCGGCGACGTGGCCGTAGGGTGGATTTCCCACCACCAGGTCGGCGGACGGCAAGGCGGCGCGCAACGAGTCCGCGCGTCGCAGCGACGCGCCCGTCCGGGCGAGCGCCAGGGCGGCGCGCGCGGCGCGCAGCGCTTCCGCGTGCAGGTCCACTCCGCAGAGCTCCGCGCCGGGCGCCGCGGCCGCAGCCGCGCAGAGGAACGCGCCCGCGCCCGCGCAGGGATCCAGCACGCGCAAAGGCGACCTCGACGAGCCGTGCCGGAGCGCGAGCGCCACCACCTCCGCGGCCACGGCTGGCGGCGTGTAGTACAGGCCCGCCGAACGCCTGCGATGCGCGCCCAGCGCCAGCGCGAACAGCTCCTCCGCGGCGGCGCAGAGCGCGAAAGCGAACCGCGCGGCTCTCTCCTCGCGCAAAGGTCCCCCGCCCGGCCAGGACGGGGCGACCTCCGGCTCCGGCGCGGGACCCGTGAGCACGGCGTACGCCGCCTTCCCGCGGACCCGACGAGGAAGCGGCCAGGGCGGCAGCGCGCCCCCCGTTCGCGCGTGCAGCTCACGGCCGACGTCCGCCGCTCCGCCCTGCTCGGCGATCCGCGCACACGATCCGGGCGGAAGCAGCCCGGCCGCCTCGGCGAGGCGCAGCGACAGCAGCGACAGTGCGGCCCGCCCCGAGCGCAGCTCGGCAGCGAGCGCCTCGATCAAGGCGTACCCGTCACGACGATGGGGATGTCCACCGCGAACGCCTCGCCCGAAAAGGGCGGGAACTGCAGCCTCCGCGTCGCCGTCTTGAGACAGGTGCCGAGCGGGCTCTGGTCGACGGCCTTCTGGTCGATGCGGGCGCTGGTCACTGCGCCGGACGGCGCGATGGTGGTGGAGATGAGGATCTTGCCGACGCGGAGCGACGGATCGCGCTTGAGCGCCTCGTCGACACAGCCCTGCAGCGCGGGCTTGCTCTCGTCGACCTTGCGCGAGAGCTGCTCCGGGCTGAGCGCTGCCGCGGCGCCGGGTGGCTCCCGGGGAGCGGGTCCGGCGGGTTGCTCTTCCGCCTTGCGCTCGCCACCCTCCGCAGGCGGCAGAGGCGCGGGCGCCGCGGACGAGCCGCCCTGCGGCGCGGGATCCGGAGCGGCCTCCTTGCGTCCGTAGAGCAGGGCGGAGGCGAGGAGCGCAGAGGCCGCCGCCAGCCCGAGCATCAGGAGCACCGTCCGGAGCGGGCCGCGCCGCTCCGGCTGCCCGGCGCGGAATCCAATGGGGGGCGCCGGGGCCGGAACCGCCTTGGGGTGTGGCTCCGGCGTCTCGGCGCGCGGCTTCGACAGCTCCGCGGCGCCCCAGCGCGCCAGGTCCAGCGCACCCGGGGCCGAGGCGTCGGACCCGCGAAGCGGGTCGGCGGCGGCGGCCTTCTCCGTTGCTGGCGGACGAGGCTGCGAGATCGGCCCGCGTTCGGCGCGGGTGGGCAACTGGAGCCCTCCCGGCGGCGTCGGCGCGTCCGGCGATGCCGGTTCCGCGGCCTCGGGCGCGCCACCTCCCGATCGTTCCGTGGAAGGAGGCGTCGCGTATCCGGAGGCAGGGTCGAACGGCAGCTCGATCCGACGTTCGTGCGCATCCGGGCGCGGCTCGTCGCCGGGCGGCGGAGGCGGCGTGGGCGGCGCCGCGAAGAAGGGGACCAGCTCCGGGACGTCCTTCGCCCGGATCCACGACTCCATCCCTTCCTTCCACAGGTAGGTGCGCGGGCCCACCTGGCCGGCCGATGCCTTGAGGCCCAGCTCGGCGCGGGTGATCGGACCGAGCTGCTTGCCCTGGATCATGGCGAACCAGACCGCGGGATCGCGCGGCGCAGGCGTCTCGCGCGGAGGAGGAGGAGGCGGCGGCGGCTCGCTGCGCGGTGCGAGCACCGCCGCGGCGCGCGGCGCTGCGTCTCCGGCCTTGCTGGCCCGAAGCGCTTTCTCCAGCACCTCGCTGTCCATCGCGCGCGTGCTCTCGGTGTCCGTCTCCCGGCGCGGCGCGGACGCGCGCGCGATGGGGCCGGTCGCCGGCCTGCCGCCGGACTGCGAGCCGCGGATGGGTCCCGCCTCTGGCCTTCCGCCGGACTGCGAGGACGAGCTGACCGCTTTACCCCCGGACTGGGATGGCAGGAGCGCCGGGTCGACGATGCGGATCTGCACACCGCATCGCTTGCAGCGGACGATGAGCCGCTTGCCCCGGATCTTCTCGTCCGCGATCTGCAGATTGGCCTTGCAGCTTTCGCAGATGAATTGCATCCCCGGCGAACTCTACAACAGATCGACCGACCGACCGAGCCGGTTTCAGGACGAAGACGCCGCGCTGCCGGAGGCCTCGCTGCCCGTCTTCTTGCGCGGTGCCCCGCGGCGACCGCGCTTGCGCGGCTGCAGCGTGCCGGCCTTCTGCGCCTTGTACCGCGCCCGGTAGTAATGAGAACGGCACAGGCCCTTGGCGAGCACCGCGCGGCCGCATCCGGCCACGCTGCAGACTGCACGCTGCCCCGCGCGCCGCCCGCGGCCGCGACCGCCCGCGCCCAGCTGGCGCGCGATGTCGCCCACGTTGATCGTGCTCTGCAGCGACCGTTGCACGCTCTCGGCGATGATCGCGCCGAGCTGCGAGCCGATCTGCTCGCCGAGGTCCTGCACCCAAACGCCCATCCCCTCGCTTCGACGACCGCGCCCGCGCGCCATCGGTCCTCCCGATTCCACAAAGTTTTTGCAAGAAAGCCGGTGCGGTCGAACCCGCCCGGTTTGGCGTACAGTTAGCAAACGCAAACCGATTGTCAAGCGACGTTTCTGCCGAGGGCGCGGGCCACGCCGTTTGCCTCGGCTGCGGACGTTTGGGCGTACGTTTTTGTACGGTGGCGCCGGCGCTCAGCAGCGCGGATGTTTTGCAAAGGCCGGCCTATACGCGCGCCCCGCGCTCCTCCAGGCGACGTAGCAGCGACTCCAGCTCGCGCTCCTCGCGCGAGACATCGAATCCGGCCACGCGCGCCCCGTCGAGCAGCGCGATGCCGAGCATCACCGCCGCGACCGCCTCGCGCTCGCGCCCATCCTCGCCCAGGAGGGCCTCCGCTCCGGTGGCGAGGTGACGGAAGTCACGGAAGCAGAACGTAGCGGGGAGATCGGGCAGCGGTCCGGTGTTCGCGGTGGAAGGCGCGAATGCGAACCCTACGTCGGCGAGCGCCACCTGGCGCCCGTCGGTGAAAACCACGACCAGGTACGGCGTGGCCCTGACGGGGTTCTGCCGCGCCACCGCCTCGGCGATCTCGTCCCAGCGGACGCCGAGCGTCTTGCCGGTGCCCGCCTCGAGGATCCGTGCCCCGCGGCCGTCGTCGTCGGGCAAGAGCGCGAACCGCCCGGGACTCTCGCGCAGGAACGATTCGATCGCCGCGCGCGCGTCGGCGGGGTTCACGCCGCCTGGTCCGCGGCCAGGGGCAGCGCGCCCGCCGCGGCGGCGCACTGGATGGCGATGCCGATCTTCCCCTTGTGCTGGTTCGCCGCCATCAAGGCGTGCGCCTTGGCCGTGTCGCCGAAGGGAAATACCTGGTCGAGCACCGGCCGGATCTTTCCCTCGTGGACGAGCTGGTTGGCGCGCTCGGCCTGGTAGGCGTTGCAGAAGTGCGAGCCGAGGATCTGCTTCTGCCGCATCCAGAGGTGCCGTACGTCGAAGGAGAGATCGAAGCCCGTGGTCGCGCCGCAGATGACGATCTTGCCGAATCGCTTGGCCACGAACACGCTGGTGGGGAACGTCTGCTGCCCCACGTGCTCGAAGACGATGTCCACGTCCTTGCCGGCCGTCAGCTCGCGGATGCGCTTGCCGAACTTCTTGCAGTCCTCGGCGCGGGCGCGGGCGCTCTCCGGCGACTCCGGCGGCTTGTAGGCCAGGTTGGGGAACTCGCTGCGGTCGATCCACATCGGCGCGCCCAGCGACTGCACCAGCTGCGCCTTGTCCTTGCCGCCGATCACCGCGATCGGGTTGGCGCCCAGCATCTTGCAGATCTGGATGGCGAACACGCCCAGTCCGCCCGCCGCGCCCCACACCAGCACGTGGTCGCCGGCGGTGACCTCGGCCTGGTGGACCAGCATGCGGTAGGCGGTGAAGTACGTGAGGCCATAGCTCGCCGCCTCCAGCCAGCCGAGCTTCTGCGGCTTCTTGAGGAGCTGCTGCGCCTGCACCTTGGTGAACTGGGCGAAGCTGCCCCAGCTCGTCTCGTAGCCCCAGATCTTCTGCTCGCTGCAGGCCATCGGATCCAGGCCGTTGCACTCCGGGCACTGGCCGCAGCTCTGGTTGCAGTGGATGACCACCTCGTCGCCCACCTTCCAGCGCTTCACCTGGTCGCCGACCTTCCACACGATGCCCGAGGCGTCGGAGCCGGCGATGTGGAACGGCTCACCGTGCATCCTGAAGACGCTGACCGGCTTGCCGCGCGCCGCCCAGACGCCGTTGAAGTTCACGCCCGCGGCCATCACCAGGACCAGCGCCTCGTTGGGGCCGACCGGCGGCAGGCAGACCTCCTCGATGCGCATGGCGGTGCCGGGGTCGCCCTCGCGGTCGGGGCGGATGGTGCAGGCGAGCATCTTCTCGGGCAGCACCCCGACGTCGTGCGGGACCTCACCGAGCGGCAGCGTCTTCATGGTTCTCCTCGTGCGCCTCGACGAGCTCCAGGAGCGTACCGCCGAAGGCCTTGGGGTGGAGAAAGGCGACCTTGTGCCCGCGCGCGCCGGGCCGCGACACCTTGTCGATGAGCGGCACGCCTGCAGAGTCGAGCCGGGCGAGCAGCGCGTCCAGGTCGCGGACGCGCAGCGCGAGGTGGTGGAGCGCGTCGCCGCGCTTCTGCAGGAACTTCTCCAGGCCGTCGTTTCCCTGCGGCGCGACCAGCTCCAGCGACGCTCCGTTCGGGAAGTCGAAGAAGGCCGCTTGGACCTTTTGCGCGGGGACGAATTCCTTGTGGGCGACCTTCTGGCCGAGGAGATCCTCGATGAGCGCGATCGAGGCGTCGATGTCGCGCACGCAGATCGCGGTGTGGTCCAGGCGGGTGGCCGGGATGCCTTCTCTGGCGTGCAAGTGCGACTGCGAGGGCGAGGTGGCGGTCGAGGTCGCGTTCGGATTCGTCGCCAGCTCCCGCACCGTTTCCACCACCGCTGCCAGCGGGGACTCCGGCCCGAACACGGCCGCAACGCCCAGATCCTTGAGCTTCGCGAAGTCGGCCGCCGGGATGATCCCGCCCACCACGATGGGGATGCGCGCCTCGCGCCGGGAGAGCTCCTCGTTCAGCCGGCGGCAGATCGACTCGTGCGCCCCGGAGAGGATGGACAGGCCGATCACGTCCACGTCCTCCTGCACCGCCGCCGCGGCGATGGCCGGCACCGTAGCGCGGAGGCCGGTGTAGACGACCTCCATGCCCGCGTCGCGCAGCGCCGCCGCTATGACGCGGGCGCCCCGGTCGTGCCCGTCGAGGCCCGGCTTGCCGACGAGCACGCGGATCCGGCCCGGGCTGGCGGCTGTCGGCTGGCGGTTGGCGGTTTCCATCCCCACCTCGTCAGAATTTCGTCGGCGGCTGGTACTCGCCGAATCTCGCTTTCAACACCGAGGCGATCTCCCCGACCGTGCAGTACGCGGCGACCGCTTCGCGGATGGAAGGCTGCACGTTTCCGCTGCCCGCCGCCGCGTCGGACAGCCGCCGCAGCGCGGAGCGCGCCGAGTCCGCGTCACGGCTGCTCTTCACCCGCCGCACCCGGTCCGCCGCGTCGCGCGCGGCTTCAGGGGAGGCCTGCTCGATCTCCAGATCCGGCTCGCGGTGTGCCTCGCCCACGGTGGCAAACTTGTTGACCCCGACCACCGCCACCTCGCCCTTCTCCACCGCCCGCTGGTGCTCGTAGGCGCGCTGCGCGATGCGCTGCTGGATGAAGCCCTGCCGCAAGCACTCCACCATGCCGCCGCGCGACTCGACCTCGTCCATCACCGTGCGGATCGACTTCTCCATTTCGTCGGTGAGCGCCTCGACGAAGAAGCTGCCTCCCAGCGGGTCCGCGGTCTGCGCCACCTCGGTCTCGTAGGCGACCACCTGCTGGACGCGCAGCGCGGTCCGCGCGGAGAGCTCGGTGGGAATCGCGAACGCCTCGTCGTACGCGGCGGTGAACACGCTCTGCACTCCGGCGCACGCGACGGCGAAGGTCTCCAGCGTGGTCCGGGCGATGTTGTTGAGCGGCTCCGCGCGCGTCAGGCTGTGCCCGCCGCACACGCAGGCGGCGCGCAGCCGCCAGCTCTCCGGCTCCTTGGCGCCATAGCGATCCCGGAGCAGCTGCGCCCAGATGCGCCGGCCGGCGCGGTACTTGGCCACTTCCTCGAAGAAGTTGGTGTACGTGTAGAAGAAGAAGCTCAGGCGCGGGGCGAAGCGGTCCGCGGGAAGGCCACGGCGGAGCAGCTCCTCGACGTACGCGCGCGCAGCCGACAGCGTGTACGCCATCTCCTCGGCGGGCGTGGCTCCGGCGTCGCGGTAGTGCGAGGCGATGCTGATCGGGTTCATGCGCGGCAGCCGCTGCACCGTGTCCTCGATCAGGTCGCAGGCCAGCCGCATCGACTGCTCGATGGGTCGCATTGATGGTCATCGAGGTGGAGACGCGCTCCAGCGGGATCCCGTCGAACAGCTCCTCCATGTCGGCGAGCGACCCGATCGAGACGCCCACCTTGCCCACTTCGCCTTCGGCTTCCGGATCGTCGGCATCGAGGCCGAGCTGCGTGGGCAGGTCGAGCGCCAGCGAGAGCCCGGTCTGGCCTTGCTCGAGCAGGTAGCGGAAGCGGCGGTTCGTCTCGCGCGGCGTCCCGAAGCCCGCGTACTGGCGCATCGTCCACAGCTTCCCCAGGTACATGCTGCGGTGGATGCCGCGCGTGTAGGGGAACTCGCCGGGCGCGGGCGGGGTCTCGCCCACGTCTCCGGGGCCGTAGACGGGCTTGATCTCGATGCCGCTGCGGGTCTTCACGGCCGGTACGCTTTCTTGAGCACAATCAGCTCGCGGGTGATCTCCAGCACCACCTCGCCGCGCTGGTTCTTGCCGCGCAGGAGGAACTTGACCAGGCCGGCTTGCCCCGGCTTGAGGGCCGGAGCGCCGCACTGCGAGATGCGCGGGTCGTCGTCGCTCTTCGCGAGCACCGTGCTCTCGGCGAACAAGGTGTCGCCCGCGAACACGGGATTCAGATGCCGGCCCTCGTCGTAGGAGAGCACCGCCACCGCGTTCTCCTCCGTCTCCTCCGAGGCGAGCCCCGCGACGTAGGCGAAGACGATCCCTCCGTACACCACGCGGCGGCCGTCGAAGGTGGTCTGCGGGGAGTCGTCGCACATCTTCTGGTTGAAATGGAGCTGCGCGGTATTCAGGACGAAGTTCGTCCACAGCATGTGCTCGCCGTCGCTGACCGTGCGCCCGCGGGGGTGCACGATCGTCTCGCCGACCGCGAAGTCCTCGTAGAGGTTGTCGTCCCGGGTGAAGCGGTGCTCCATCGTCAGCCCTCCAAGAGCCGCTTCGCGATGACTTCGTACTGGATCTCGCTGGTGCCCTCGAAGATGCGGAAGACGCGGGCGTCGCGCCAGAAGCGCTGGGCGGGGAACTCGCGCGAGTAGCCGTACCCGCCGAAGACCTGCATCGCCTCGCTGGTCACTTCCTCGGCCATCTCGGCGCAGAACGCCTTGGCCATGCCCGCCTCGAGGTCGCAGCGCTTGCCCGTGTCCTTCATGCGGGCCGCGTGGTAGGTGAGCTGCCGCCCCGCCTCGATCTGCGTCGCCATGTGCGCCAGCTTGTGGCCGATCACCTGGAACTGGCTGATGGGCTTTCCGAACTGCGTACGCTCCTGCGAGTACCGCAAGGCTGCCTCGAAGGCCGCCTGCGCCACGCCCACCGCCCGCGCCGCCGTCTGGATTCGCGCGATCTCGTACGTCGACATCAGCTGGTAGAAGCCCTTGCCGGTCGCGCCGCCGAGCAGGTTCTCCGCCGGCACCTCGTACCCGTCGAACTGCAGCGAGTACGAGTTCATCCCCTTGTAGCCGATGGAGGGGATCTTGCTCCCCGCCAGCTCCGGTGGATGGAACTCGTCGCCGGGCGTCTTGGGGATGAGCAGGATGGAGATCCGGTTGTGCTTCTTCGGCGCCTGCGGGTCGGTCACCACCGTGGTGCACAGGACGTGCGCCTTGTTGGCCCAGGTGCACCAGGTCTTCTCGCCCGTGACCAGGTACTTCTCGCCCTGGCGCACCGCTCGGCACTTGATGCCCGCCGAATCGCTGCCCGCGTCGGGCTCGGTGAAGGCGGCGGCGGCGAGGATCTCCCCGGTGCACAGGCCGGGGAGGAACTTCTTCTTCTGCTCCTCGGTCCCCGCGCTCTCCACCAGCGAGGCGGTGATGATCATGCGCGTCATCACCGAGCCGACCGAGAGCCACGCCTTGGACAGCTCCTCGGCGACGATGGCCATGGAGAGGACGTCCAGCCCGCTCCCCCCGTGGTCCGGCGAGAAGATCAGCCCGAAATAGCCCAGCTCGGCCATCTTCTTCACGATGTGGGCCGGGATCTCGGCGGCCTGGTTGTCCAGCTCGGAAGCAACGGGCGCCACCTCGCGGCCGGCGAAGTCGCGCACGCTCTCGCGGATCTGCACGTGCTCCGGCGTCAGCGCGCCGCCGTTCGGATTGGGGATGGGCATCAGTCGCCGCCGGTCTGCGGCGGCGCTGCGCTCTTCCATGCCGCGGGAGTCGTGGTTCGCATTCAGGCGCCTCCGTACGTGGAGCGTTTCTTGACCAGGATCCTGCGCTGATAGACGCAGACCTCCTCGCCCCGCTGGTTCACGCCGGTGGTGCGCACGTGGACGATGCCGCGGTCGGGCTTCGACCCGCTCTCGCGCTTGTCCAGGACTTCCGAGGAGGAGATCAGGGTGTCGCCCGGGTAGACGAAGCGCGGGAACCGCAGGTCCCAGTACCCGAGATGCGCCAGCGCCTGCTCGGAGAGGTCCTCGACCGTCATCCCGAACACCACGTTCATGACGAGGAGCGGGTGCGCCGGCACCTGCGGGTGGCCGAGCTTCCTGGCGAACAGCTCGTTGAAGTAGAGAGGCACCGCGTTCATGGTGCCGGTGGCGAAGAGCTGGCACTCGCCCTGCGTCAGCGTGCGCCCCCAGTGATGCCGGTACACGTCGCCGACCTGGAAGTCCTCGTAGTAGCGGCCGCGCTGGACGGTCCGCCGGGGCCCCGCGGACCCGGATGTCACTTCGGGCATGTCTACGGGGTTAGGGCGATGGACGCAGAACGTCAAGCCGTCCCGTGCCGCGGAGCGTCGGGCAGGTGACTTGTGCAAAGTTGGACGAAACAGCGGGCGCCGAAAATTGGACGCGCGATCGCTCGAAGCGCATGGTCCGCGAAAGAGAGCGATCCATGGACTTTTCCGAGGAATCTGGAGAGCAGCGCCGGCGCCACAGGCGCAGCCGGGTGCAGCTCGCGGCGCGCATCAAGTTCGAGCGGAGCGAGGTCATGGCCATCGCCGAGAACATCTCGCCGGGGGGCGCCTTCCTGCGGGTCACCCTGCCCGATGGGGCCGAGTGGCTGGTGGCCGAGATCGACCTGCCCGAGGGGAAGACCGTCTCGGTGAAGGCCCACGTCCGCTGGCGCCGCCAGGATCCCCCCGGCGTCGGCGTCCAGTTCCATTCCTTCCTGGAACGCTGGGGCTAGCTACAGCTCGAGCGCCATCTGCGGCGGAGCGCTGACCGGCTCGGCGAAGTCGGTCTGGTGCTCGGCTGCGATGGTGGCCTGGCGGACCTTTTCGGGCGGAATGCGCACGTCCCAGACCAGGCCGAGGGCCTGGAAGAGGCGGATCAGGTAGTAGCTCGCGTCCACCTCCCACCAGAAGAAGCCCTGGTTCGCCGAGCTCATGAAGTGGTGGTGGTTGTTGTGCCAGCCTTCGCCCATGGTGATGAGCGCGAGCACGGGGTTGTTGCGGCTGGTGTCCGTCGTCGCGTATCGGCGCGATCCCCAGACGTGGTTCAGCGAGTTCACCACGAACGTACCGTGCCAGAGGAGCACGGTGGAGACGAAGAAGCCCCACACCAGCCACGACCAGCCGCCCAGGAGGAACAGCCCGGTCCCGAGCAGCACGGGGGGAACGAGGTGGAACCGGTTCAGCAGGCGCAGCTCGGGATAGCGCGAGAGGTCCTTGATCTCTCCGGTCGCGGCGTACCGCTGGCAGAGGATCCAACCCAGGTGGCTCCACCACAACCCGCGCTGCGGGCTGTGCACGTCCTCGGGCTGGTCGGAGTACTTGTGGTGGTTGCGGTGGTGCGCGGCCCACCAGAGCACGCCCTTCTGCGCGCTGGTCTGGGCCCAGAACGCGAGCACGAACTGGAAGATGCGCCCGGTCTTGAAGCCCCGGTGCGAAGCGTACCGGTGGTATCCGATCGTCGTCCCCGCCATCCGCGCGTAGTAGAGCAGCACGGCGAGCGCCACCAGCTTCCAGGAGAACGGGAGGAAGAAGGGCGCGACGATCGCCACCGCGTGGGCGGCGAAGAAGGGGATCGAGCTCCACAGGTCCAGCTTCTCGTCCTCGCCTCTCGCGAGGGCGCGCGCTTCGTTCATCTCGAGGGTCTCCGGGGGTTGGCCGCGGATCGCGGCGTCCGGGGTGAGGGATAAGGAACCGCTGTCATCGCGGTGTCATGGTATGCAATTTTATCGGTCGTTCGACCGGTCCATCCAGACAGGCGATCGGCGACAATCCCCCGGATGGCCCGACTCAGCGCCGTTTCGATCACCCTGCTGCTGCTCGCCTGTTCGGCCGCGCCACCCACGCGCCACGCCCAGCAGGTCTCCGCGCAGCCGGGATTGCGGCGCCTCGTCATCGTGGGGATCAACGACGTGCACGGCGCGCTGCTCGCGTCGCCCGCGCCGCGCTCGCTCGCTGCCTGGACGAGCGACCCCGTCGGAGGCGCCGAATGGTTGGGCGGCTGGATGGACGCCATCCGCCGCGATGCGCGGGAGCGCGGAGGCGAGGCGCTGCTCATCGACGCGGGCGACGAGTTCCAGGGCACCCTGATCTCGAACCAGTTCCAGGGCCGATCGGTGGTGGACGCCTTCAACGCGCTCGGCGTGGCCGCGGCCGCGATCGGGAACCACGAGTTCGACTTCGGCCTGCCCGTGCTGCTCGAGCGGATGAAGCAGGCGCGCTATCCGATGCTCGCCGCCAACGTGTTCAGGAAGGGCACGCACGAACGGCCGGAATGGGCGACGGCCTCGACGCTGCTCGACGTCCGGGGGCTGAAGGTCGGCGTGATCGGCCTCGCCACGATGGACACACCCACCGTGACCAACCCGCTCAACGTCACCGATCTCGATTTCGTACCTGGCGGTCCAGTGGCGGCGCAGGAAGCGGACGCCCTCCGCGCCCGCGGCGCGACGGTGGTGATCGTGACGGCGCACGCCGGCCCCTTCCCGCCCGCCAGCGAGATCCAGCGCATCGCCGAAGCCGTCGCCGGGAAGGTGGACGCGATCGTCAGCGGACACCACCACACGGCGATCGGCCCTCCGCCGCTGGTGGTCTCCGGCATCCCCATCGTGCAGGCGGGGACCAGGCTGCAGCAGTTCTCGCTCATCGAGCTGAGCCTCCTCGAGACGGGACACGTCGCCGGCTTCACCGTGAACGAGGGGACGTTCCCCAGGCCCGGCGCGCCGCAGCCCATCTTCCACAGCCAGGGGGGTCGTCCTCCGGAGTGGCGCGGAAAGAAGGTGACGCCCGACGAGAAGATCGCCGCCCTCCTGCGGGGCTACGACGAGCAGGTGCGGCGGCTGCGAGAGAGCCGCATCGGCTCGAGCGAGGTGGACCTGCGCAAAGGCCGGGACGGCTCCTTGGGGAACCTGGTGGCGGACGCGCTGCGCTCGGGCGCCGGCGGCGGGCTGCGGGCCGAATTCGCCCTGCAGAACTCCGGCGGTCTGCGCGTCCCGGAGGTGCCCAGAGGCACCATCACCTTCGGGCAGATCTTCGACCTGTACCCGTTCGACAACCTGCAGGTGGTCGTGGAAGTACCGGCGCCCGCGATCAGGGACGCGCTCGAGGCGGTCCTCCGCGCGGGCAAGCTGCCCCTTCAAGTCTCCGGGCTGCGCTACACCATCGACTGGGACCGGTTCGCGACGCTCGGGTTGGGCCGCGCCTGGCCTTCGGGCGCCCTGGTGACGGAGGTGACCGATGATGCCGGCAACACCCTCTGCCAGACCCGCGGCTGCTCGTCTTCGGGCTGCGATGCTCCGTGCGCGCAGGGGAGCCATGCCGTTTCGGTGTCCGACTTCCTCGCCAACGGCGGGGACGGACTGTCGATGCTGAAGGACGCGCCGCGGCGGACGGGCTCGGTGCTCACCCGGGACATCGTGATGAGCTACGTCAAGCTGCACGACCCGATCACCGCGGCGCTGGTGGACAGCGGGCGTCCCCGCGTGCGGGTGATCGGCACGCCCATGCGCGCGCAGGCCGAGTGACGTGCCCGCGAGCGCCGTCACCGACGCGCTGCGCGACCTGTGGGGGCCGGGGCTCGTCTTCGTGGCGCTCTGCGGCTGGCTCGTCCGGCGGGCGCTGCGCGCGGCGCGAAACGAGAGCATCCTCGAGGAACAGCGCTTGCGTGAGGCGGTTCCACCGACCTTCACCTCGGCGTCGCCCTCGCCCTCCGGGCTCCGCGTTCCACCCCAGCTCTTCCGCGCCGACGTCCGGGGCGCCTCTCAGGAGCATCTCGAAATCGTCGCGCGTCTTCAGGAAGAGCGGCAGACCGTAGGGGGAGGCAAGCCCGTGGAAGTGCTGTGGGTCCGCTCCAACCAGACGCACGTGGCCTGGGCGGAGACGCGCCCGGGCAATCGGGAGGTGATCTGCGTCGCGCAGATCGACGCGGGAACCATCCTGGCACGCTGGCAGTTCGGCTGAGCGGGAGGTCCTCAGCAGCCCGGCAGCCGATAGTCCCGGTACTTCTCGCGCAGCGCCGACTTGAGGAACTTGCCCGTCGAGGTGCGCGGGATGGCATCGATGAACTCGAAGGCGTCGGGGACCCAGTACGAGTGCACCCGGCCGGCGAGAAAGCCGCGCAGCTCTTCGGCGCTCGCGCGCGCGCCGTCGCGCAGAACGACGACGGCGAGAGGCCGCTCGACCCATTTCGGATGCGACACGGCGACCACCGCCGCTTCCTTCACGGCGGGGTGGCCCATGAGGGCGTTCTCCACCGCGACCGAGCTGATCCACTCGCCGCCCGACTTGATCAGGTCCTTGGTGCGGTCGGTCAGGTTCAGGTACCCCTGCGGGTCGATGGTGACCACGTCGCCGGTCTTGAACCAGCCGTCGTTCGTCCAGCGGTCCTCCGAGCCCTCCATGTCCGTGTAGGACGAGGCGACCCACGGACCCCGGACCTGGAGCTCGCCCTGGGTCTGGCCATCCCACGGCACCTCGCGGCCGCTCTCGTCGACGCCGCGCACCTGGACCAGCCCGGCGGGGAGGCCCTGCTTGGCGCGGACGCGCACCTGCTCGTCGTAGGGCATCTCGCGCATGCCGGCCTTGAGCCATGAGCAGGAGCCCAGGGGAGACATCTCCGTCATGCCCCAGGCGTGGATGAGCCGCAGCCCGTGCTTGTCGAATCCGCGGATGAGGGCCTCCGGCGCGGCGGAGCCGCCCACGATCATGCGGAGCCCCGGCTGGAGCTTCCAACGGCCCGGCTCCTTCTCCAGCGCGTCGAGGATTCCCATCCAGATGGTGGGGACGCCGGCCGCCACGGTGACGCGCTCGCGCTCGAGCAGGTCGAGCAGGTTCTGCGCGTCGAGGTGGGGGCCGGGGAACACCAGCTTCGCCCCGGTGAGCGCGCACCCGTAGGGCAGGCCCCAGGCATTGACGTGGAACATCGGCACGACCGGCAGCAGCGTGTCCGAGTTGCGCAGCGCGAGTCCGTCGGTGAAGGGGACGAACATCGTGTGCAGCACGGTGGATCGGTGCGTGTACACGACGCCCTTGGGCTTGCCCGTGGTCCCCGAGGTGTAGCAAAGGCCGCAGGGATCCTGCTCGGAAAGCTCGGGCTGATCGAATCGGCCGCCCGCCGAGCTGACGAACGACTCGTAGTCGATGCACCCGGCGGGCGCCTCGCGCGGCGTGTGGCGGACGACGATGATCTTCTCGAACGGCGCCCGGGCGCGGAACTTGTCGAGCAGCGGCAGGAGCACGTCGTCGACGACGAGGAAGCGGTCCTGCGCGTGCGTCGCGATGTAGGAAAGGTCGTCGGGAGAGAGGCGCAGGTTGAGCGTGTGCACCACGCCGCCGGCGAGCGGCGCGCCGAAGTACGTCTCCAGGTGCGGCGCGTGGTTCCACATGAGGGTGGCGACCCGGTCGCCCTTGCGCATCCCTGCGTTCAGGAGCGCGCCGGCCAGGGCGCGCGCGCGACCGATCACCGAGCCCCAGGTCGTGCGGTGCAGCGTCCGGTCGGGCTGGCGCGAGACCACTTCGACGTCGGCGAAATAGCGGGCCGCGCGATCCGCGAGGAGCGGCACGGTCAGAGGGACGTCCATCATCGTTCCGCGCATCCGTACACCCCCGGGAAGCAGGGCGGGCAGTGTACTGCGGGGTGGGTTCGCGGATCGAGCCGGCTTCAGGCCGCGTCGGGAGGAAGCACGGGCGCCTGCATTCCCGCGATCGGCCGCCAGAGGTAGGTCCGGCCGAAGTAGCGCAGCCAGGAGCGCTCGAGGAGTGACGGATGGATGCGCTCGGCATACTGCGCGTGCAGCTGGGGAAGCTCCGACCAGTGCACCCCCGGCTTGAGGTGGTGCACCGTGTGGTAGCCGTTGTTGAAGAGGAGTCCGTTGAGGACCGGCCCGACGAAGTTGCGGGAGTGGTTCCACTCGCTGTCCGCGTCGGTCTCGATGTGCTGCAGGAAATTGACGCACTGGATCGCGAAGAGCGCCACCTGCTGGGGGATCACGAAGAAGAGCAGCGCCTTGCGCCAGTCGAGCACGAACAAGAGCGCCATGGTTCCGAAGAAGACGACATACTCGGAGGCCGCCGCGCGGAACGCCGGCCGGTCGCGCTTCCAGAGGTCCTTGAGAAAGGCGTTGATGTCTCGCGTCTGCGCGAAGTTGGTCAGCGTCGGGTAGACGATCAGGGCCGCGAGGTGGTTGCCGGCGAACAGCTTCGGGGAGCGCGAGCTGTCGCCCGGCTTGTTGTTCAGCTTGTGGTGCACCTGGTTGTGCGTCGGGACCCAGGCGACGGCGGGATGGCCGTAGAACAGGGCGATGACGTAACTCGTCAGCAAGTTCAGCCACTTGGACCGCCAGACGCGCAGGTGGTTGTGGTTGTGGCTGATGACCGCCGTGGTGAAGAACATGAAGAGGGTGACGGGATAGAGGACGGGGTGCACGCGTCCGAGCTTCCAGTTCAGCACGGAAAGGACCGCCGTCACGGCGAGGTAGCCCAGCGTCCGCCGGTCGGCGGCATAACGAAGCATCGGCACCTCCGGTGCTGAAACCGACGCACCCTAGTTGCGGCGTGTCACGGGATTGTCAGCGCGACCCATGGCAGGGCCGGGTCCAGGTTTGGCTTGGACTTCCGGCGCGGTCTGGGTTAAACGACCTCCTGCCGCTGCAGCGACAGCGGTCTCGCGGCAGTCCGCCGCGAGCACATGAAAGAAGTGCATCGAAAATGGCAACCGGTACCGTGAAGTGGTTCAACGACGCGAAGGGATTCGGGTTCATCGTGCAGGACAACGGCGGACCCGACGTCTTCTGCCATCACACTGCCATCGTGGCGGACGGCTTCCGCAGCCTGGCCGAGGGACAGAAGGTGGAGTTCGAGACCAAGAAGGGGCCCAAGGGCCTGCAGGCGGCCAACGTCAAGCCAATCGCCTGACCGCCGCGCAGTGGCAGTAGGATGGAGCCCGGCCTGACCTAGAGGCTGGGCTTCATTTCGTTCCGGAGGCGAGGACTCGTGCAAACGCGCTCGAACAAGCGACAGAAGGAGCTGGCGCGCAAGGAGAAGCAGCGCGCCAAGCAGGAGCGCCGCGACGAGCGCAAGCGCGACAAGGAGACCCGCGCGCCGCGCCCCGAGGGCGAGGAAGATCCCGACATCGCGGGAATCGTCCCGGGCCCGCAGCCCCGGCCAGAGGACGAAGAGCCGCCGGCGCTCTAGCCGCCGCCGATCGGGCGGCGCTACTTTCACTGCGCTGACGCGTTGGCTGCGTTCTGGCCACGGTCGGCAGCCAAGGCGGCTTCCGTCGCCCGCAGCAGCGGCGCGGCGGACACCGGGGCACCGGTCGCGTGCTGCATCCAGAGATCCGGAGTGACCCGCCCGAACGAGGCGGCGCGCTCGAACTCCGCGCCGAACCGGGCGCCGCGTAGCTTCTCCTCCAGCTGGAACGCGATCAGGTGTCCGATCGGGTAGTCGGGCAGGTAGAGGAACGCGCTCACCATGTGCGAGTAGACCGCGAGGAGCAGCGAGTCCTTCCCGCCCAGCACCGGCTGGTAGTAGCGGTTCCAGAGATCGCGCGCGATGTCCATGGTCGCCTCGCGAAGCTGCTGCGGTCCGGCGTCCGGGTGCGCGTACAGGAAGCGCCAGACCGCCATGTCGACCAGCGCCACGCCGCTGATCTCCCACGTCGCCCAGAAGTCGTTGAGCACCCGCAGGCGCTCGCTCTCCGCGTCGGGCTTGGAGAGGCCCAGCAGCTCCAGGTCGCGGTTCTGGAAAGTGAACGCCAGCGCCTCGGTGAACGCCGTGTTGGGAACTCCCGAAAGCAACGTGTGGTCCACTTCGTAGAGCGAGCAGACCTGCTCGACGTTGTGACCCATCTCGTGGACCGCGATGTTGTAGCCCTTGTAGTCCATCCCGTCGGGGTTCACCCGCGTGCGCAGGTGCGGGTCGTCACCGCGACGCGCGGAAGGCATCGCATGACCCGCGCCGCGCGCCGGGTCCACCACGATGTGCGAGTCGAAGAACCTCGCCTTCTCCTCCGAGAAGCCCAGCCCCTCGAGGAGACGCGGGATGTCCTTCTTGTAGGCGCCCGCGGTCGGGTATTTCGCGCGCGTGAGCCGCGATAGCTCCGCCTCCGGGTACTTCGTGCGCGGGAGGAAGCCGCTGTACCAGACGTCATGCGGCTCGAGCGAGCGGCCCAGCCGCTTCCGGATCAACGCCGCCACGCGCGGCGCCAACGGCGAGGCGGCGATGCTCTCCAGCATCTGCTTGACCTTCGCTTCGGGGATCTCGCGATCGAACTGGAACCGGCGGTCGATCTCGGTGGGCGCGAGCGGCGAGTCCGCGTCGGTGCGGCGGGCGGCGCGGAACTCCTCGACAAGCATCGCGTATCGCGTGTCGTCTTCGCGATCGGGCGCCGCCACCGCCTGGGCCGGCCGCTTCCCCTGCCTGCTCATCTGCTCGGTCTCGATCTCCTCCGCAGGCGCCGCCGTCACCCGGCCGGTGTCCACGTACCAGTCGAGCCGCGGATCGTCGATCACCGACCGCGGGACGGTCTGCGACACGATGTGCTCCATCGCCGACCGGATGAGCCGCTGCCGATCCAGCCCGCGCGCCCGGTCCGGCTCGGCGTACTCCGCCTTGATCTGGTCGCGCAGGTTCCAGTGGCTGATCAGGCGCACGCCCTTCC
>VBKO01000262.1 GCA_005888115.1 Deltaproteobacteria bacterium
TCTTCGCGTGGGACCCTGGAACTTCGAGCCCGCGCAGATGCAGCTCGTGAATCCCGCGCTGGTGATGCTGCTCATTCCCTTCACCACCGGCGTCGCGTATCCGCTGTTCAAGCGGCTCGGCTGGGAGCTGACTCCGCTCCGCCGCATGCCCATCGGGATCGCGCTCGGCGCGACTTCGTTCGTGATCGCGGGACTGCTGAACGTGCCTGTCGCCGGCGGCGAGAAGATTTCCGTCGTCTGGCAGGTGCTGCCCTACATCGTCCTCACAGTCGGCGAGATCCTGGTCTCGGTCACCGGGCTCGAGTTCGCGTACACGCAGGCGCCGCTGACGATGAAGAGCGTCATCCAGAGCTTCTGGAACCTGACCACCGCGGCGGCGAATCTGGCGGTGGCGCTCGCCTCCGCGTTCGTGTTCTTCCGGGGGACGGCGCTCTTCTTCTACTACGCGGGCTTTGCATATCTGGCCGCGTTGGGGATGGCCCTCGTCGCCCGCCGCTACAAGGTGGTCGAGTGGTACCAGCGCGCTCCGGCGGCGCAGCCGGTACAGCCGACGGAACCCGTGGCCGAGCCGGCCTGAGGAGGGAGATCGGGCATGACACAGCTTCGTGAGAAGGCGGAAGCGCTGCGGCGGCTGCACGCGGGCCCTCGCGTGCTGGTCCTCGCCAATGCGTGGGACGCCGCGAGCGCCCGGCTGGTCGAGGCGGCCGGTTTTCCGGCCATCGCGACCTCGAGCGCCGGGGTGGCATTCGCGCTCGGCCATCCCGACGGCGAGCGGATCACCCGCGCGGAGATGCTCGAGATGGTCCGGCGGATCGCCCGGGTGGTGAAGGTTCCGGTCACCGCGGATGTCGAGGCCGGCTACGGAAGCACGGCGGAGGCGGCCGCAGAGACCGCGCGGGGCGTCGCCGCCGCGGGCGCGGTCGGGATGAACCTGGAGGATGCCAGGGACGGCCGGCTGCTTCCGCTCGAACTGCAGGTGGAGCGGATTCGCGCCGCCAGGGCCGCCGCCGAGGCCGCCGGCGTGCCGCTCGTGATCAACGGGCGCACGGACGTCTTCGGCGTCGACGAGGTCTCCGAAACACAGCGCCCGGCCGAGGCGGTGCGCCGCGCCAATGCGTATCTGCGGGCGGGCGCCGACTGCGCGTTCGTGCCGTTCGTGAGCAACCGGGATCTGATCGCGCGCCTGGCGCGCGAGATCCAGGGACCGCTGAACGTCCTCGGAACGCCGGACACGCCGCCCGTCGCGGAGCTCGAGCGCCTGGGCGTGCGCCGGGTCTCCGTGGGCGGAGCGCTCGCCCGTAGCGCCTACGGCCGCGCCCGCCGTCTGGCGCTCGAGATCAAGGAGAAGGGCACCTTCGAGTCCCTGCGCGAAGGGACGATCTCCTACGCCGAGATGCAGCGGCTGCTCGGGGCGTGAACCGCATGGCGGGGGATCGCGTGCAGGTGCTGAGCCTCGGCGACATGGCCGACGTGGAGCGCCAGCTCGAGTCCGGCTTCGAGGTCCATCGCGCCACCGGCGTGCACATCGACGAGGTGCTCGCCCGGCACGGCACCGCGATCCGGGGGATTGCCACCCGCGGCCGGGATCGCCTCGATGCCGCTTCTCTCGCGAGGCTGCCCGGGCTGGAGATCATCGCCAACTTCGGCGTCGGATACGACTCGATCGACGTCGAGGCCGCCGCGCGGCGCGGCGTCATGGTCACCAACACTCCGGACGTGCTGAACGACGAAGTTGCTGACTTCGCCGTCGCGCTCCTCCTCGCGACCGTGCGCCGGCTGCCCCAGGCGGACAGGTTCGTCCGCGCGGGACGCTGGCTGCAGGGCAACTTTCCGCTCGGCGCCACCTTGCGCGACCGCACCGTCGGCCTGATCGGAATGGGCCGGATCGGCGAGCGGATCGCGCGGCGGCTCGCCGCGTTCGAGGTGCCCATCGTCTACCACGCGCGGCGGGCGCGGCCGGAGGTGCCGTACCGGCATTACCCGGAGCTTTTGACGATGGCGAAGGACGTCGACACGCTGGTCGCCATCCTGCCAGGCGGCGCGCCGACGCGAGGCCTGATCGACGCGGCGGTCCTCGCTGCCCTCGGCCCACGCGGGATCCTGATCAACGTCGCGCGGGGCTCGGTGGTCGACGAGCGCGCGCTCGTGGACGCGCTGCGGTCGGGGACCATCCTCGCCGCCGGCCTCGACGTGTTCGCGGACGAGCCGCGCGTCCCGGCCGGCTTGCTGGAGCTCGACAACGTGGTCCTCGCCCCGCACGTCGGCTCGGCCACGCATCACACGCGCGGGCTGATGGGCAGCCTGGTGGTCGAGAACCTCCGCTCCTGGTTCGAGGGACGGGGACCCGTGACGCCCGTCCCCGAGACGCCCTGGAAACGCACGGCCTGAGGCGATACAAGGGCACCTCACTTCGGGAGACGCCATGAAGAGAGTTGCTCCGTTTGCCCTGGCGCTAATCGGTTTCGCCGCGTTCGCTCAGACCACGCAGCGCGTCCGTGGCACGATCACCGGTCTCGAGGGCGACGTGCTCACCGTGAAGTCGCGGGACGGCAAGGAGGTCCGGGTGCAGCTCGCACCGGACACGCAGGTCGCGGTCGCCAAGGCGACCACCCTGGCGGAGATCAAACCCGGGACCTACGTGGGCTCCGCCGCCGTGAAGCGCGCCGACGGAACGCTGGTCGCGAAGGAAGTGCACACCCTTGGGCCCCAGGTCCCCGCCGGACACATCGCCTGGGACCTGGAGCCGGGCTCGACGATGACGAACGCCAACCTGGCGGGCACCGCCAAGGCGGCCGGCGGTCAGGAGATCACGCTGCAGTACAAGGACGGCACGCAGAAGATCCTCGTGCCGCCGGGAACTCCGATCGTCACCTTCGTGCCCGGCGACCGCGCGGCGCTCAAGCCCGGCGAGACCATCTTCACCACGGCGCGCGTCGAGGAAGGCGGCAAGCTGTCCACGCAGCGGATCCAGGTCAGCAAGGATGGAGTGCGCCCCGCGCACTGAGCGCCGGACTACGGAGCGACGGCGGACGCTCCCGGCGCCTGCGGTTCCGCGCCGGGACAAGGGAAGTGCAGCTTGTCGAAGAGCTCGCTTCCCGGCAGCGCCAGATCGATCAGCAGGGCGTCCTTCGAGGCGTCCACCTTCGCCAGGCTGGCGAGCGTCGCCAGGTCGACGTCGCCGGGATCGAGCTGCTCCTTCGCCACCGCGAGCGCGCCGCGCGCCATGCTGGCCAGGTCGCGGACATCCTTGCCCGACTGTGGCTTTCCCTCCACCGAGAGCGCGACCAGGTCCCAGACGTTGGCGCGGACGACGACGCTGCTCAGGGCCTGCAGGACGGCGCTCATGGGGTCCGGCGCCGTGGCGTCGTCGCGCCGCGACTCCGAGCCGAGCAGGGCCGTGAGGTCGGTGCGCACGAACACGTCGCCGTAGACGTCCTGGGGGTCGGCTGCCGCCGGCGCGGGATCGAGCGCGCGGTCGAGCAACGGCTCGATCGAGTCGCGGGGACCGAGCACGAGCAGGTTTCCCACTTGCGCCACCGCCCTGCTGCGCGACATCCAGAGGGTCTGTCCGCGGTAGCTGCGCTCCTCGACCTCCGACCATTGCGAAGCGATGTTCCGCGCGATCGGCTTGCCTTCGAAGAAGCCGCTGAGCGCCATGCCATCGGCCATCATCGCCACCCGATCCACGTCGCGCTCGACGTCGATCCCCAGCTGCTCCATGCTCTCGGTGACCTGCCGCCAGCCGACCGGCACGCACTCCTTGATCCGCGCGAACAGCGGCGTGTTGAGCAGCGCGTTCACGTGGACGAGCGCGACGTACGGCGCGGGCTTGAGCACGAACGAGGTGATGGGGTCCGTTCGGGCCGGCTGCGCCGGCTCGGGCGCGGGCGGTGGTGCCCTGTCGGGTGCGCGCTCCTGTGGAGCGGCGGCGGGCCGCGCCCGCCGGGACTGTTGATCCTGCCCGCGGACCGGGAATGCCGGAACCGTCGCGAGCACCTTCTCGCGGCGTTCGCTGGCCGTGGCGGACATCCAGAGCCAGATGCCGCCGCAGAGCGCGAGGAGGAGGATGGCGGCCCCCGCCGTCCGCAGGTCGCGCCGGGCGCGGACACGTTCCCCGGACTGTTTCTGCCCGACAGGGGTCACCGTTCGCTCCTCCTCGCGACGATGCGCACCACGAGCAGCATCGCGAGCGTGTACGCAACCGTCGAGCCGATGGCGAACGCACCCATGCCGGCACCCCCGCCGAGGCGCATCGCCTCGCGGTGCAGATCGACGAGCTTTGGCAGGATGCCGAAGAAGAACCCGGCGAGCGGGCGCGCGTTCCCGGGCTGCGCCGCCTCGGTATTCCCGGCGACCAGCAGCGCGAGGAGGGTGGTCATTCCCACCACGGCCGCGAGCAGCCCGTTCGGAAACAGGTACGTGGCGAGGAGCACGCCCGCGTAGATCGCCGCGAAGGCGACGGTGATCAGCAAGGGCACGAGCAACAAGCCCGGAGCGACCGGCAGGCCGAGGAGCCGCAGGCCCGCGAAGACGGCGATGCCAGACACGCCGAAGACCGCGACGGCGAGAGCCCACACCGAGAGGAAGATCCCGTTGGCGACGTCGGCGCGGGAAATCGGCTGGGCGAGCAGCAGCGTATTCCTGCGAGGCTCGAGCAGCGGCGGCGCGAACAGCGCGGAGAGGACGACGCTGCCGACGAGCAGGGACCAATACTCGCCAGCCGCGGCGCCGCGTCCGAGGGCGTGCGCCAACACGGTGCCGTCGACGATCCCTCCCGCGCGGAACTGCCGGGCCGACGCCGCCATCCCCTGGACGATGTCATTGCGCAAGGCGAAGAACATCGTCACGAGCACGAGCGCCGCTCCGGCCGCCGCCGCGTGCGCCATCTTGCGCGCGACCAGGTCGCTCGCGATCTCGCGGGCGACACGGCAGGTAGCGCGCGCTCCCCGGAGGGGCGACCCGGGCGCCGGCGAGGCTTCGATCAGCTCGCCCGCTTCGACGGCAGCCGGCGACTCGCCGGGCGCGGCGGTCGCCACCAGGGTGAACGTCTCCTCGAGGTCCCGGCGGATACGACGCACCTCGACCAGGCGCACTCCCGCGGCGCGCACGCGATCGACGGCGTCATTCAATCCGTCGAGGTCGTCGTGGTCGACGACGTACACGTGTCCCGCGCCATCCTCGCGCGCGGACCTCCGCGCGCCGAGCGCGGACTCGAGTTGGGCAGGGAGCGGGGCCGCGACCACCAAGGCGCTGGTGGCCCGTCCATCGGCGCTCGACGCGGAGCCGCCGAGCACCTCTTCCCGCACCAGCTGGCCGCGGTGGAGAATGCCGACGCGGGTACACACGCGCTCCGTCTCGGAGAGCAGGTGCGAGTTGATGAAGACCGTGCGCCCCGCGGCGCATTCCTCGAGGATCACCTTGCGCACCAGCGCACGGCCGAGCGGATCGAGGCCGTCGGTCGGCTCGTCGAGAACGAGGAGCTCCGGGTCGCCGAGCAGCGAGAGCGCGAGCAGCGTCCGCTGCTTTTCGCCCTTCGAGAAGCGATGCGCCGGTCGCGCCAGGAGCTCGCCCATCCCCAGGCGGCGCAGGATGGCCTCGCCGCGCTCGACGGCCGCGCGCACGGGCAGCCCGCGCAGTCGCGCCCACCGCTTCATCAGCTGCAGCGGCGATGCGCAGGGCGGAAGCTCCGCCGCCTCCGGGACGATTCCGACGCGGCGCCGCACCTCCGGCCATTCTGGGGACAAGCCGAGAAGCCGCGCCTCGCCTGCATCCGGCGCGATCAGCCCGAGCATCACGCGGATCAGGGTCGTCTTGCCGGCGCCGTTTGGTCCGGCGAGCCCGTAGCACTCGCCCCGGGCGACGCGCAGGCTGACGCCGCGGAGCGCGGGTCTGGGCCGCAGCAGGCCATACGACTTCTCGATCCCCGCGAGCTGCAATGCGGGAACCGCACCATCCGGCTGCGGCGGCGGCGGGGCGCGGCGTTCATCGTGGCTCGCGACGGGTGGCATGGGCATCGGAAGCTCCGCGCCTGCTGCTCCGCGCGCTCGCTTTCGGTGGTACCAGAAGAGAGCAGGTTTCGCGAAGTTCCGACCCGCCGGGCGCGCAACGTCAGTGCGCGGTTGCCCGGCGGGTCGCACGAGGCGGACGATCAGGGCGGTGACCCGTCCACGCCATGGTCAGGAGCAGGGTCGAATCCTCGAGCGCCTTGAAATCGTGCGCGACGGCTGGTGCGAGCGCGAGCACCTGGCCGGCGACCAGCTCGATGGGATCGCCGGAGGCGAGGTGCACTTCGACGTGGCCGTCGAGCGTCTGCACGGAGACGCTCTCCTCCGCGGTGTGCTCGCGGCAATGCCGGCCGCGTTTCATCGCGATGAGCACCAGCCGGAAATGCTCGTGCTTCACGAGTGTCTTCGCGCTCTGCCCGTGCAATCGCCACGCGCGCGTCTCGCGGAGCGGCGCCGTCTCCGACTCCAGATCGATCAGCTCCAGCGGCTCGGCGGGCGGTTTCATCGGCAGAGGGGACTTCGCCACTTCTCCCCCTCGTCGCGGGGTCTTGCCAGCGGGCGTGACCATGGTTGCGCTCCTCGGGAAGAACTTGGCTTCTCCCCTACCGAAGCGAAAGCTCCGCGCTGCCGGTCGGCGGCCTGGAAGGTCGGATAGCGGGCGGTTCCGCTTCTGCGACAGGACCCGAGCTGACGAGTGGCGCGGCCGGCGGTCGCCGTGCAAGATGTGCGCATGGGTTCGCTGCGAATGCCCAGCCCCGCGGAGGCGCTCCCCGGCCGCGACGAGGCGATGCGGGTCCCCGTGCGCCACACGGTCCTGGGGACGCCGCTATCGCCGCCCTTCCCCGAGCGATCCGAGCGGGCCCTCTTCGGCATGGGCTGCTTCTGGGGCGCCGAGCGGAAGTTCTGGGAGCTGGACGGCGTGTACACCACGGCGGTGGGGTACGCGGGCGGGTCCACCAGGAATCCCACTTACCGGGAAGTGTGCTCGGGCCGTACTGGCCACGCCGAGGTCGTCCTCGTCGTCTACGACCCGCAGCGCGTGTCTTATGGCGAGCTGCTGCGCACCTTCTGGGAGAACCACGATCCCACGCAAGGAATGCGTCAGGGCAACGACGAAGGAACGCAGTACCGCTCCGCCATCTACGCCACGACGGACGCGCAGCGCCAGGCCGCCGACACTTCGCGGGAAGAGTATCAGCGCGCCCTTGCGAAGGCCGGGCACGGCCGGATCACGACCGAGATCGCCGCCGAGCCGCCGTTCTACTACGCGGAGGACTACCACCAGCAGTATCTCGCGAAGAACCCGGGCGGATACTGCGGGATCGGCGGCACCGGCGTGTCCTGCCCGACCGGAGTTTCTCGGTAGCGCCACCCGAAACCGCCCTCGTCACGCGCAGGAGGATCGAATGGGCACGACGTGCCCAAGGCGGCGAAGCTCGCCTGGGAACGCACGCTGGCGTGGTTCCGCCGTTACCTCGCCTGACTGACGCGCGCGTACAGGGAGCGGCGCGGCTGGGCGAACACGCGGCGGAGCATCGGTTCGAAGAAGGCGAGCGGGAGCGTTTCGCCGGAGGGATTGAAGGCGGGTCCGTCGTATCTGGCGCAGAACTCCTCGGTGCGCCCGAACCACTCGTGGCTCCGGAACTGTTCGCGCAGATTCCGGTCGCCGCCGATGTGGTGGAAGAAATAGTAGCCCTGGAAGATGCCGTGCTTCTCCACCATCCAGTGGTTCTCCTCCGAGACGAACGGCTTCACGATCGCGGCGGCGATGTCGGCGTGATTGTAGGACCCGAGCGTGTCGCCGATGTCGTGCAGCAACGCGCAAACGACATACTCCTCGTCGCGGCCGTCCTGCTGCGCGCGCGTGGCCGTCTGCAGCGAGTGCATCAGCCGATCGACGGCGAACCCGCCGCAGTCGCCTTCCAGCATCCGCAGGTGGGCGAGGATCCGGTCGGGGAGCGCCCGCGCGTAGGGCAGGAATTGCGTGGCGATGATCTGCCAGTCTTCCGCGGTGCTCGCGTCCATGGTGGTAAAGGAAGCGCGCGCCGCGTTGGTCTCGTCGTGCGAGCTCATCCATCCTCCTCTCCAGGGGGCATGCTACCCCGTTCAGGGTCCACGCGTCCCACCCGCTGCGATCCGCTGAACTTGCGCGGGGAAAGCCCTGCCCCGACGATGCTCGCCGTGGCCAGCCTCATTCACGTCGTCGTCGGGGTGGCCGGTGGTCGTGCCCTGGATCGGTCGCCGCGTCCCTCGCTGCGCGGGACTGTCGCGCTGGTCGCGTTGTCGCTGCTCGCGGACGTCGATGTCGTCGCGTTCCGGCTGGGAATTCCCTATTCCGCTCCATTCGGTCACCGGGGCGCCACGCATTCGATCGCGTTCGCGATGCTCGCGGGTGCGGCGGCTGCCGCCCTGTTGGCACGTGAGGGACGATGGTCCTTCTCGCGCATCGCTTTGGTTGCCTGCCTCGTCGCCATCAGCCACCCGCTGCTGGATGCAATGACGGATGGCGGGCTAGGAGTGGCGCTCCTGTGGCCCTTCTCGAACGCGCGGTTCTTCGCGCCGTGGCGCCCGATCCCGGTCGCGCCGCTCGGAGCCCGGATGCTCAGCACCAGGGGCCTGCACGTCCTCTGGATCGAGGCGATCGGTTCCTTGCCGCTCTTGGCGTGGGCCGTCTGGCCTCGCGCCCGTCGCGCCATCCGGGGCAGCGGAACGACGGACTCGTGAACCTCGCTCGTCAGGGTCGCTTTTCCAGCAACGCGCCGAGCTCCTGCTCGACCTTTAGGAACTTCGCGAACGCATCGACGACGGGCCGGCTCCTCAAGCGCGCCGCTCGCTCCGCCTGGCGGCCGCGGGCCGGCTCTGGATGGAGAGGATGTTGCCGGCCGGGTCCTTGAACCACGCAACCCGGAAATCCCCCGCGCGGTAGACGTCGCCCTGGCGGCTGAGGCCCGGCAGTTCGTCATATCTCTCGAAGGTCACGCCCTTGGCTTTCAGCTCCTTCGCCGTTCCCTCGACGTCGTCGACTTCCCAGAGCGCGGCTGTTCCCTTGTTCGTCCCGGCGAACTCCGAACGGTAGACACAGAGAGTGCTGCTGCCCGTCCGATAGGTCACCGCGACACCTGGCTCCCCGCCAACCCGCTCCAGTCCCAGCGTCTCTGCATAGAACTTCGTCGCCGCGTCCATGTCCTTGACCGGCAGCATGGGCTGTACCGTCGCATCTCTCAGCATGCTGGCGCTCCTCGCGTAGGTGGAATGATCTAGTCCCGAAGCGCTTCTTCTGGCAGCCCCGACTGGGAAGCGCTAGCCAACGCCGCGCTTCTGTTTCTTCCAACCAGAGCCAAGGGAAAATACGCCATGAGCACCGTCACGACGCGGGATGGGACGCAGATCTATTACAAGGATTGGGGAAGCGGGCGGCCGGTCGTCTTCAGCCATGGCTGGCCGCTGAGCGCCGATGCCTGGGAAGATCAGATGATCTTCCTCGGCGCCCGCGGATATCGCTGCATCGCCCACGATCGCCGCGGCCATGGCCGGTCGAGCCAGCCCTGGAGCGGCAACGAAATGGACACTTATGCAGACGACCTGGCGGCGCTCGTGGAAGCGCTCGATCTGAAGGACGCGATCCACGTCGGCCACTCGACGGGCGGCGGTGAGGTCGCCCGCTACGTCGGCCGCCACGGGACGGAACGCGTGGCGAAGACGGTGCTGATCGGCGCGGTCCCACCGCTGATGCTGAAGACGGCCGCCAATCCCGGCGGCCTGCCCCAGGAGGCTTTCGACGGAATCCGCAGCGGCGTCCTCGCAGACCGCTCGCAGTTCTTCAAGGACCTCAGCCTGTCGTTCTACGGGGCCAACAGGCCGGGCGCCAAGGTCTCGCAAGGTCTGCGGGACTCTTTCTGGCTGCAAGGCATGCAGGCCGGGTTCAAGGGAGTGGTTGATTGCATCAAGGCGTTCTCCGAGACGGACTTCACGCAAGACCTCAAGAAGTTCGACGTGCCGACCTTGATCATTCACGGTGACGACGATCAGATCGTGCCCATCGGCGCGTCAGCGATGCTCTCGTCCAAGCTCGTCAAGGGATCCACGCTGAAGGTCTATCCGGGTGCGCCGCACGGTCTTTGCTCGACGCACAAGGAGCAGGTAAACGCGGACCTGCTGGCGTTCTTCAGGGCGGGTGACTGAAGCGATCGGCGCCGTCTGCCGGTACCTGCGCCATTCCGCGTGGGATCGCCACCGAAGCCGCCACGGCGAGGGTCAACGCCGTGGCGATGACGGCGAGCGATACCCACGTGGGAATCTCCACGACGCCACTGAGCAGCAGCTTGACGCCGACGAAGGCGAGAATGGCCGCGAGACCGGCGCGGAGAAAACGGAAGCGCTCCACGACGCCGGCGAGCAGGAAGTAGAGCGAACGCAGCCCCAGCATCGCGAACACGTTGGACGTGTAGACGAGAAAGAGGTCGCTGGTCACGGCGAACACCGCCGGAATCGAGTCGAGCGCAAAGATGACGTCGGTGGTCTCCACGACGACCAGCGCGATGAAGAGCGGCGTGGCCACCAGCCCCCCGCGCTGGCGGACCCAGAAGGAGCCGCCGCGCAGCACCGGCGTGATCGGAATGATGCGCGCGACCCAGCTGCCGCACACGGCGCAGGCAGTGGCGACGAGCTCGCGCTCCTTCTCCCGGCCCCAGATGAGGCGCACGGCAGCGAAGATGACCAGCGCCGCGAATGGGTAGGTCACCCACTGGAAGCGCCTGAGCAGGAACACGCCTCCGGCGATCAGTACCGCCCGCACGACCAGGGCCCCGAGCACGCCCCAATAGAGGACGCGACGCTGCTGCTCCGCCGGGATGCGCAGCTCGGAGAAGATGAGGACGAACACGAAGACGTTGTCCACCGAGAGTGACTTCTCGAGCACGTACGCCGTCAGGTAGGTGAGCGCAGGAGCGGCGCCGTAGACGACGAGGATGATCACCGCGAAGGCGAGGTCGACGGCGAGCAGCGCCAGCACCAACGCTGCGAACAGCACCCACAGCCACGAGCTCACCTGCATCGTCACACCCGGTTCGCAGGTTGGCTCATTCGGCGAGCACGCGGTGCACGAGCTGAACGCAGATGGACCCCTCGCCCACCGCCGATGCGACGCGTTTGACGCTACCGGCGCGAACGTCGCCGACCGCGAAGACGCCCGGGACGCTCGTCTCGAGAAGGAACGGCGCGCGCGGAAGCGGCCACCCGATGAGGTCCTCACGACCCAGCTCGGGCCCGGTTTTGACGAAGCCCTTGCCGTCGAGCGCCACCGCGCCCTGCAGCCACTCCGTGTTCGGGATGGCGCCGGTCATCAAGAAGACGTGGCGGATGGGCAGCGTTTCGGTGTGGTCGCTCCGGGCATCGCGGACCTGCACGCGCTCCAGATGCGCCTCTCCTTCCAGAGCCACGATCTCCGTCAACGTGCGCACGGTGATGTTGCGGCTCTCCTCGATGCGGCGGATGAGGTAGCGCGACATCGTCTCGGCAAGCCCGGGCCCGCGTACGAGAATCTGGACACGGCGCGCCGTCGCTCCGAGGAAGACGGCCGCCTGCCCGGCCGAATTGGCGCCGCCGACGATGATCACGTCTTCCGCTTCGCAGAGCTGCGCCTCCATGTGGGTCGCACCGTAATAGACACCCAACCCCTCGAACCGGGAAAGGTCGGCCAGCGGCAGCTTCCGGTACTGCACGCCGGTGGCGATGACCAGCGTTCGCGCCTTGACCGAGCCACCCGCTGACATCTCGACGGTATGAAGGGGAGGCTCGCAACGCAGCTTCACCGCCGAACGAGCGACCGCGACCTCCGCGCCGAATTTCTGCGCCTGTGTGTACGCGCGTCCCGCCAGCGCCAGCCCGGAGATGCCGGTGGGAAACCCGAGATAGTTTTCGATCTTCGAGCTGAAGCTGGCTTGTCCGCCCGGCGCATTGGACTCGAGGACCAGCACGTCCAGACCTTCGGACGCGCCATAGACCGCGGCAGCGAGGCCCGCCGGTCCGGCGCCCACGACCACCAGGTCGCGAACTGCCGTCGCGTCGAGGACCCGGTTGAAACCCAGGCACTCCGCGAGCTCCTCGTTGGTGGGATTCTTCAGGACGCGCACCTGTCCGCAAATGACCACCGGCACGTCGGTGACATGCAGACCGAAGCGATCGAGCAGCGCTTGAACACCTGGATCCTTGTCGACGTCGATATAGGCGTGCGGTTGGGCATTCCGGGTGAGGAACTCGCGGATCCGCAGCGTGGCAGCCGAGTGGGTCGAACCGATCAGTACCGTGTCTCCGAAGGCGCCGGCGATCAGGGCCACCCGGCGGAGGATGAACGCGCGCATCAGCAGCTCGCTCAGCTCCGCATCGGATTGGACGACCTTGCGAAGGTCCTCGGGGTTGATCACGAGCAACTCGCCCGCTTCGATCGCGCGCGTCCGCACCAGGCTGGGCCGGGCGGAGAGCATGTTGACCTCTCCGTTGAACTCGCCCTGGCGGAGAACGTGGAGCGGCACCTCCTGGTCACGGTCGGGGTGGACGATGGCCAGCGCGCCGGAGAGGACGACGAAGAAGCTGGGCGTCGCATCGCCTTGCTCGGCGACGATCTCGCCGGCCCTCACCCGGCGCCGCCGGCCGGCTGGCTCGAGCCGCCCCAACTGGGCGGTGGAGAGGCGCGGGAACATCTGCTCCCGGCGACCGAGGTACTTGTCCGGCAAGGGGGACTCCTCTCTCGGAGAGCGACCTCTAGAACGCGTTCTCGCACAAGCCCTCAAAGCGGGCGAGGGCGTAGCTGCCGTCTGAGCAGCGACCAGAGCGGCCGTTGCTTGGATTCCTGGCGCTCCGTCCACAGTCTGATGCTGTCCAATCCTTCCACAGGAGCACAGCATGGCTGTTTATGATCCCGTTCTGGCAGGTTCAACGCAGTTCCAGGGGCATTCCGATGTCCGTTTCGATCGCGGCATGCGGATCAGCTGGAGCGCCATCGTCGCGGGCACCGCGCTCGGTTGGGCGCTGTTCTCGCTGATCGGTCTCATCGGCGCCGCGATCGGCCTCGCGAAATTCGACCCTTACTCCACCAATCCGGCGAATGGCCTTGGCGCCGGGTCCGGAATCGTCGGCGTCATTGCGCTTCTCGTGAGCTCTTTCCTGGGCGCATACCTGGCCGTCCGCATCGCCGGCGATCGCCGGCGGAGCGAGGCGCTGCTGCACGGCGCGCTGTGCTGGGCATTTTCGCTGCTGATCGGCGGGATGCTCGCGCTCGGCGCGGCGCGTACGGCGGCGCAGAGCGCGGCGACCGTCGCCTCGGGGCCGCGGGCGCAGGCGAGGGCCGAGCGCGAGACCAATGCCCGGCGAAATACGGGCCCTACGCAGATCGATCGCGACCGTGCTGCCGACGCCACGGACACGGCCGCCAAGACCACTGGCGCGGCAGCCGGGAGCGCCATCCTCGGGCTCATCGGTTCGATCCTCGGAGCGTTCGCAGCGGCACGCGGCCGGACCAACAAGAACGTTGCGGACGGGATGCAGAAGAGGAAGCGGGACGATGCGCGTCAACCGCCACCCATGTCCACGCGACGGGAGGGACGGGAGGACGGGATCATCGTCCCTCCCGAGGCTTAGCAGCCGCGGATGACCGCTGACGGCGCCGCCCTCTCCAAGGGCCGGCGCCGTTTCAGCGCTTCATTCGTTGCAGGATCTGCGCGGCGTGATCGTCGTCGATGGCTCGGAAGCGCCCGAGACCCGCGTCCCAGGCGTGCACTTCGGCGGTCGCGATCTCGAACCACCACGGATGGAGGCCGGGCGCGCGCCGCCGCACCGGCTCGTAGCTGCGGAGGTGCTCGAGCTGGAGGAGCACGTTCAGCTGCGAAAGCCGGTCCTGTGGCGTGCGTTCCGGATCCCCTTCCCCATGGCGCAGCCGCTCCGCGGCCGCGTCCCCATGGCGCAGCCACGAGCGGAGGTGCGGCCATCGGACGTTCTCGCGACCGGCGGCGAGCGCCGCCATCGCGCCACAGCCCGAGTGGCCACAGACGATGATGTCGCGCACTTCCAGCACGTCGAGCGCGAACTCGATGGCCGCCGCCTCGGACTCGTCGGAGATCGACTTTCCGTCCGGACCCGCGGGCGACACGAGATTTCCGGGATTGCGGACCACGAAAAGATCGCCCGGCTCGGTGGACGCGAAGACGTTGGCCTGCACCCGGCTGTCGGAGCAGGCGATGTACAGTGCGTCGGGCTTCTGGCGCAGGGCGAGGCGCGCGAACGTCTCGGCATAATCCGGCCGCCGGCCCTTCCGGAAGTCGACGATCCCCTGGACCAGCTTGCGCATCCCATCTGGCTTGTACCGACCGCGGCCGCCCCTCGCAAGAGCGCCGAGCTAGCCCCAAGCCGCGACCACCACCGCCACGCTGAGCGTTGCTTCCATGAAGTAGGTCAGCGCCGCCCCCAGGCGCGAGGTCGAGAGAGACGGGTCGACGACACAAGAGGGCGATCGGCTGACGCGCAGTATCGCTCTCCGTGCTAGCAGCGTGACTGCGAGGTGGGGAACATGACACGCCGTCGAAGCCCCTTCGGAATTGCTTGCGCCGTGCTCGCTGCATGCGCCACGAGTGGTTCGGGAACGCGGACCGCGGGCGCCGCGTTCGCGGTGGATCCATCGTGGCCCAAACCGCTGCCCAACAACTGGATCCTCGGGCAGGTGAGCGGCATCGCCGTGGATGGGAACGATCACATCTGGCTCATCCAGCGCCCCGGCTCGCTCACGGAGGACGAAAAAGGCGCGGCGCTCGATCCGCCGGTTTCGAAGTGCTGCCGTCCCGCGCCTCCGGTGATGGAGTTCGATGCGGATGGCAACCTGCTCCAGGCCTGGGGCGGCCCCGGGCGCGGTTACGACTGGCCGTCGAACGAGCACGGCATCTACGTCGACGCGAAGGGTCGCGTCTGGGTGAGCGGGAACGGCGACAACGACGGCCAGATCGTCCGCTTCACCCGCGACGGGAAGCTCGTCTCACAGATCGGAAAATCCGGTCCGCAGACGGGCAGCAGCGACGTCACGCGGCTCGGGAAGCCGGCGGGGATGGAAGTCGATCCGGAGACGAACGAGGTCTTCGTCGCCGACGGGTATCAGAACCGCCGCATCATCGTCTTCGATGCAGACACGGGAGCTTACAAGCGACACTGGGGCGCGTATGGCAAGCCGCCCAGCGACGAGGAGAAAGTAACCATGCGCCGCGCGACCCCGCCGTCGGGTCCTCCCGCACAACAGTTCGGCAACCCCGTGCATTGCGTCCGGCTGGCGCGGGATGGGCTCGTCTATGTCTGCGACCGGCTCAACGACCGCGTCCAGGTGTTCCGTCGCGACGGCACGTTCGTGAAGGAGTTCATCGTCGAACCCCACACCGCGGCGAATGGATCGGTCTGGGATCTGGCCCTCTCGCGCGACCCAGGACAGCAATTTCTCTACCTGGCCGATGGTCGCAACAACCAGGTGCTGACGCTCGTGCGCGAAACGGGCGAGGTGGTCGGCACCCTCGGGGGCCCTGGCCGTTCCGCCGGTGCGTTTCACTGGGTGCACGACCTCGCCATCGATTCGAAGGGCAACCTCTACGCAGGCGAGGTGGACACCGGAAAGCGCGCGCAGCGCTTCCTGCACAGGTAGCGATTTGCATCAGCTGTTCTGCTACGCCACCAAGTCCTTCCCATTTTCGCGGTCCTGGAAGGTCACTATCCTGGGACGGGAGCGGGAGTGGGTGACGGCATCGGCGTCTGCGTCATCGACGCCGGTCGCAAAGACCGGAGTGCCGGACACGGTGCACGACGGCGGATTCGGGCAACGCTGAATCCAGGGGGCGAGCCAATGTGGCGGATGGTTGAACGGTTTCACAACCAGGTCGAGATCCGGGGCTTGCCGGCCTCGGTCGTAGATTGAGACGATCCGCTCAGCTCCAGCCTGAACGACGATACCGGTTGCGAGTAGCCTCCGCACGCGAGGCATGCCGTCGCTGCGGAGAGGGTTGCCAGATACCGCGAGCAGTTCATGGCCGCCTCCGTCGGAACGATCCACATGAGCATCGGAGTGGTGTCCGGAAAGCCGGAGATCGGAGCGCGTGTTCAATCGCAAAACGCCCTCGATTCCAACGGTCCCTAGATGGAGTGAACCGCTTGCGCGTCGCGGTGAAGAGGTCGGCACGCGCTCGCCGGCGAGGATCAAGGGAGGCCCAGCGTGGCGATCAAGCCGGCAGCGGCGGGCAGGGCCTGGAGGAAACAAGATCTTCTTCGACACGCTCACGGCGCCGTAGACGCCGGCAATCAAGACGCAAGTGAGGAAGAAGATGCGGACCTGCGTCGAGCCCGTGATCAGTGACCAGACCAGGCCGGCGGCGAGAAAGCCGTTGTAGAGGCCCTGGTTCGCGGCCAAGGTCTTGGTCCGCTGCATTTCCTCGAGCGGGCGTGCAAAGGTCCTTGCGCCAATCGGCGTGGCCCACAGGAACATCTCGAGCACGAGGAAGTAGCCGTGCAAGGCAGCCACGGCGGCGGTGACGACTTGCGACGCGAGATTCATGCGCCCGAGGTTACCGCGTCCGGGCCGCTAGATGCTTACCGAGCGAAAGCTCGTTGCAGTGAAGTCGCGCGACCGTCACCTTGCGCGACGGTCTACAAGTGGGCCGCTTCCGGGCTGCTGCCGCACGTCCGCATCGTGAACGTCAGCCGCGTTCGACGCCAGGACCTCACTGGCCTCCTTGCGGTTCGGTCGCTGC
>VBKO01000478.1 GCA_005888115.1 Deltaproteobacteria bacterium
ACTTCCCGGTGGCGGTCTGGTCGTGGAACGCGGCGCTCGCCGCGGTCTGCGGCGACGTCTGCCTGTGGAAGCCGTCGCCCCTCACCCCGCTGTGCAGCGTCGCGGTGCAAGCGCTGTGTGACCGCGTCGCCGCCGATCACGATGCGGAGGGCGTGTTCTCGCTGGTCCCGGGCGGCGCCGAGCCGGGCGGATGGATGTGCGACGATCCCCGGCTGCCGCTGGTCTCGTTCACCGGGTCGATCGCCGTCGGGCGGCAGGTGGCCTCGCGAGTGGCGTCCCGGCTCGGGCGCAGCATCCTCGAGCTCGGAGGCAACAACGGCGTGATCGTCCTCGACGGCGCCGACCTCGAGCTGGCGGTCCGCGCCATCACGTTTGGATCGGTGGGCACTGCCGGGCAACGCTGCACGAGCACGCGGCGGCTCTTCGTCCAGCGCGTCATCGCGCGCCCGCTGCTCGACCGCTTGGTCGCCGCATACCGCACGGTGAAGATCGGCGATCCACTCGAGGACGGAGTTCTGATGGGACCGCTCGTCAGCCGGCCGGCCCTCGAGCGATTCAGCGCCGCGGTCGCGGCCGCTCGCGCGCAGGGCGGCGAGGTCCGTTTCGGCGGCCGCGTGCTCGACCGGCCGGGCAACTTCGTCGAACCGACGCTGATCGTCGCGCCCCGGCACGACGCCTTTCCCATCGCCTGGGAGGAGACGTTCGCGCCCATCCTCTACGTGTTCGAGGTGGCCGACGTCGACGAGGCGCTCCGCGCGCACAACGCGGTCCCGCAAGGTCTCTCCAGCGCCATCTTCACCGACAGCTTGCGGGCCGCCGAGCGGTTCCTCTCCGCGGCGGGCTCGGATTGCGGCATCGCGAACGTGAACGCTGGCACCAGCGGGGCGGAGATCGGCGGCGCCTTCGGGGGAGAGAAGGACACCGGGGGAGGCCGCGAGTCCGGTTCCGACGCGTGGAAGGCGTACATGCGGCGGCAGACGTCCACCGTGAACTGGGGGCGCGATCTGCCGCTCGCGCAGGGCATCCAGTTCGGTTGACTCAGCCCGGCGCGTGGCGTGCCATCCGCGAGAACAAGAGGTACGCGGGCACTCCCGTGAGCAGCAGGGCCGTTCCGACCGCGGCGTCGCGGGGATCGGCCGCCACGGTGCTCGCCAGGAGGAGCGCGGCGAACGCCACGAACAGCGCCGGCACGATCGGATAGCCGGGCACGCGGTACGGTCGCTCCAGCGACGGATCGCGGCGGAGCGCGAACACGGCCAGGCCGCCCAGCGCATAGAACAGCCACGACGCGAACAGGCAGCTCGTCAGCAGCTGCTCGAATCGGCCGGTGAACACGAATGCAACGGACACCACCGCCTGGGCCACCAAGGCGAGCGCGGGAGTGCCGAATCGCGGATGCACGTGCGCAGCGGGACGCCAGAAGAGGCCCGCGCCGGCCATGGCGTAGAGCACGCGCGCTCCGCCCAGGATGTTCCCGTTCAGCCCGCCGAGCATCGCGAGCGCGACCATCCCGGCGGCGAGATCGGCGCCCCGGCTCCCGAGGAGCGCGCGCGCCGTGTCGGCCGCCACCAGCGGCGAGGCGGCCACCCCCCGGGAGCGAGTACCGGCCACGGTCGTAGAGGCGCGAGCGAACGCCCCGCTGCACCTGCTCGACGATCTGCTCGTCCTCGATCTCGACTCGGTCGAGCGCGCCGCCCGCTCCGCTGCCGCGCCGCGACGGGTCGACCACCCAGGAGCGGTACACGATGCGAGTGCGATCGACGGCGGCCGGGACGACCACGTTGATCGACAGGCCCCAGGGATAGAAGTTCAACATGAGATTCGGGAAGAGGAAGAAGTAGTAGGCAGCAATGGACGATCCGGGGAATGCGTCGGCGGGCGCCGCCGCCTCGGCGATCTGTACGCTCGACCAGGCGAACAGCTCGGTGCGGTACGATCCGTAGTCGATCGTCTTGGCCAGGTCCGGATGCACGAACGGGACGTGGAATCCCTCGAGGTAGTTGTCGCAGTACAGCGCCCAGTTCGCGGCCACTTCGTACACGCGCGAGCCGGACGGGTCGGGAGCCATCCGCTCGAGCGCGAGGAAGGACATGCGCTCGCGGACGGGCGCGATCAGCTCGTCGAACGGGAACGCCGGATGGAGCGCGGCGAACACCAGCGGCCCGAAATGCGCGAGCCGGACACGCGGCAGGTCGTCGGCGGGCGACGGGAAATCACGGACGCCCTCGAACTCCGGCATGGAGAGGAAGCGTCCATCGAGCGCGAAGCGGCGCCCGTGATAGCGGCAGCGCAGCGATTGGGCCACCTCGGGTTTGGTGCAGAGCAGGTTCCCGCGATGGGTGCAGACGTTGGAGAGGCCGTGGAGCGCGCCGGCGCCGTCGCGCGTCAGCAGCAGCGGCTCGTCGAGACACCCTTCCACGAAGGAGAACGGAAGCACCGAGCCGGGAGCGGACGCGCGCTCGGCGCCGTCCACGAGCTGCCAGCTGCGCGCGAGCACCCTCTCGCGGACGCGCTCGAACACCGCGAGGTCGCGGTAGAAGGCGGAGGGGAGCGTCCGGGCGCGGCGGATGTCGTCGTCGATATCCACGGGCCTCATTTCCAGCCGACGCGGACGCGGCCGTAGAAAGGGAATGGCTGGTCGTCGGCCGCGGCATCGATCGCCGTCGGAGAGTCGGCATCCGCGGCCGCGCGCGTCGGCAGCGCCGGATACGCATCGATGAGGGGCGGGTGGTCCGGCTGGAGCGCGGGAAGCTGGCTCGCGTTGGCAAAGCCGCTCTGCTGGAGCGTGGCGATCAGCGCGGCGCAGGGCCATGGGCGCATAGGCAGCCGTCATCGTGGCAGTGAATCGCACGCAGCCGCTACGTTCGTCTGACGCGGCGGAAATCGTCACGCCGGTGCGAGCGGTGAAGCGCCAGCCGGCGCTGAGTGTCGCGCCTGAGGGTCGTGGAAGGGGCGCGCACACGGCCCAGTCGAGGGTGTCGAAGCGGTTCGCCGTCATGAGTGCGTGCGTCTTCAGACGGTCGTCATTGAAGAACGCGGCGTGCTCCAGGGCGGCTAGCAGCGCCGGAGAGAACGGAAGCGTTGCTCCGTCCGAAAACCGCGCCGTGTTTCCGAAATCCGTCGCGAGCGCCGGGTCGGGATTGAAGAGAAGGGACGACCGGTACGGGACTACGACCGCCGCCGCGATGGTGGTGCTCGGGTCCGCGGGCCGCGCGTAGCTCAGGAAGGTGGGTGGGTGGATCTCGGACCCGTACGGGGGATGACCGCAGTCGAGGACCCACGCGCCCCGCATCAAGGTGCGATCGTCTACCTGGGGAACCCAACCGAGGGAGTCCGGGAAGATGTTCCTCTCCACCTCCGGGTGGATCGCCCGCTGCGTCACGGCGGAGGCGCTGAACGGCAGAAAGGAGAAATCCGCGTCGGGCGTGACGTCGGCGACCACGTCGAAGCGGAACGGGTGGTCGGCCAGGACGTCGTCGGTCGAAACGCTCGCGTCGACGACGGTCCCCGCAAGCGAGAACTCGGGCTGGTCCAGGGTGGGTTTGTCCGCGTTCGGGCCACGCACGATCGGCGCCCAGTGCCAGTTGACCTGCACGTTGCCCTGCATGAACAGCTCGCCGAGGTACATTCGATCAGTATCCGCCGCGCAAACGTGCGGGTCGGGAACACTGAAGCCGGGCGGCAGGTTCCGTCGGTTCTGGTCCTGAGCGGCGCTTCCGTACCAGAGCAGGACAGGACGGTCCGCCGGGATGGCCGGCCTCTCCTCGTGCGAGCAGGCCACCAGTCCGGCGAGGAGCACGATGCGGCGGCGCGTGTCCATGGACAAAAAGCCTAGCGCATTCGGACAGGACCTTGCAGCCAATGCGTGGGTATGCGTACATCGTAACGCGTTCTCACCCAGACAAGCTGCGCTCGTTCCAGGCTGCCGAAGGGAGTCTTCATGCGGCGGTTGCGAGTAGCGGTCATCGATCTCGTCACCAAGGGCCCGACCCGCGCGCTCTACGCCCGGGCGATGCACGCCAACATGGCGAGCATCATGCCGCAGGTGGTCGCCACCTGGTGCGAGGCCGAGGGCCACGAGGTCAGCTTCGTCTGCTACACCGGGCTCGAGGACCTCGCCGAGCAGCTGCCGGGGCACGTCGATCTCGTCTTCATCGGCGCGTTCACCGAGGCGGCGCTTCTCGCGTACTCCCTCAGCAACCGTTTCCGCGCGCAGGGAGCCGTCACGGCGCTCGGCGGCCCGCACGCGCGCTGCTATCCCGAGCACGCGGCCAGCCAGTTCGACTATGTCCTGGGGTTCACCGACCGCTCGGTGATCCACGACGTGCTGCGCGACTGCTCGCGCCACCGGCCCCGCGGAGTCCAACTCTCCGCCGAGAAGCAGCCACTGCAGCTCCCCGGCGTGCGCGAGCGCTGGAAGTACATCGAGCAGACGCTGCGCAAGGCACCCGTCCTCAAGATCGTGCCGATGCTCGCCAGCCTCGGCTGCCCGTATACGTGTAGTTTTTGCATCGATTCGACGGTGCCGTACCAGCCGCTCGACCTCGACGTGCTCAAGGAGGACCTCCGCTTCCTGGTGCGTACGCTGAAGCGGCCGCGGGTGGCCTGGCACGACCCCAACTTCGGCGTGCGCTTCGACGAGACGCTGGACGCGATCGAGGAAGCGGCGCCGGTGGACAGCATCGACTTCATCGCGGAGAGCAGCTTGTCGCTCCTCTCCGAGCCGCACCTGCAGCGCCTGCAGCGCAACGGATTCAAGGCCGTGCTGCCGGGCATCGAGTCCTGGTACGAGCTGGGCAACAAGTCGAAGACCGCCAGCCGCAAGGGCCTCGAGAAGGTGCAGCAGGTCTCCGAGCACGTCCGCCTCATCCTCAAGTACCTGCCGTACGTGCAGACGAACTTCGTGCTCGGGCTCGACGTCGACGAGGGCGCGGAGCCGTTCGAGCTGACCAAGCGGTTCGTCGACCTGACGCCGGGAGCATTTCCGGGGTACTCGCTCCTGTCGGCATTCGGGCGGGCGGCGCCGCTGAATCTAGAATTCCAGCGCGAGAGGCGCGTGCTGCCCTTCCCGTTCCATTTCCTCGACAACAACCACGCGATGAACGTGCGGCCGAAGAACTATTCCTGGCCGGAGTTCTACGACAACGTCATCTCGCTCACGCGGTACACGTTCTCCTGGCGCGCCATCGCCCGCCGGTTCGGAGCGATGCGCGGCGCCATCCCGCGCTGGATGAACGTGGTGCGCGCGGTCTCCTCGGAGGGATTCGGCCGCATCGGGTACTACTCCGAGGTCCGGCGCCGGCTCGACACCGACCTGCCGCTGCGGCGGTACTTCGAGCAGGAGACGACGGAGCTGCCCGAGTTCTTCAAAGCG
>VBKO01000263.1 GCA_005888115.1 Deltaproteobacteria bacterium
CACGTAGTGCCCCGAGTACACCCCCACCTTCTTCACGTTGACCATCGCCCCCGGCTTGATCTCCGGATTGCCTTGCACCTCGACCTCGGCGGTGAGGAATTCGAGGCTCCGCCTGGTAAGCGCGGCCTTGGCGACGGTATCCGCGTGCTCCTGAGTGGCCACCTGGGACTCGACGATGCCGATGCTGGCCTTGGTCCCCTGGAACGTCGCCACCTCCCCGCCGGGCTTCCCGCCGGGGACGCTCCACATCTCGTCGCCCGGCTTCGCCTTTCCCGTGAGCGCCGCCTTGCCGGCGGAGTCCCACCCGCCCACCTCCACCTTCGCGGCGGGACGGCGGAAGTTCGCCACCGGCAGGAAGGTCTTCACGTCCTCGCCGAAGGTGATCGTCAGGTCGTCCTTGGACGAGAGCTTGGGACGCTCGAAGTGGAGGTCGGAGCCGTCCACGTAGAACAGATAGCCTTCCAGGTCGGCCATCTTGCGGAGGAAGCCGAAGTCGCTCTCGTTGGCCTGGATGCGAAACGTCTTCACCGGCGCCGGCTGGCCCGCGCTGGTCTTGGCGGTGAGCCCGGCCGCCGAGGCGATCTGCTGCGCGCAATCGATCGGCGAGGCTTCCGCGTAGGTCTTCGTCTTGTGCCCGCGCATCAGGCGGTGCGAGCGGTCCATCCCGCGCAGGACCAGCACCGTGGGACCAGCACGCTCCAACTCGGTGCGCCAGGCGGTGACCTCGCCGTCGAAGACCTTCTTCATCTTGCCCGGGACGCCCAGCTCGATCTGGACTTCCTTGCATTCGGTGAAGGTCGGCTTCGCCTGCCAACGCAGCTCGGGATCGTCGACGACGATTTCGAAAGCGCTCGCGCCGCTGTGCGTGAGGAAGACCCGGACGCCGCTGACGGCCCCCTTCGCTTCCCCGTCCAGCCTGGTCCCGTCCAGGGTGACGTTGAACTCCGGCTTCATCCGAGAGGTGTCTGACACGGGCCGTCCGACCTCGCCCCGGTAGAACAGAATCGGGAGGGCCGTAGTGTAGCCGAATCGGCGCTTCCCTGGAAGCAGGACGGGCGGCCAGGGTGCGAGGCGCTTCAGCGCGCGACGGTGAACGTACGGAACTCGTCGCGCGGCGGGCGCAGCTTCACCTGGACGTCGTCGACCTCGGCCGAGGGAGGGCCGCGGCGGCACCAGGCGACGAAGTCCTCTACCGCCTCCTTTTCGCCTTCCACGATGGCCTCCACGCTGCCGTCGGGCAGGTTGCTCACCTCGCCGGTGAGGCCGAGCCGCAGTCCTTCCTGCTGCGCGCTGGCGCGGAAGAACACGCCCTGCACGCGCCCGCGCACCACGACTTCCGCCCGAACGCGATCCCTCATCGCTGTTCCTCCTGGAGCAGCGCGTGGAAACCCGCCTCGTCGACCACGCGCACGCCCAGCTCGGAAGCCTTCTTCAGCTTGCTCCCGGAATCCCCGCCGGCCACCACCAGGTCGGTCTTGCGGCTCACCGAGCCGGAGACGCGGCCGCCGCGCCGTTCGATCTCCGCCTTGGCCTGCTCGCGCGAGTATCCCGCGAGCGAGCCCGTCAGCACCACCGTCTTGCCGGCGAACGGTCCACGCGCGAGCACCACCTCTGGCGCGGGCTGGATGCCTGCGGCGAGCAGGCGGCGGACCGCCTCGCGGTTCTCCGCCGTCTGCGTGAAATCGTGGATCTGCTCCGCCACCTCCGGCCCGACGTCGCGCACCCCCTGCAGCTCGTCGAGGGTCGCGTCCAGGAGGCGCTCCACGCTCTGGAACTGCAGCGCCAGCGCCCGCGCGGTGGCCTCGCCCACCAGCCGGATTCCCAGCGCGTAGATGAAGCGCCGCAGCGAGGTCTGCTTGCTGCGCTCGAGCGCGGCGAGCAGGTTGTCCACCGACTTGTCCCCCATCCGCTCCAGGCCGAGCCACTGCTCGCGCGTGAGCGCGTACAGGTCGGCGGGCGTCTTCACCAGCCCGCGCTCGACCAGCTGCGAGCAGGTCTGGTCGCCGAGCCCCTCGATGTCCATCGCGCCGCGCGAGGCGAAATGGCGCAGGCGGCCGTGGAGCTGTGCCGGGCAGGACAGGTTGGTGCAGCGGGTGATCGCGCCCTCGCGGTGCACCTCGGCTCCGCAGGCCGGGCAGTGCGTGGGCATGCGGAACTCGGGGAGCCCCTCCTTCGGGCGCGCCTCGGCGATGACGCGCACGATCTCCGGGATCACATCCCCGGCGCGGCGCAGGAAGATCCGGTCGCCCTTGCGGACGTCCTTGCGCCGCACTTCCTCCTCGTTGTGTAGCGTCGCGCGCGCGACGGTGACTCCGCCGACGTGCACGGGAGTGAGGAAGGCGACCGGCGTCAGCGCGCCCGTCCTGCCGACGCTCACCTGGATGTCTTCGACCGTGGTGGCTTCCTCCTCGGCCGGGAACTTGTACGCCACTGCCCAGCGGGGCGTCCGCGAGACGGACCCGAGGCGTCGCCTTTGGTCCTCGCTGTCCACCTTCACCACCGTGCCGTCGATCTCGTAAGGCACGTCGTGACGGCGGCGCAGCAGATCGGCGTAGTGCGCGCGGATTTCGTCGAGCGAGCGCACCAGCTTGTTCTCGGGGTTCGTGCGCAGCCCGAGATCTTTCATCTTTGCCAGCTTCTCCCAGTGCGAGGAGAAGCGCAGCTCGCCCGTCTCGCCGACGTCATAGAAGAACATGGACAGCGGCCGCTTGGCGGTCTCGCGGGGGTCGAGCTGGCGGAGCGAGCCGGCGGCCGAGTTGCGCGGGTTCACGAAAGTCGGCTCGCCGGCGGCCTCGCGCTCGGCGTTGAGGCGGGCGAAGTCCGCCTTGGGAATGAAGACCTCGCCTCGCGCCTCGAGCACGGACGGCGCCCCCGCCTGCAGCTGCAGCGGGACCGATTTGATGGTGCGCAGGTTCGCGGTCACGTCCTCGCCGAGCTGGCCGTCTCCGCGCGTCGCGCCCTGCACGAACCGGCCGTTCTCGTAGGTCAGCGTCACCGCCAGGCCGTCCAGCTTGGGCTCGAACACGTAGCCGACCGGCTCGTCTCCCAACAGCCGGTGCACGCGCGCGTCGAACTCCGCCAGCTCCTCGTCGCTCATCACGTTGGCGAGCGACATCATCGGCCGGCGGTGCTGCACCTTGGCGAACTTCTCGCTCGGCTGCGCGCCCACGCGCTGGGTAGGCGAGTCCGCCGTGCGCAGCTCGGGGTGCGCCTCCTCGAGCTGCGTCAGCTCGCGAAAGAGTCGGTCGTACTCGGCGTCCGAGAGGGTCGGCGCGTCGAGCACGTAGTAGCGGTGATTGGCCTCGCGGAGCTGCCTGCGCAGCTCCTCCGCGCGCTCGGCTTCGGTCATGCGGGCCGGACTTTAACAGCCCGCGCTGCGCCCGTGCGGGGTTCCTGGGGCCCGTCAGGGCGTGATGAACACGGTCCCGGTTTCGTTCGGGTGGAAGTCGCAGTGGAACGGATACGATCCTGTGCTGGGAAAGGACTCCGCCACCGAGCTGGCGCCCGGCTGGATCGCGCCGGTGGTCGGGGGACCGCTGGACCCCGTCGCGCTGTGCACCACGTTGGCATCGGTGTTCCGCCACACGACCGACTGCGCGAGGCAGGTGGTGACGCTCACGGGCGTGACCGCCGCCGCGGAGCTCCAGCCCACCACGATGGGCGAGGAGTTGACCGTGAGCTGCGCGGATCCCGCCTTGCCCGCGATGGTCGCCTGGATGGCGACCGGGCCTCCGGGGCTCACGCCGCGCGCGACGCCATTCGTGCCCACGGTAGCGACCGCCGTGCTGGCGCTATTCCAGGTGGGCGCCGGCGCGCCCGCGACGCGGTTGCCGCGCGCGTCGAGGGGCGTGGCGGCGAACTGCTGGGTCGTGCAGAAAGGGATCGACGCCGTGGGCGGCAGCACCGATACGCTGGCGACCGCCTGCTGGACGGTGACGGCGAGCCCGGGCGCGGGGCTCGCCACCTGGTTGGACGTCGCGCGCGCGACCACGTGGGCCGAGCCGTTCGCAATCGCGGTGACCAGTCCCGCCGAGCTGACGGTCGCGATCGCCGGCGCATCGCTGGTCCAGCCGAACGACGCGCCCGCCACGGGGCTGCCGCCCGAGTCGAAGGCGGTGGCGACGAGCTGGACCGTCTCGCCCAGGCTGGCGAGCGAAGCAGAGGCGCCGCCGGCCGATGTGCTCACCGCGACGCTGGTCACCACCTGCGCGACGGAGATGGAGACAGACCCGCTGACGCCGTTCGAGGACGCGCTCACCGCGGAGCTCCCGTTCCCGAGCGCGGTGACGAGCCCGGCCGTGGAGACGCCCGCCACCCCCGGAGAGCTGCTCGACCAGGCGAAGGTGACCTGGCTCGTCACGTCCCCGCGCGGGTTCGAAGCGGTGGCCGAGAGCTGGACGGTCTGGCCGACGCTTGCAAAGGCGGCGACGCTCGCGGGGGCGATCGTGATCGTCTCGACGTAAACGGCAGTGTGGTCCACCGTCATCAGCCCTCCAGCGGCGGACGACACGGCCCCGACCGTCGCGACGGCGCTGACCGTCGCTCCGTCCGGAGCGCCAGCCGAGACGGTGGCCCGGCCGTCCGTTCCGATGGTGGCCAGCGCCGGGTCAGTGGTGGTCCACGATGGCGGCGGTGCTCCCACGACCAGGTGGTTGCGGGCGTCGACGGCAGAGGCGTGGAAGAGCGGCGTCTCGCCCGCCGGCACGCGGATGGACAAAGGGGTCAGGAGGACGTGCGCGACCACCTGGGCCACGGTGACCGCGATGGTCGCCTCCTTCCCCTCGGCGGAGGCGTGGATCGTCGCAGCGCCGTTCGCCACGGCGGTGATCAGCCCGGCCTGGTTCACCGTGGCGATCGCCGCGTCGCTGCTGGTGTACGCGATGCCGACGCCCGGGATGGGAGCGCCCTGGGTGTCGAGCGCGGTCGCGGTCACCTGGAGGGTATCTCCGAGGCTCGTCAGCGGGGTGGCCGTCGAGGGAATCAGCGAGATGGATGCGACCGGCGGGCGGGACGGGCCGCCTCCTCCACAGGCGAGCAGCACCAGCACGGCGAACGGACAGGCGCGGCGCAACGGCATCCACCCCTCCTCGGCGGCGAATCCTACCGGGGCTGGCCGGCAGGTCGAGGAAAGGTTTGACAGACGGCGCGCGGCATCCTTACATTGCGCGTCGTTCCATCCACCCCCTGAAGCCGGTTCGCGCCGCCCGTGAGGCGTGCTGCGACCCAGACCCACACAGAATGCGCGCCGCGCGGGCGCGCCGGAAACAGCAAATGAACCTGTCAGAGCTCAAGGAGATGAAGATCCTCCAGCTTGCCAAGCTCGCCAAGGACCTCAACATCGAGGCCCCAGGCGCGCTCCGCAAGCAGGACCTCATCTTCCACATCCTCCAGGCGCAGAAGTCCGACACCCTGATCGAAGCCGAGGGCGTGCTGGAGGTCCTGCCCGACGGCTTCGGCTTCCTCCGCAGCCCGGACTTCAGCTTCACCCCCGGGCCGGACGACATCTACGTCTCGCCGTCCCAGATCCGCCGCTTCAACCTGCGCACCGGCGACATGGTCAAGGGGCAGATCCGCCAGCCCAAGGACTCCGAGCGCTACTTCGCCCTGCTCAAGGTCGACGAGATCAACTTCTCCGAGCCTGTCGAGGGCGCGCAGAAGGTGCTCTTCGACAACCTCACCGCGCTCTACCCCACCCGGCGCATCAAGCTCGAGCACAAAGCGACCGACATGAGCACCCGCATCATCGACCTGCTCACTCCGATCGGCTTCGGGCAGCGCTGCCTGATCGTCTCGCCGCCGCGCGCCGGGAAGACGGTGCTCCTGCAGGACATCGCGCACGCCGTCACCGCCAACCACCCCGAGGCGTTCCTCATCGTCCTGCTGGTCGACGAGCGACCCGAGGAAGTGACCGACATGCAGCGCACGGTGAAGGGCCAGGTGGTCAGCTCCACCTTCGACGAGCCCGCCACCCGCCACGTGCAGGTCGCGGAGATGGTCATCGAGCAGGCCAAGCGGCTGGTGGAGCAAGGTCGGGACGTGGTCATCCTGCTCGACTCCATCACGCGCCTGGCACGCGCCTACAACTCCACCGTGCCGCCCAGCGGCAAGATCCTCTCCGGCGGCGTGGACTCCAACGCGCTGCACAAGCCCAAGCGGTTCTTCGGGGCCGCGCGCAACGTGGAGGAGGGCGGGTCGCTGACCATCATCGGCACCGCACTGGTCGACACCGGGTCGCGCATGGACGAGGTGATCTTCGAGGAGTTCAAGGGCACCGGGAACTCCGAGGTCGCGCTCGACCGCAAGCTGATGGAGAAGCGCATCTTCCCCTGCCTCGACATCAACCGCTCCGGAACGCGCAAGGAGGAGCTGCTCATGGACGACAAGCAGCTCAACCGGGTCTGGATCCTGCGCCAGCTCCTGCATCCCCTCAACGTGATCGACTCGATGGAGTTCCTGCTCAGCAAGATGCGCGGGACCAAGAGCAACAAGGAGTTCCTCGATTCGATGAGCCGCTGAGCCGGCTTGGAATGCCGACGCCCTCGCGTGACCCCGCGGTCGAGCTGGCTGCGCCGCGCGCAACCGCGGCACGGTGGACCTTCGCCGCGGCGCTGCTTCTGCTCGCGACCTGGGGCGCGGTGCTCGGGCTCAACCCGCGTCGCGCCGCAGACCTCCATCTGTACGCGCTGGCTGCGCGAAGGTTCTGGGCGGGGCTGCCGCTGTATCCCGCCTCGGACGGCCTGATCTCCTTCAAGTACGCTCCCGCTGCTGCCTGGCTGTTCACTCCCTTTGCGCTGCTGCCAGCCGGCGTGGCCGGCGCGCTGTGGAACCTGGCGTCGGTGGCCGCGTTCGCCTTCGCCGCCGCGACCTGGGCCGCGGCGCTGCGCGAGGACGCGCGGTTCTCGCCGGGCTACCTCGCTTGCCTGGCGGCGACGTTCGCGCTCGGGCAATCGCTCTTCCTCGAGCTGTTCTACGGCCAGGTGAACCTCTTCATGCTCGCTCTAGTGGCGGTGCCGCTGTCCGCCGCGGGACGCCGCCGGAACTGGTTGAGCGGCGCGTGCCTGGCGATCGCTACCATCCTCAAGCCCACCGCGGCCCTCCTCGCCGTCGCGCTCATCGCGATGCGACGCACGCGCGTCGTCGCAGCCGCCATCGCGTGCGGTGTCCTCCTCCAGCTGCCGCTGCTCGCGCGATACGGTTGGGCCGGCGCGCTCGGCGAGCTGCGGGCCTGGTCGTCGAACCTCGACCGCACGACGCTCGCCTGGGCGCTGGGACACAACCCGCAGGGGTTCCCCGCCCTGCTCATCACGCCGTTCTATGCCCTCGATGCACAGCCGCCGCGCCCGGTGATCGCGCTCGCGGAGCTGATCGCCGCCTCGGCGCTCTTGGGGGGAGCGTTCCTTGCCCGGCTGAGGGGTCCCGCCCTGTGGAGCGTTCTGTGCGCTGGCGTCACGCTCGTCTCGCCGCTCGCCTGGCGGGCCAACTTCGTCCTCGCCTGGCCGCTCCTGCTCGGGCTGCTGTCCCTCCTGCCAGCCGCGCGGCGCTTTTTCGGCGCGGCCGCGGTCGCCTGCGTGGCCGCGGTGGAGTGGATCGTCTCGGACACCGTGCTCGGCCCGGCTTCCGCCCGCGCCGTGCTCGCTACCCGCGTGTGGGGGCTCGCGTTCGTCCTCGCGCTCGCGGCCGCCCTGTGGCTGTTCCCGAGGGGCGCTCCGCAGACGCCGGATCTCCCCGCAGATCAGCGGAGCTGAGCGAGGACCTGATCCGCCGTCGTCCCGCGGTACACGCCCATCCGGTAGAGCGTGAACCGATCGGCGTTCCCGTGAGCCATTCCCGCCACCGCGGCACGGTAGCCGGACTCGCGCGCAAGCGGCACGATCCAGCGGCGGACGGAGTTGTACGGGTACGCGAGGACCTCGGTGGAGATCCCCAGCACGCCATCCAGCGTCTGCTTGGAGCGGGTCAGCTCGCCCAGGACCTGCGCGCGATCGAGGTCCGCCATGCGGAGGTGGTGCTCGCCGTGAGACCCGATCTCCATCCCCGCGGCAGCCAGCGCGCGGACTTCGGGCCAGACGAGGTACCGGCGCTGCGCGCCATCCTCTCCGCGGGCCACGCGGTGGGCGGGGTCGCGCGCGACCAACGACGTCACCACGAAGAACGTACCGCGCATGCCGCGCGCGCGGAGCGCAGGCAGCACCGTCGAATATGCGTCCTCGAATCCGTCGTCGAAGGTCAGGACGATCGGCTTCGCCGGCAACGGCGTCCCGCGGTCCTCGTGCGCGAGCCATTCGTGGAAGGTGACCGTGTGGAATCCCGCCCGCTGCAGCGCATCGAGATGTGACGTGAACTCGGACTCGCTCACTGTGAAACCGTCGGGAGCGTCCGAAATGGAATGGTAGGTGAGGATGGGAACGTCCGGCCGGCGGGAACACGCCGCGAGCAGCAGCAGCGCCGCCGCGATGAGGCGGCGCCGCCTCACCGGACGAGCGGGATGCCTCGCGCCCGCAGCCGCCGGATGAGCGGAATCGAGAGCAGCGCGATGACGATGTCGGGCAGGAAGGCGGCGATGGGCGCGGGAAGTCCGCGCAGCGCGAACGCAAGGCCAAGCCTGGAAGTGACGTAGAAGAGGACGAACGAGCCCAGCGTGATGAGGTAGGCGGAGCCGCGCGCGCCTCCGGCCACGACGGCGAGCGGCACCCCGAGGAGCCCGAAGCAGAAGCACGCCAGGGGGACGGCCCACCTGCGCCCTTGCTCGACCCGCAGGCGGGCAACGTCTTCCATCCACCCGTTCTTGCGGTACTGCTCGGCGCGTGCGGACAGCTCCGCGTACGGCAGCGCGGCCTCCACGCCGTGGAACCGGTTCTTGCGCGCGACGCGCTCCTGCACGCCGACCAGGAACGTTCCTTGGTTGAAGCGGACCACGGTCTCGCCGCGCGGCTCCATGCGGTGCAGCTCGCCGCGGTCGAGGTGCAAGCGCAGCGCCTCGCCGCCCGCGTCCTCGATGCGCCCGGCGTCGGCGAGGACGAGGAGAGGGGACCCGTCGCCGACCTGGTCCTCGATGAGCACTCCGCGCCACCTGCCCTCTTCGGTGTCGGCCACGTAGACCATGAACCGCGGAAGGTTGTCGTTGAACACGCCGGGCAGCAGGCCGCTCTGCAAGTTGCGTTTGATCACTCCGTTCAGCACCCGGTTCACCTGCTGCAAACCCCACGGTTCCGCCCAGCGGGTCAGCGCCGCGACCCCCAGCGCGAGGACGATGGCGACGGCGATGGGAACGCGGAAGAGCTGGCGCGGCGAGTACCCCGCGGAAGAAAGACCGAGCAGCTCCCGGTCCGCCGCCAGCCGCCCGACCCCGAGCTGGATGCCCAGCATGTACGCGAGCGGAAGCGCCAGCACCAGGAAGTGCGGCGCGAACGCCAGCGTGACGCGCCCGAGGTCCGCAAGCCGCATCGAGGCGCTGAACACAACCTCGTTGAGCTGGAGCAGCTGCACCAGCACGAGCAGCTGCAGGATGGCCAGCACTCCCACTCCGAGCGGCAGGGTCATCTCGCGCAGCAGCATGCGGTCCAGAAGCCGCATCGGGCCGGGCTGCAGGCGGTCGCGGAGGCGCATCCCGGATGGAGTGTATCCTCGATCGCGCGTGGTATACGCGCCGCCGTGGACGGATCGCGCGCGGCCGGGCTGGCCGGCCGGCTGGCGAAGGCGGCGCTGCTCGTCTGGGCGGCCGGGACCGTGCTGGCGGAGCCGCTCGCGCAGGCCGGCGCGTACGCGCTGCTGCTCGTCGCGGCGCTGCGAGCGCGGCGGCTGGAGCTCGCCCGCGACGTCCGGCGCTTCTGCGCGGTGGCGGCCGCCCTCGCGGCATGGCAGGCCATCTCGCCCGCGCTTGCGGCATGGTCGGGGTCCGCCGCGGACTGGCCGAAGAGCGGCAGGTATGGCCAGTTCTTCGACACGCTGGCGCCGGCGCTCGCCGCGTCGGCGGCGGCCGACGCCCCTTGGGTCGCGCTCGCCTGGGTCGTGTCCGTCGGGTGGACGCTGAGCACCGCGCTCGGCGCGTTCCAGCACTTCGTGCGATGGCCTTTCGACCAGCCAGCCTGGTTCCGCACGCCGGTCGACCGGGTGCGGGAGTCCTTCAGCTTGTCCGGGCCGGCGCGCTACGGCGCGGGCGGGTTCCTCTTCCACCGCCTGCGCTTCGCGCACGGAGCGGTGGCCGCGCTGGGCCCGGCGCTCGCCGTCGCGCTGCGGACGCGGAGCGCGCGCGTCGCGCTGGCCGGGATCGCCACCACCGCGGCCCTCCTCGCGGCGACATACTTCTCGTATGCGCGCGCGGCGCTTCTCGTCGGGCTCGCGGTGGTCGCTCTCGCGGTCGCGCTGCTCGGGCGGGGCTGGACCCGGTGGGGCGGCGTCGCGGCTGCCGCCGCCGTCGCCCTCGGCGTGTTCGCCTCGCCGGAATGGCGCTCCCGCCTCTTGCGCGGCGAACAGAACCTTCTCGGCGGGGACGAGCGCCGGCTGTCGATGGAAGTCGGCTGGGAGCTGGTCCGTGCGCACCCTCTGCTGGGCGTCGGGTTCGGGCGCTACCAGGAGGCGGCCTGGGCGACCCGGGGCGGGACCGCGGTCACCCCGCTCCTCTCCATCGACGCGCACAACCTGTGGCTCACCGCCTGGGCGGAAACGGGGCTCGCCGGGCTACTCCTCACCGCGGCGTACCACGTGCTGCTCGCGCAGGCGCTCTTGCGGCGCTTCCGCGAAGGGTCGTGGATCGCGGCGGGCGCGCTCCTCTCCTTCGCCGGCTTCCACCTGCTCAGCCTGGTGCACTACCTGCAGCACCACACCGGGGTCTACCTGTCGTTCGCCCTCGTCTGGGGGCTCGGGCTCGCGCCCGCGGCATCGAGCCCCGCGCCGGAGCTCGGGCTGCCCCGACCCCCGGGCTGAGGCGCGAGCGCGAGCACGGTCGCGAGCAACGCCGACGGCCAGAGCTGGATGAGCACGCGATCGATGGACGCCCGGAAGAACCAGAGCAGCGGGTGCGGCTGCAGCACGTACACCGCCATGGTGACCGCCAGCGCCAGCGCGATGGCCATCCCCATCGCGCGCGCCGCCGACCGGCGTGGCAGGCGCGGCAGCAGGATCGCGAGTACGGTGATCTCCCCGACCAGCCACAGCCCCCAATCCTGGAAATACACGATGCGCCTGGGAATG
>VBKO01000462.1 GCA_005888115.1 Deltaproteobacteria bacterium
CGGGAGCGCCTCGATGCGCTCCCCGCCCAGCTCGATGGCGCCGTCGGTGACCTCCCCCTCCTCGGCGTGCAAGAGCCCCGAGATTGCCTTGAGCGTGGTGCTCTTGCCCGCGCCGTTGGAGCCGAGGAGCGCGACGATCTTCCCGTCGGGCACCTCGAGGGAGAGGCCCTTCAGCACCAGGATGACGTCGTCGTAGACGACCTCGACGTTGCCGAGCCGGAGCATCGCGCGCCCTCTACAGACCCAGCCACTCCGGCTTGCGGGGCATGTCGTACTCGGCGACCTTCACCAGCTTGCCGCCCTTCACCTGGTAGATGGGGGTCTTCGTCGACGGCCGGTGGTCGGTCGCCGTGTACGTCACCGGCTCCGTGAGGCCGCCGAGATCGAAGTTCTTCAAGGTCTCCAACGCCGCCTTGACGCCCTCGCCGGTGAGCGCCTTGGCCTTGTCCGCGCGCTTGAGCGCCTCCGTCCAGACGAGCACGTAGGTCCAGCCCCGCACGTACAGCGCATCGTGCGTGTCGGCCGGATGGTTCTTCTGGTGGAAGTCCATCAGGCGCTTCATCCCGGGCACCTTCTCGCCCCACGGGACGTGCGGCACCACGCCGGTCACGCCCTCCGCCGCCTCCTTCGCCACCTGCGGCAGCGCCTCGCTGAATCCGTACGGGTTGGACCCGAACTTGGTGGCGAGCCCGAGCTTCTTCGCGTCCCTCAAGATGGTCGACACTCCGGTGGTCGTCACGTTGATGTACGCGTAGTCGGCGCCCTTCTGCTTCATGTTGAGGAGCTGGCTGGTCGCGTCCTGGAATGCGCCAGGGACGATCTCCTCGTCGACGAGGTCGATGCCGATCTCCTTGCAGTAGCGGCGGCCCGCTTCGATGGGGGCCTTGCCGTAGGCATTGTCCCCATAGAAGAAGGCCACCTTCGCGTTGCGCGACTTGTCCTTCCAGTCGTCCTTCACCCAGTGCAGCCAGGCGCGCAGCTGGTCCGAGTAGCTGGGCGCGACGAAGAAGTTGTACGGGGTCTTCGACGGATCGGTGAGGTGCCCCGAGAACGACGCTGACAGGTACGGGATCTTGTCCTGGTTCACCTGCGCCTTGAGCCCCTCGGTGTCGCCCGTGCCCCACCCGTTGATCATGACCACCTTGTCGTCCCCGACCATGCGCTTGTAGGCGGCGACCGCCTCCGGGATCTTGTACCCGTAGTCCACGTCGACGAGGCGGATCATCTTGCCGTTGATCCCGCCGTTCTCATTGGTCCACGAAACGCCGTCGCGCACGCCTTGCGCGAACGGCTTCCCCACGTCCGAGGTGATGCCGGTCAGGTCGAAGATGCCGCCTACCTTGATGTCGCCGCCCGCGGGCGCCTGGGCCCGCACCGCCGCGGCCGCGCAGAGAACGAAGAGCGCCGTCCGGATCGAGTGCATGGGACTCCTCCTTGAGTCAGTACGAGAAAGGATACAGCCGGAAGTAGTTGCGGATGCGCCGCCAGCGGGCCGCAAGCCCGTCGGGCTCGAAGATGAGGAAGAGGACGATGGTGATGCCGAAGACGCCGAGCTTGAGGGGCGCGAAGAGCTGCACCAGCGCGGGAAATTCCCCCGAAAGCGCGCTGGTGAGAAGGCGCAGGACCTCGGGCAGGAGCGTCAGGAAGATCGCTCCCAGGATCGACCCCAGCACGCTCCCCAGGCCGCCGATGATGATCATCCCCAGCTGATCGATGGCGAGCGAGAGCGGGAAGTTCTCCGGGCTGATGATCCGCGCGTGATAGGCGAGCAGCGACCCGGCAACCCCCACGTAGAAGGAGCTGACGCCGAAGGCGAGCACCTTGAAGCGGAACACCTGGACGCCCATCACCTCGGCGGAGATGTCCTGATCGCGGATGGCGACGAACGCTTTCCCGACGCGCGTGCGGAAGAGGTTCTTCGCGAACCAGAGGTGCAGGATGCACGCGGGTAGGATCAGGAAGGCCAGGGCGCGATCGCTCCCCAGCGCGAGGCCGAACAACGACGGCGGCGGCACGCTGGTGCCGTTCACGCCGCCGGTCACCGAGTCCCAGTGCGTGACCATGAACTCGACGATGAAATGGGCCGCCAGGGTGGCCATGGCCAGGTAGAGGCCCTTGAGGCGCAATGACGGAACGCCGAAGACCATGCCCGCGAGCGCCGTCAGGATGCCTGCCGCCGGGATGACGAGGACGAACGGCACGCCGTGCGACGCGAGCCAGGCGGTCGCATACGCCCCGATGGCGAGGAAGGCCGCGTTCCCGAGCGAGATCTGCCCGGTGAACCCGGTGAGGATGTTGAGGCCGGTGGCGGCGATGACCGCGATGGCGGTGCGGTTCAGGACGTCCAGCCAGTACGACGAGCCGACGAGCGGCACGGCGAACAGCACCACCAGGAAGACGGCGAGCACGCGCCGCGCGCGGACCGTCTCGAAGATGGCCATGTCCGCGCGATAGGTGGTGTGGAACTCGCCGCTGCGCATGTTCAGACCCGCTCGATGCGGACCTTGCCGAAGAGCCCGTAGGGCCGGACCATGAGGATGAGCACCAGCGCCACGAACGGGGCGACTTCCTTCACCCCGCCGCCGAACACGGGGTCGAGATAGCCGCCGGAGAGGTTCTCCAGAACGCCGATGAGCAAGCCGCCGAGGATGGCTCCTCCGATGCTGTCCAGGCCGCCCACGATCACCGCCGGCAGCACCTTCAGGCCGAGGACCGCCAATGACCCGTCTACGCCGCCGCGCATCGTGGCGAGCAGGATGCCGCCGACCGCCGACACCACCGCCGCGATGCTCCAGGACAAGGCGAAGATCCGCCGCACCGAGATGCCCATCGAGAGCGCTACTTGCTGCGAGTCGGCGGTGGCGCGCATGGCGATGCCAGGGCGCGCGTACTTGAAGAAGAGCGTGAGCACGACCAGCAGCACGGCCACGCATCCGGCGCTGTACAGGTATCCCCGCGCGATCGGCAGCGGCCCGAGCTGGATCGGGTCGAGCGAGAAGACTGAAGGCAGCGGGCGGGTGTCGGTCCCCCAGATCCCCTGGACGATGGCGCGCAGCACGCTGGAGAGCCCGAGCGTCACCATGATCACCGAGATGATCGGCTCGCCGATGAGCGGGCGCAGCACCAGGCGCTCCAGCACGATCCCCAGGACGGC
>VBKO01000463.1 GCA_005888115.1 Deltaproteobacteria bacterium
CAGCAGTTCCTCGCCTCGATGGCGTGCCTGGGCCTCTTCACCGCGGCGCGCGTCTGCGAGCAGGTGCGCGCCGGCATCGAGTCGCTTTCCACCGGGCAGAGGAACGCCGGGCTCGCGCTGGGGTTCACGCTGCCGCAAACGTACCGGTACGTGCTCCTGCCGATGGCGGCGCGTCTCATCGTGCCGCCGCTCACCTCCGAGACGCTCAACGTCTTCAAGAACTCCGCGGTGTGCTCGACGATCGGGCTCCTCGAACTGACGGCGCAAGGCAGGCAGCTCGTCGACTACACGGCGCACGCGTACGAGTCGTTCCTCGCGGTGACGGTGCTGTACCTTTTGGTCAACGCCGGGATCCAGCTGCTCATGCGCGCGGTGGAGTCGCGCGCGCGCGTGCCGGGATACCTGGGGAGCCGCAAGTAGATGTACGACTTCGACTGGAGCTCCATTCCCGGCGCGCTGCCGTTCCTCTGGCAGGGAATGAAGGTCTCGCTCGGGATCACTGCGGTGGCCGTCGCGGCGGGAATCGCCTGGGGGACCGTGCTGGCCGTGATGCGGCTGTCGTCCGCGCGTGCGGTGTCGCTCTTCGCGGCGGGATACGTCGGCCTCTTCCGCTCGGTCCCGCTGGTGATGGTGCTCCTCTGGTTCTTCCTCATCGTGCCCTCGCTGCTGCGCGACGTGCTCAGGCTGAGCCACGCCACCGACCTGCGGCTCGCCTCGGCGATGGTGGCGTTCGCGCTCTTCGAGGCCGCCTACTACTCGGAGATCATTCGCGCGGGCATCCAGAGCGTCTCGAAGGGACAGCGCGCCGCCGCGCTCGCGCTGGGGATGACGCCCTTGCAGGCGATGTGGCACGTGGTGCTGCCCCAGGCGTTCCGCAACATGCTGCCGCTTTTGCTCACGCAGGCGATCATCCTCTTCCAGGACACCTCGCTGGTGTACGTCTCGGCGCTGGCCGACTTCTTCGGCGCGGCGTACAAGGTCGGCGACCGCGACGGCCGCCTGGTCGAGATGCTGCTCTTCGCGGGCGCCGTCTACTTCGTCCTCTGCTCGGCCGCTTCCTGGGCCGTGCGGCTGCTCCGCCGGAGGGTACTCGCGTGATCTCCGTGCGCGACGTCTACAAGTCGTACGGCGAGGTCGAGGTCCTTGCGGCGTGCTCGGTCGACGTGCGCAAGGGCGAGGTGATCGTGGTGTGCGGCCCGTCCGGGTCCGGCAAGAGCACGCTGATCAAGTGCATCAACGGCCTGGAGCCGTTCGAGCGCGGCCAGATCGTGGTGGACGGCGTCGAGGTCGGCAGGCGCGGCACGAACCTGTCCCGGCTGCGGGCGCGCGTCGGGATGGTCTTCCAGCAGTTCGAGCTGTTCCCGCACATGAAGGTGATCGACAACCTCACCATCGCCCAGGTCAAGGTGCTCGGGCGCAGCCGCGAGGAGGCGCGCCGGAAGGCTCTGGCGCTGCTGGATCGCGTCGGGCTACGCGAGCACGCCGACAAGCATCCCGGGCAGCTCTCGGGCGGTCAGCAACAGCGCGTGGCCATCGCGCGTTCCCTGGCGCTGGACCCCGTGTGCATGCTCTTCGACGAGCCCACCTCGGCGCTCGACCCGGAGATGATCAACGAGGTGCTCGACGTGATGGTCGGCCTGGCGCGCGACGGCATGACCATGGTGGTGGTCACGCACGAGATGGGCTTCGCGCGCAAGGTGGCCAGCCGGGTCGTCTTCATGGACCAGGGCCGCATCGTGGAGGAAGCCCCCACTGCAGAGTTCTTCGCCCAGCCGAAGACAGACCGCGCGCGGCAGTTCCTCTCAAAGGTGCTGCACCACTGACGGACCGGCGCTTGATCGGCTTTCACCCAAACCTCCCCTGATTGCTGGTCAGAGTCTATCGGCAGGGAGTATTTGAGGTCATGCCGTTCGCCTCGATCGGCAAGTACCGCATCTACTACGTGGAAGAGGGCGAGGGATTCCCGCTCGTCCTCATCCACGGCCTGGCTGGTGACCACGAGGCCTGGGCCCCGCAGATCGAGGCGTTCCGGGGACGCCATCGCGTCGTTGCATTCGACAATCGGGGCGCCGGGAAGAGCACCCAGGTCGATGAGCCGGTCACCACGGAGGACCTGGCGCGCGACACGCTCGGCCTGATGGACGCGCTGGGCATCTCTCGCGCGCACATCGTCGGGCGCTCGATGGGCGGCAGCATCGCGCAGCACATCGCGCTGCGCGCGCCGCAGCGGGTGCAGTCGCTCGTCCTCTGCTCGTCGTTCGCCAAGCTCGACCCGCTGGGCGTGCGCGTCCTCACCAACATGCGCGAGGTCCTGGAGTGGGGCGGGAGTTGGGCCGATCACGCGCGCCACTCCGTGCAGAACTTCGTCTCCGCCGAGTTCTTCAATACGCAGCGTGACCGCGTCGCCCAGATCGAGCGGCTGATCGGCGGCGAGACGCGCCTCCCCGCCTGCTACGTCCGCCAGAACCACGCCTGCCTGGAGCACGACACGCTCGACGAGCTGCACCGCATCGCCTGCCCGACGCTGATCCTCGCCGGCAAGAAGGATCCCATCTGTTCGCTCACCGCAACGCGCTGGATGTCCGAGCGGATCCCGGGGGCGGAGACAGTCATCTTCGAGAAGAGCAGCCACTTCTTTCTCATCGAGGAGTCGGAGAAGTTCCAGGCCACCCTCGCGGAATGGCTGCGCCGGCACGCGCCGTGACTTGGTAGGAACGAAGCCGTCGAGTTGGGAGACGCGTGCGTTCCAGGTGAACCGTTGCTGTTCCCTCGTGCGTCGACGGCGCCGCTCTTGACGCAGTGCGGCCCGTCTTGAAACGAGTTGCCTGGACTACGCGCGCGGCTTACGCGAGCGCGGCGCGACCAACCATTCCAAGCCCCTGAACCGGCACGCCGCGCTCCCATCGGACAAGTTACGTATCGTGGTGGTTTTGGATTGACAGGTCTGGCGCGTCGTCTGTGCCACGTGCCGCTCCCCTCGCCAGAAACACCGTCTAGCCGCCCATGGGCGCGTGTAGAGTGCAGCTTCAGCAGCAAGCGCTGAGCTCCCCGGATCTCCTCTCCGCTACGCGAAAGCTCGTGCACACGTCACGAGGCGTGGAGGTGGAGCTGCTTCTCCATCTCGGCGAGATCGACGCGCGAAAGCTCTACCTCGATCAACCGTTCTCCTCGATGTTTGCTTTCTGCGTCGGCGAATACGGCTTTTCCGAGGATGCTGCCTACGCGCGGATTACCCTCACCCGCGCCGCCCGGCGTGTGCCCGCGATCCTAGAGGCGATCCGCTCCGGGCGCGTGCACATGACTGGATTGCGGTTGCTCGCACCGCACTTGACCCTCGAAAACCAGGCCGAGGTGTTCGCGGAGGCAGCGGGAAAGACCACGCGTCAGATCGAGGAGCTGGTGGCGAGGCTCGCGCCACAACCAGCAGGTCCGACTGTCATCCGCAAGGTCCCGAGCCATGCCAATGCGACGGTCGACGCGACACCGGCGCTCCCACTCGGCGATGCCATTGCGACGGCCTCGCCTGATTCGTCGGCTTCCCTCGCGATCGCGCCGCCAGCACCGACACTGGCCCGGCATGAAGAGCGGGCAGTCATTGATCCGCTCACGGAGGACACGTTCAAGTTCCAATTCACGGCGAGTCGGGCCTGTCGCGACATGCTCCGGCAGGCCCAGGATCTGCTTCGGCACCGCGTTCCGCGCGGAGACGTCGGGGCGATCGTCGAAAGGGCGCTCGCTGTGCTCGTCGAGAAAGTCAAGAAGGACCGCTTCGCCGAAGGCCGCACTCCGCGAAAGAAGGCGCCGCAAGAATCGAGCACCTCCTGTTCACGCCACATTCCGGACGCGATCAAGCGCGCGGTCTTCCAGCGTGACGGCGGTCGCTGTACGTTCACGGACGAGCATGGCCGTAGGTGTGCCGAGACGGGCGGCCTCGAGTTCGATCACCGGGACGGCTTCGCGAGAACGCGTCGACACGAAGCCGACCGGATCCGGTTGCTATGCCGTGCACATAACCAGCACGCGGCGGACCAGATGTACGGTCGCACGTTCATGCAACGAGCGCGGACACGAGGCGTGCCGCAGCCAAGCCTGCCCGGGGTCAGTTCGGACTGAGAGAATTCGACTAGTGCTCGAGGGCGAGAAATG
>VBKO01000264.1 GCA_005888115.1 Deltaproteobacteria bacterium
AGGAGCTGGCCCAGGTCCGCCGCGCTCACCTCGCGTCCTTCCAGGATCGGGTCGCGGATCGTCTCGCGCACCGCGCCCTCGAGGTGCGGGCGGACGTCCTTGGCGGCGAGGTACTCGTCGGCGAGCACGCGCGCCACCTGGTCCGGAGGAAGCGCTTCGAGCCGGTAGCCGGGCGTGTGCAGCTTCAGCTCGCGGCACAGCTCGATCAAGCGCTTGTCGGGAAAGCACAGCTCGAAGAACGCGCCCAGATCCCCGGCGGAGAGATCGAGCAGCGGGAGGGGCGCCGACGAGATCGGCGGAGGGCCGGTGTCGCTGGTCGAGGTCGGGGGCGCTGCAGGGGTCGGGGTCGCGGTAGGGGAGGAGGTCGGGGGCGGGGTCGAGGGGGAGGTCGACGGCCGCTGCTTGTTCTTCTTCCCCATCGCGGAAGCGCAACGTGCTTGGCGCGACCGCCGCTGTCAACATGCTACGCTCGGGGGCGGTGGAGGAGCCGCGGGACAGCTGGCGCGGCCGCTCGGTGCTCGTCACGGGCGGCGCGGTGCGTATCGGCCGGGCCATCGCCCGCGCGTTCGCGGAAGCCGGCGCGGACGTCGTGGTGCACTACCGCAGCTCGGCCGCGCAGGCGCACGAGGCCGCGGAGGAGATCCGGGCGCTGGGAGTGCGCGCGGCGCTGGTCCAGGGCGATCAAGCCCGCGACGGCGATCCGGAGCGCATCGTGGCGCAGGCGGTGCACGCGCACGGCCGCCTCGACGCGCTGGTCTGCAACGCGGCGCAGTTCGAGGAAGTACCGGCCGCGGAGCTGACACGCGCGCGGTTCGACGCGCTGCTCGCGGCCAACCTGTCCGGTCCCTTCCAACTGGCGCGCGCCGCCTGGCCGCACCTGCGAGAGCGCCAGGGGTCGATCGTGAACCTCCTCGATCTCTGTGGCACCGCCCAGGTGTGGGAGAGGACCGCACACTATGCGGCGTCCAAGGCCGGCCTCGCCGCGCTGACGCGCCAGCTCGCGCTCGAGTGGGCGCCGGAGGTGCGGGTCAACGCGGTCGCCCCTGGAGCCATCCTGTTCTCGGATACCGTCCAGCCCGAGCGCCGCGAGCGCATCCTGTCGCGCATCCCCGCGGGACGGATCGGCACGCCGGAGGAAGTGGCACGGGCGGTCCTGTTCCTTGCCTCGGAGCCATTCATCACGGGGCAGGTGCTGGCGGTGGACGGCGGGCGGTCGGTCCAACCGCAGCATTTGCGGTGTTGCCGCAGGACGTTATATTGAGTCCCTGGAACCGCCTCGGAAAGGACGCATGACGATGGAGACCACGCAGAACGTCGCGCCGCACACCAGCCCGACCAGCGAGCCGCCTCCGCCGGTGCGCCTGAGCGACAAGGCAGCCGCCATGGTGAAGGAGACGATCGAGCGCGAGAACCTGCAGGGCTCCGGCCTGCGGGTCGCGGTCGTCGGCGGCGGGTGCTCGGGTTTCCAGTACAGCCTGGATCTCGAAAAGGAGCAGCGGGCCGGCGACTTCGTGTTCGAGGTGAACGGCGTGCGCTGCTTCGTCGACCCGATGAGCTCGATGTACCTGATGGGCGTCGAGGTCGACTACGTCGAGGGTCAGTTCGGCCAGAGCGGGTTCTCGTTCAAGAACCCGAACGCCAAGCATACCTGCGGCTGCGGGTCGAGCTTCTCGGCGTAAGCGCGGCACCGAGCTCGTTTTACGCGAGGGAGGAGGGCATGGGCCCCTCCGCCCTCGTGCGCTTCGGCGCCTGGTCGCTTGCGTCCAGCTTCGCCCACCGAGGGGTCGTGCGTTGTCCCTCGGGCAGGTCGTCGCCACCGTGATCGGGGAGCATTGCAACCCAGACGGAGGCACAGATGAAGCTTGCTGCAACCTCGATCCTCGCCCTCGCGCTCGCGGCCCCGGCCGTGACCGCGCAGACGACCGAGGATCGCCCCAGCTCTACCACCCAGTCGCCGAAGAAGGACACCGCGTCGCCGACCGACAAGACGATGCCCCAGACTGGCACCTCGGCCGGCAGCAGCACCTCGGACCGCGGCTCGCTGTCCACCTCGTCGTCCGCGACCACTTCCGATCGCAACGTCGCCGCCTCGACCGACACCACGGCCAACGACGACAAGTGCAAGTGCGACTGCAGCCAGCAGGGCGCGAAGATGAAGACGAAGCGCCGCGCCAGCGGCCGCAGCGCGACCGACAGCTCGATGCGAAAGTCCACCTCCTCGAGCGACACGAACGCGCCGCGCGATCTCGATCGCGACAGCAGCGCGTCCGGCTCGGCGACCGGCACGACCGGCTCCAGCAGCTCCACGACGGGCTCGGCGACGGGCAGCGCGACTGGCTCGACCACGGGCAGCGCGACCGGCTCGAGCACCGATCAGGCCCGGCCGGCAGCGCCGGCCACCGGTCCAGTGGACAGCACGCACACCGGCTCCACCACCGACACCTCCAAGGCGCCGGGCACGGGCGACAGCACGATGAAGCCCAGCGACAGCTCGAGCACCCCGAGCAGCCCGAGCGACCCGAACGCTCCGAAGAAGTAGGGCTCGGTTCCAGCACGCGGCGGGGAGCGTCCGGACGGTCGCTCCCCGCCGTCGTCTTTGCAGGGTGTCTGTGTTGTCAGCCGGACAACCGATGCCCAGGTTCCTCTCCAGGAGGGACCCATATGCTGAAGGGCATCATCGGCGCGCTGGCGCTCGCTCTGGCGGTTCCGGCGCTGGCAGACGACAAGGTCAAGGACAAGGCGAAGGACGTCGACAACTCGATGAAGAACACCGTCGACGATGCGAAGGACAAGCTCGGCACCGACTCGGGGACGGCGAAGACCAAGCGCCACGCCAAGAAGGCAGCGCGCAACGCGAAGACCAAGGCGCGTCACACGAAGAGCGACGTCAAGGACGCGACCGAGAAGGCGAAGAACGACGTTTCGAAGTAGAGGCTCGTGCGGTTGAGGCTTGGAGGCCCCAAGCCTCAAGCCGTCGTCTTCACGAGCCCGCTCTCGTCCAGCGCGCGCAGGATGTCGTCCACGCTGCGATATGACAGCGACAGCGGATCCTCGTGCCGGTAGCGCACGATCCCTTGCGGGTCGATGAGGAACACCGAGCGCCGCGCGGTGCCCAGGAGCGACCGGACGCCGTACGAGTCCGCCACCTTGCCCTCCGGGTCGGCGAGCAAGGGGAAGCTCAGGGCGTAGCTCTTCGCCATCCTCTCGTGCTTCTCCAGCTTGTCGGTGGAGACGGCCCACAGGGTGGCTCCCGTCGCGACCAGCTTCTCCCGCTGTTCCTCGTAATGCCGCAGCTGGCGCAAGCAGACGGGCGTGAAATCTCCCGGATAGAAGGCTAGAACGACCACCTTGCCGCGCTGATCGGCGAGGCGGTACCGCCCCTCGGGAACCCCCTCGAGGAGGAAGTCGGGTGCGGGATCGCCCTCGTGCGGGACCATGCGCGGATGGTAGCGCGCGCAGCGCGTGGAGGCCACGTGGCGGGAATCGGACCTCGGGATGCGGTCATCGTCGACGCGCTGCGCACGCCGGTGGGCAAGCTGCGCGGAGCGCTCGCTTCGGTGCGGCCGGACGACCTGGCCGGGTACACGCTCCGCGCCTTGCTCGAACGCGTGGGGCACGGAGTCGGGGAGCAGCTCGACGAAGTGATCCTCGGCTGCGCCAACCAGGCGGGCGAGGACAATCGCAACGTGGCGCGCATGGCCGTGCTGCTCGCCGGGCTTCCCGACCGGGTCCCCGGCGTGACGGTGAATCGGCTCTGCGCCAGCGGTCTGGAGGCCGCGGCGCAAGCGGCGCGCCTCATCAAGACGGGCGAGGCGGAGCTGGTCGCCGCAGGCGGCGTGGAGAGCATGACTCGCGCTCCCTGGGCCGTCGCCAAACCTTCGGACGGTTACGCCGGCGGACCGCTGCAGAGCTGGGATACTTCGCTGGGCTGGCGCTTCCCCAACCCGCGGATGGCCGAGCGGTTCCCGCTGGAGAGCATGGGCGAGACGGCCGAGAACGTGGCCACGCACTACAAGATCTCGCGGCAGGCGCAGGACGAATTCGCCCTCCGGTCGCACCGGCGGGCAGTGGCGGCGGTCGAGTCCGGCGCGCTCGCGGCGGAGCTCTTGCCCGTGCCCCTCGCCGAGCTCTCCGCGGAGAAGCGCAAGGCGGACCGCGCGGTGGAACGCGACGAGGGTCCGCGCGCGGATACCTCGCTGGAGAAGCTCGCGGCGTTGCGGGCCGTGTTCCGCGAGGGTGGATCGGTGACCGCCGGCAACTCGTCTTCGTTGAACGACGGCGCGGCCGCGGTGCTCGTCGCCTCCGGAGCGAAGGCGCGCGAGCTGGGGCTCGCGCCGCTGGCGCGCATCGTCGCGGCGGCGTCGGCCGGCGTGGATCCACGGGAGATGGGAATGGGCCCGGTGCCGGCGACGCGCAAGGCGCTGGCTCGCGCGGGGCTCTCGGCGCGCGACCTGGACCTGGTCGAGCTGAACGAGGCGTTCGCCGCGCAGGCGCTGGCGGTCGTCCAGGAGCTGCAGCTCGACCCCGATCGAGTGAACGTGGACGGCGGCGCCATCGCCATCGGCCACCCGCTCGGCATGAGCGGCGCGCGGCTGCTCACGCACCTGGTGCATGCGCTCCGCGCGCGCGGCGGTCGCTACGGGCTCGCGACCCTTTGCGTGGGCGTCGGGCAAGGCTTGTCAGTCATTGTCGAGGCGGTCTGACCGAGGTTGACTTCGCCGTCCACGCGTGCGGATGCTGCCGGACGGTGGAGGCAACGTGGCCGAGAACATGTATCTACAGTCGCTCGTAAACACCGAGCAGCCCGCGCGCATGGTGGGGATGCTCACGCCCCGCCAGATGCGGCCGCACGAGCTGGAGCGGCTGGTGGGAGTGTGCTTGACCGCGATGCGCGAGGAGGACCAGGGCGCCTCGCTCACGCTGACCCCGCTCGGCAACCCCTCTCCCGCGGAGCTCGAGCTGCAGCGCACCTGGCGCGTGACGGTGAGGGAATATACCGATTCCGAGCCCCACGATTGCCTGGTGCAGCTCTTCTCGCTCGACGATCCGTCCAGCACGCATTTCGCCCTGGTCGAGCACCTGGCCACCATGGACGACGAGCTCGGCACCGAGGCAAGGCAGGCGCTCCAGTCGTCGCAGACCTTCCTCACCGTCGCGAGCGGCAAGCTGGACGATCAGAACCGCGTGCATCCCTTCCAGAACCTGGTGGCCCTCTTCTCCTCGGCGCTCGGCGCCTGGATCCTCGACCCCGCCGCCGCCCTGGTCACCCAGGACGCCGGCGAATGGGCCGACTCGATGGAGATGTCCCTCTCTCTCGAAAAGGACATGGGCCTTTTGCGCCGTTGAATTGGACAAAAAGATCACCGCGGAGACTAAAACGCGCGCGCGCGATTCGTGGAGCGGCGCGAGCGGAGTCCCGGAATTCACATGATCTGGATTAGCGCCTTGCTCGCAGTGGGCTCACCCGGTCCGATGCCGCCCGACCCTTCCGCGCCAGTGCTCCAAGTCGTCGAGGAGCCGGGCTTGCTGCTTGGCGACGACAGGAAGCTGCTGTTCGCGCTCTACGACGATGGCACTGTCCTTCACGCCACTCGTCGGAGCACTTGGACGAGAGGCGAGAATGGCTTTCCTATCGCGAGATACGTGCTCACGAAGCTGCCGCCCGGCGAGAAGCAACGACTCCTCGCCAATCTGCGTCCCGAGGAGCTTCACACACTGAAGAAACGTGCCTACGAGGGCTGCCGCTCTTACCTCACGCGATCCCCGGGTGCGACCACGTTCCACGGGTGCGCGACTGACCAGCCGCTCTATACGTTCATCGCGCGCAATGCGGGGTCCACGGCGCGCGTGAGCCTCTATTCCGGCTTGTCGTCGACCGGTCCGCATTCCAACCGCGGCGCCGCGCCGCGTGTGCTGGTCAGGTTGTGGGATGCGCTTTCTGACTTCGACGCCGCAGGAGAGGCGTGGGAACCGACCAGCATGCTCGTGACGTTCCGTAACTATGCGGGTGACATCCCGCACGAGCGGCGCGCGACGATCGGCTGCCCTTGGCCCGAGGAACTCGCAGCCGACTTCCCGTCGAGTGAGCAGCTGCAGACGCGGCAAGTCCTCCGCGTATTACCGCAGAGCCGCCGCCCGGCCGTGCATGACTGGATCTTGCGCTGTTCGTCACTGGCCCGCGTAGCAGACCGGCTCGTCCTCGTACGTGCGCATGATCTCTTTCCGGGGGAGCCACCCGGGGATGTGCCACTGAAGGAGCCTGGGGAGGAGTGACGTACGTCCGGTGACCGATGGAATCTGCCTGTTCGTTACCTTGGCGTGCGCCGTGATTCTGTTCGGTGGCGTCGTGGTAGAAGCCGGCGCATGACGACGCCATTGGTGAACGCCTCGAAGCACGACGGTGTGATGGTCCTCGAACTGAGGAACCCGCCCGCGAACACGTATAGCTACGACATGATGCGCGAGCTCGACGCGCACATCCTCGACGCGCGGATGGACGAGTCCGTCCATGTCCTGATGCTCACCGGCGCGCCGCCGCCAGCCGACGCGAAGAAGCCAACCGAGTTCTTCTGCGCCGGGGCGGACATCGAGATGCTCCAGAAGAGCGATCCGTACTTCAAGTACAACTTCTGCCTCCACGCCAACGAAACGCTCTGCCGGCTCGAGCAGACCGCCAAGCTGGTGATCGCCGCGATCAACGGGCATTGCGTCGGCGGCGGGCTGGAGATCGCGCTCGCCTGCGATCTGCGCGTCGCGCGCCGCGACGCCGGGAAGATGGGCCTGCCGGAGGTCGCGCTGGGCGTGCTGCCTGGCACCGGAGGGACGCAGCGGCTCGCCCGCGCGGTGGGTCGCGCGAAGGCGATCGAGATGATGGCGGAGGGCCAGACCATCGCCGTCGACGAAGCAAAGGCGCTGGGCCTGCTCAATGCGGTGCTCGACGTGCCGGCGGACGGGTTCCGCGCCGCGGCGCTGGAGTACGCGCGCCGCTTCGTGCCGCCCGCCAAGGCGTCGCGTGCGGTGGGCTTCATCAAGCGAGCCGTGACCACGGGCCTCGAGGTCGGCCTCGAGCAGGGCCTCGCCCTCGAGCGCGAGCTGCAGCAACGGCTCTTCGAAGGCGAGGACGCGGCCGAAGGGATCGCCGCCTACAACGCGCGCAGGCCGCCCCGCTTCACGGGGGAATGAAGCTTCAGTTCTTCCTCTCGCGCTGGAACAGGGGCGCGTCCGCGGCGCGCGGCTTGTCCATCAGCACGCGGAAGGCGCAACGGCCGTCGCCGCTCTGGAATCGCTCCTCGCGGACGACCTCGAAGCCGAGCAGCCGGGAAAGGAGCGAAACGGTGGTGCTGCACAGCGCGGGCCGCTCGAGCGCGACGTTCAGGAACGGGCAGTTGTGCTCGACGAGCCGGAATCCGCCGGGCACCTCCTCGGCGTCCATGAAAGGATCCTGTCCCTCGTACACGCCGCGCAGCACTTCGACGCGCTCGCGCACGGACTTGCCGGCGAGCCGCGGCTCCCACTGCCGCGCCCGCACTTCGGTGAGGCTGGCGAGGATGCGGTCCAGCGCCTCCGGGCCCAGCTCGGCGGACACGGCGTCGAGCACCGCCACGGTCAGCGCGTCGTAGTGCTTGGGGAACACGTGGTCGCCTGCCTGGGTCAGGCGGTAGCGCGCGGCCGGGCGTCCGCTGTGACGGGCGGCGGCGCGCTCGTGCATCGCCTCGATCCATCCCTCGCGCTGGAGCTGCACCAGCTGTTGCCGCACCGCCTCGCCCGACATGCCCAGGCGCTCCGCGAGCTGCGCGATGGCGAGCGGACCCTCGCGCTTCAGCGCCTCGAGGATGCTCTGACGAGTGCCGGTCGGCTGGATGGGCACGAGGCACATCCTAACGCCGTTGCCCGCCGGATCTCCAGCGTTCGAGAACAATTCTCGATCGTGGCGAGGCCTTGTTGCGCGGCCCCGCTCAGCGGACCGTGGCCTGGCGGTCGTCCAGGGTGCGACTCTCGACGGTCACCAGGTCGTGGGACGAGCGGGGGACGTCCTCGGCCGGGTCCTCGACGCTCCACCTGACCGCGTCGCATCCCGCGGACCGGGGCGGGTTGCCGACGTACCCCGACGCGTTCCCATCGGAGACGCCGTCGCCCTCGAGGTCGTTCGCCCGCTCGAAGCGCGGAGTACCGCCGCCGCAGGTGCGGGCGACGACGAAGTGCTCGAGATCCAGCTGATCGTGCAGCGTCGCGCCTTTGGCGGTCGGCACCGAGCGGATCGGTCCGGCGAGCTGCGGCTGGGCGGGGCCGTTTCCTTCGGCGACGGTGGTCGCGAGTCCGTCTTTGGTCGGACTCTTCGGGGCCTGTGCGTCCGCGGTAATCCCCAACGCCCTCACCGCAGCTTTCGCCAGCGCGATGCGGCTGATCCAGTCGGGCGCGCCCGCGATCAGCCCCGCTCCGCCGCAGGCGAGCAGCGTGGCCGCCATCGCGGAAAGCGAGCTCCGAGCTCTGGTGCGAGCGTCCTGATCCACCGTTCCCTCCCGAGGGGTGGCGCAACGGTCGTCCGGCCATGCTCGTCCGTCAATTTTGCCGGGGGTGCGCCCGCCTCCGCGCCGCGGAGGCTTTGTGAGGGCCGGTGAGCCGCTGGAGCACTTCGCGGACCGCGCCCGGCACTCCCAGGCGCGAGGTGTCGACCGCCATCTCGGCCTGCGCGTAGAGCGGCTCCCGCACCTTGAGGAGCGCGCGCAGCTCGTCGCGCGCGTGGGGACTGGCGGCGGACGGACGTTCGTCGCCCTGCGCGAGCACTCGTTGCCAATGGTCGTCGGGCGTCGCCTGCAGCCAGACGGTGCGGCAGCGCCGCTGCAGCAGCCGCCACGACTCGCGATCCAGGACCAACCCGCCGCCGGTGGCGAGGACGCCCTCGTCGGTCTCCGCCAGGAAGCGCGTCAGGACCTCGCGCGCGAGCCGCCGGTAGTACGCCTCGCCGTGCAGGGAGAAGATCCCGGGCAGCGAGAGGCCCGCGGCCTGCTCCACCAGCGCATCCAGCTCGAAGAACGGCACCGAAAGCTTTCCCGCCAGGGCACGCCCGATGGTGCTCTTCCCCGCGCCACGCAGTCCAACCAGCGCGACCAGCTGACCGTCGCCCCGGCCGAAGCGGGCACGCAGCCAGCGCTCCGCCTCGTGCACCTCGTCGCGGGAAAGACCGGCGAGGAGCGCCGACGCGGGGTCGCCCGGCGCGCTTTCGCCTTCGCGCAGCAGGGCGCCGGCGGTGGTGCCCAGCGCGCGCGCCACCTCGGCCAGCCGGACGACCGAGATGTTCCCCGTACCCCCTTCCAGATCGGCGAGGAACCGCTCCGAGACCCCGCTTTCGTCGGAGAGCGCGCGCCGGGAGAGGCCGCGCCCTTCGCGCAACCTGCGCACTGCCGCTCCGACCGCGCCCAGAAGCCCTTTCGCCCCGTCTGCCATTGATGCACTATAATGCAGATAATCGTCGCGCACAACAAGAATGCGCACTATACTGCTTGCACCGCGGCGCCCGATGCGCTACTTTGTGGCGCGTGGACACATCCGCCGCCGCCTCACAGGTGTCGTTCGAGACCCATCCCAGCCGCTACCGGCATTGGACCCTGACCGTCGAGGGCGAGATCGCCCGGCTGACCATGAAGGTCCAGCCGTTCGGCGGCCAGGACGCCGAAGTCGAGCTCGGAGGAGCCGGCTCCGCCGGCGACGGGCCGGAGCCGCAGGCGAAGGCATATCAATTGAAAAGCAACTCCTACGACCTCTCGGTGGACATCGAGCTCGCGGACGCGGTGCAAAGGCTGCGCTTCACGCATCCCTCGGTGAAGGCGGTGGTGATCACCTCGGGGCACGACCGGATCTTCTGCGCGGGCGCGAACATCTACATGCTCGCCTCGGCCTCGCACCCCTTCAAGGTCAACTTCTGCAAGTACACCAACGAGACGCGCCTCACCCTCGAGGAGGCCAGCGCGGAGAGCGGCATCCGGTTCCTCGCCGCCTGCAACGGCGCCACCGCCGGCGGAGGATACGAGCTGGCGCTGGCCTGCGACGAGATCGTGCTGGTCGACGACGGCTCGTCGACGGTGTCGCTGCCCGAGGTGCCCCTGCTGGGCGTGCTGCCCGGAACGGGCGGCCTCACGCGGGTGGTGGACAAGCGCAAGGTGAGGCGCGACCTGGCCGACGCGTTCTCCACGCTCGCCGAGGGAGTCAAAGGAAAGCGCGCCGTCGAGTGGGGGCTGGTCGACGCGGTGGTGCCGCGCAGCAAGTTTGCCGAGACCATCCTGCAGCGCGCCAAGGCGCTGGCCGCGGCCGCGCCGCAGGTCGCCCGCGGGCCTGGCATCGAGCTCGATCCGCTCGAGCCGCGCGTCTCCAAGGACCGCATCGAGTACCGCCACGTCACGCTCGCGCTGGACACC
>VBKO01000265.1 GCA_005888115.1 Deltaproteobacteria bacterium
TTCGCCGGTCCGCTCTTCGAGCTGCTCGTCGCCGCCGACCGCAGCTACGTGCTCGACGCGGACGGCGTCGAAGTGCGCCCCGGCCCGCTCTCCGATGGAGCGCTCCCGGGCTGGAACGGCCTCTCGCGCCTGGAAACGCGCTTCCTGGGAGACCCCGCGCGGGTGAAGGCGGTGATCGCGGCCGGACGCGAGGGACCGATCGACGCGGAGCGGGCCCGACAGCTCGGGCTCGCTACCGTGCTGGCGGACGACATCGATTTCGAGGAAGAGCTGCGCGTCGCCATCGAGGAGCGCGCTTCCTTG
>VBKO01000464.1 GCA_005888115.1 Deltaproteobacteria bacterium
ACACCGTCGCGGAGCGGGGGCCGTGCGCGCCGATCACCAGCGCCTGCTCGATGTCGGCCGTCTTGGACGGTCCGGAGATGAAGCAGCCGAAACCGTTGCCCACCTCGATCCGCTCGTACGCCTCGTGCATGTCGTTCACCAGCCGCTCGCCGGAGACCACCAGCGCGAGGTGCTGCGCGATCCAGGGCAGCACGCGGTGGCGCAGGCCGCGGTCGATGAACCAGACGGCGCCGTTCTCGGCGACGCCGAGCTCGCCGGCGACGATGGCGAGATCCACGTCGCGCAGCTCGTGCGGATCGGCGACCTCGTCGACCCGGACGTTCGCGCGAGGGACGCCCGGCAGCAGCGAGGCGATGCGGCGGCCGTCGCGGTAGGGCGCGAGCTCCTCGAGCGCGGCGGGCAGCGCGTCCGCAGAAGGGAGCGGCACGCACCGACCGCCCGCATCCTGCAGCGACTGCGCGAAGCGCGCGCGCAGATCCGCGGAGCGCTCGCCGAACCGGCGCACTTCGGGCAGCTCGCGCGCGGGCGGCGAGGCGGAGCGGAGCCGCGCGAGGATCTCCTCACGGCTTCCCACGCCGCCTCCACTGGGCACGGAAGCTGTCGCGGGGCATCTCGGGCAGCTCGCGCCCGCGTCCCCAGGCGTTCAGTCGCGAGTACACCAGCGCGCGTGGGAGGCGCGGCACCACGCGGCGGGCCAGCCACCCGGACAGGCGGTACAGCCAGGTCGAGCGGAGCACCAGCGCGCCGATCTTCGCGGCCAGCCTCTTCCAGCGGGGCGCGAACCCCTCCCGGGCCAGCTCGGAACGCCAGGCGAGCAGCTGGTGGTGCAGGTCGATCTTCACCGGACACACGTCGGTGCAGGAGCCGCACAGGCTGGAGGCGAACGGTAATCCGGCGTGCTTGCGCGCATCGACGCTCGGCGCCAGCACCGAGCCGATCGGGCCGGGAACCGTCACGCCATAGCTGTGGCCGCCGCTGCGCCGGTACACGGGGCAGGTATTCATGCACGCGCCGCAGCGGATGCACTGCAAGGAGCGGCGGAACTCCTCGCGCCCCAGCAGCTTGCTTCGCCCATTGTCCACGAGGACGATGTGCAGCTCGCCGCCCGGCTTGGGACCGTGGAAGTGCGAGGTGTAGGCGGTGACCGACTGTCCCGTCGCGCTGCGCGCCAACAGGCGCAGGAACACGCCCAGGTCCTTCGTCCGCGGGACGATCTTCTCCACCCCCATGCAGGCGACGTGCAGGGGCGGCAGCGAGGCGCCGAGGTCCGCGTTTCCTTCGTTGGTGCAAACCACGAACCCGCCCGTCTCCGCGATGGCGAAATTCACGCCGGTCAGCCCGGCTTGCGCCGCCAGGAACTTCTCGCGCAAGTGCCCGCGCGCCGCCTCGGTGAGCTTGGTCGGGTCGGACAACCCGGCCGGCGTGCCCAGCTTGTCGTGGAAGAGATCGCCGATCTCCTCCTTCTTCTTGTGGATGGCGGGCATCACGATGTGGCTGGGCGGCTCCTTGGCGAGCTGCACGATCCGCTCGCCCAGGTCGGTATCGACGACTTCGATGCCGTGAGCGATCAGGTACGGGTTGAGGTGGCACTCCTCGGTGAGCATCGACTTGCTCTTCACCAGGCGCGTCACTCCGCGCTCGGCGAGGATCCCGTGCACGATGCGGTTGTGCTCGTCCGCGTCCCGCGCCCAGTGGACGCGCGCTCCACGCGCCGTGGCGTTGCGCTCGAACTGCTCGAGGTAGTCGGCGAGGCGCGAGAGCGCGTGCGCCTTGATCCGGGAAGCCTGCTCGCGCAGCTCCTCCCACTCGGGCAGGGCAGAGGCGGCGCGGTCGCGCTTCTGCCGCACCCACCACACGGCCTGGTCGTGCCAGGCACTGCGCGGCTGGTCGACGAGGAACAGGGCGGCGCGCTCGGAGTGCGCGCTCACGGCCGCGCCTCCGCCTCGACCAGCAGCTCGGCCAGGTGGAGGACGCGCAGCGGCTTGCGGTCGCGACGGATGAGGCCCTGCAGGTGCATGAGGCAGGACATGTCGCCCGCGGTGATGACCTCGGCCCCGGCGCGCTCGTGGTCGGCGACGCGGTCCCGCCCCATCCGGCAAGAGATCGCCTCTTCGTCGATGGAGAACGCTCCGCCGAAGCCGCAGCACTCGTCGGGACGCTGCAGCGGCACCAGCTCGAGCCCCTCGATCCCGGAGAGCAGGTCGCGCACCTTGTCGCGCGCCGGGAGGATGCGCTCGCTGCCGGTCCCCAGCCGCAGCTCTCGCAGCCCGTGGCAGCTCTGGTGCAGCCCGACGCGCGCGGCGAACCGCCCCCGCGGCCGGGCGTGCACCACGTCGTGCAGGAACTCGCAGAGCTCGAATACCTTGCCGTGCAGCTCGCTGGCGCGCTCTCCGAGCAACGGCCCGTAATGGTTGCGCACCATCGACGTGCAGCTGCCCGACGGGCAGACGACGTAGCGGTGGTCGCGGAAGACGCGCAGAAACTTCTCCGCCAGCGGCCGCGCGTCTTCGAGGCTGCCGGCGTTCGCCATCGGCTGCCCGCAGCAGGTCTGGTCTTCCGGGAAGGTGACGCGTACGCCGTGGCGCTCCAGCACCTCCGCCGCGGCAAGCCCGACGCGCGGGTAGAACTGATCG
>VBKO01000454.1 GCA_005888115.1 Deltaproteobacteria bacterium
GGGCGCGCCATGGAGTGGATCGCGGAGGACCGGGTGCGCGTCGACGGCCGGCGGGCCGCGAAGGGGTTGCAGGTCGGGCCAGGCGCGCGCGTCTCGGTGCGCCGCCCCCCGCCGGACGCGCCCGCGCCGCAGCCCGGGCTGCCCTTGCGCATCGTGCACGCCGACGCACACGTGGTGGTGGCCGACAAACCGGCCGGCATGCCGTCCCACCCGCTCAAGCCGGGCGAGACCGGGACCGCGGCGAACGCCCTGGTCGGCCGCTTCCCCGAGCTCGCATCCGTGGGTCCCGCGCCGCGCGAGGGAGGCCTGGTGCACCGCCTGGACACCGACACCTCGGGCCTGCTGCTCGCCGCGCGCACCGAGGCGGCGCATTCGATGCTGCGCGCGCAGTTCGGTTCCCGGACCGTCGAGAAGGGTTACCTCGCGCTGGTGGCGGGCGAGCTGCACGCCGGCGGGGAGATCGACGTGCCGCTCCTGCACGATCCGCACGACCCGCGCAAGGTGCGGGCTGCGAGCGACCCGGAGTGGGCGCAGGCCCACGGCGCGCGCCCGGCGTCGACGCGCTTCGCGCCGGGCGAGCGCCGCGGCGGCTTCACGCTGGTGGAAGTGGAGATCGCTACCGGGGTCTTGCACCAGATCCGGGCGCACCTCGCATTCATCGGGCATCCGCTCGCCGGCGACGCGCTGTACGGCGGCCCCCAGCTGCCGGGGCTCTCCCGCCATTTCCTCCACGCCGCCCGGCTCGCGTTCACGCACCCGGACGGGACGCGCCCGCGCTACGAGAGCCCGCTCCCGCAGGACCTGGCCGCCGTGCTCGAAACGCTGCGTTGAAGACGCCCTTGGCTCGCTGCGATCGATCGCCGCAGCGAGAATGGAACCGGACGCGCCGCGGTCAGAGAGCGTTGACAGTACATATGGGCGTGTGTAGGCTCCGCCGCCTTTTAGCTCCGGGCGGGTGCGCGCAGAAAGCCGCAGTCTCGGGTTCCAGGAGGAAGTCTCCATTATGGGTGGCGCAGATTTCAGTCTCCTCGGCATGTGGAAGTCCATGGGCATTCCCGCCCGCCTGGTCGTGATCGTCCTCGCGATCATGTCCATCTATTCGCTCAGCGTGATGGCCGAACGGCTCTTTTCGTTCGCGCGCGCCAAGGAGCAGAGCCGGCGCTACGCGGAGAAGCTGCGGGACCTGCTTCCCGGGCACCAGCTGGTCGAGGCGGCCAGCGTGGCGAACACGCTGAAGTACGGCCACATCCCGCGGGTGCTGGGCAGCGGCATCGCCGAGTACAACCGGGGCCGCGAGGCGCTCTCCCACCAGGGGCCGCACGACGTGGGTGAATTCGATTTGGTGGAGGCCATCAACCGATCCATCGAACGCGCCACGTTGCGCGTCACTGCCGACCTGCGGCGGGGGTTGTCCGGCCTGGCGACCGTCGCCTCGTCCGCTCCCTTCGTGGGCCTCCTGGGCACCGTGCTCGGCATCATCACCGCCTTCCAGCTGATGGCGACTTCCGGCTCGGGCGGCCTCGCCTCGGTCTCGGCGGGCATCTCCGAGGCGCTGGTGACCACGGCCTTCGGCCTGCTGGTGGCGATCCCGGCGCTGATGATGTTCAACTACCTCACCAATCGCGTGGAGGAGATGACGGTGGACATCGCCGACGCCTCCAACGAGCTGGTGGACTTCTTCCTCAAGGAAGGCCGGTTCGACGAGCCGCTGACGAACCCGGGCGCCAACAAGCAGGCCGGCGCCGCTGCGACCGCGCCGGCGACCGTCCGGCCTCCGCAGCCGAAGGCGTAAGGAGCAGCACGCCCATGCTGCAGAAGGGCAAGAGCGTCGAGCTGCCCAAGGCCAAGAACGCGATGCAGAACAAGGCGCAGGGGCCGGAACCGCTCTTCGTCAGCGTCACCGCCGACGGGAAGGTCTACATCGAGAGCGACAAGCAGCCGGCCTCGCCCGAGCAACTCGTCGACGCGATGAAGGGGGCGATCGCCGAGGGCAAGCGGGTCATGGTCAAGGCCGACGTCAACACCGAATACGGCGCCGTCAGGCCGGTGCTCGACCGGGCCTCCAAGGCGAAGCTGAAGGGGGTCCAGCTGGCCGCCGAAGAGCTGAAGGGGAAGTAACGCATGGGAATGGACGTCGGCGCCAAGAAAGGTCCGCGCTCGGACATCAACATCACGCCGCTCGTCGACGTGGTGCTGGTGCTGCTCATCATCTTCATGGTGCTCACGCCGCTGATGGAGAAAGAGATCGCGGTTCGCGTTCCCGAGGAGCCCGACCAGACGCAGCCGGTCGAGCCGCCTCCCGCGGATCTCTTGCAGATCCTCTTCAAGGTGGACGAGGCGGGCCTCTTCCACGTGAACAACGAGACGCTCACCGACGAGAACGCCATCGATCGCCTCAAGGTCTGGTACCGCGCGGCCAAGTCGAAGGAATCCACGCAGGGGCCGCCGGTGATCTTCTTCGACGCGGACGACAAGGCGAAGTACGCCCGCGCGATGAAGGGGCTGGACACCATCCGGGACAGCTCTCCGGGCTGGACGATCGGCATGATGACCGAGAAGCTGGCCTCCGCCGCCACCGGCACCGAACCCACCCCTCCTGGCGGCACCCCTCCCTCCCCCGGCACCACTCCGGCTCCCACCAACCCGCCGCAGTAACGGATCAACTGCGTTAGGACGCGGAGGAACTTGGCTTTTCAATACCAGGCGCTCCTCCGCGCACTCCCTGTCCTCCGCGCCCTCTGCGTGAAACGTTTGTAGGCTTTACTTCGGGGGTTTGGAGGGGCGGTGGGAGCGGCTGCGGCCCGTGGCGGCGACCGACAGCTCGAACACTGCGAGCGCCTCGGGGAAGATGCTCTGCCGGGCGAACGCCTGCGGCGAGAAGCGGCGCTTCTTCCGTTCACCGGAGAGCAGCGGCTGCGCAGCGAGGACCAGGCGCGCGCGCTCGGCGATCCGCCGCGGCAGCCGGGCCGTGCGCACCATCTCGGCGAGCACGATCTCCGGCGCGACCACGTCCTGGGGCAACGACCATGGCTCGAGCGGCGCGCTGCCCACCGCCAGGGCGGCCGGAACGGTGGGCTCGAGGCGCTCGTCGTGGGTCTCGTCGGCCCGCAGCGCGCCCTCGGGAAGCGGCGCGTGGGCCGGGTCACCGTCGCCACCCTCGTCGAGCTCGCGCGAGATCTCGGACAACTCTTCGTCCAGCTCGTCCGACTCCTCGGCGGGCTCGGGGGTTTCCGCGACCGCCTCTCCGGCGGCTGGCGCCTGCAGGGCGGGCTCCGGACGGCGACCCGGCCGCGGGATCGGTCCGCGCGGTCCCTTCCCCCGCGGCAGCGGCGCGAGGAGCGTCGCGAGCAGCACCGCGTCGGAGGGGATCTCTCCCACGCGCACGTGCGCGTCGAGCGCCTCCAGCGCGCGCAGGTGCCGCTCCGCTTCCGCGGGCCCCCGCCGCTCCAGGTGCTCGGCGACGGGTGGCAAGAGGACGCGCAGCGCGCCGACGTCGCGCATCAGCTCGAGCGATCGGCGGGAAGCGCCGCTGCGCAGGAGCTTCAGCACCTCCTCCAGCACCCGTGGCGGGGCACAGCGCGGGATCTCCGCCACGTGCGTCCTCATCGCGGCCAGGGTATCCGGCTCGATGCGCAGCCCGCACTTCGCCGCGAAGCGGATCGCGCGCAGGATGCGCACCGGGTCCTCGCGCATGCGAACGTCCGGATCGCCGATGGTATGCACCAGGCGCTGCGCGAGGTCGGTCTTGCCGCCGACGTGGTCCACCACCCGGCCCTCGTCCACGTCGTAGAACAGGGCATTGATGGTGAAGTCGCGCCGGCGCGCGTCCTCCTCCGCGTTCCCGAAGACGTTGTCGTGGCGGATGAGCAGGTCTTGCGGCAGGTCGGCCAGCTCGTCGAGCGGGCTCTTGCGGAAGGTGGAGACTTCGATGATCTTCCCGCCGCGGAAGAAGACGTGCGCGAGCCGGAAACGGCGGCCGATCAGGCGCGAGTTCCGGAACGTCGCCTTCACCTCGTTCGGGTGTGCGCTGGTGGCGACGTCGAAGTCCTTGGGGCGCATCCCCAAAAGCAGGTCGCGGACGCACCCACCCACCAGGTACGCGGTGAATCCGGCGCGACGCAACCGGCGGACGACCTTGACCGCGTCCGGGTCGAGGCGGTCGTCCGGGATCTCGGGTGGGAGCTTGCGCTCGACGTGCGTCGGCTCCGCGGTGGCGTCGTGCGCGCTGTCGTGAGGCATGAGAGCTCGGCTGGCTACCTAGAGGAAAGGGCGCGCTCGGTCAACAGAGCGATGGGCCCAAAAGGCGCGTACGCCCGCCCGCTCGTCCCCCTCGCCAGGCGGGCCGATCGAGCGGCGCTGCGCTGCGTTCTATCCGGGCGGCCACAGCATGGTGCGGCCGCCCAGGAGGTGCAGGTGCACGTGGCCGACGGTCTGGACCCCGTCGGCGCCGGTGTTGATCAGGACCCGGAAGCCGCTGTCGGCGATGCCTTGGTCGCGGGCCACCTTCAGCGCCAAGGCATGCATCCGCCCCACCAGGGACCAGTCCTGCACGTCGTGCAGCGACGGGACGTGCTTCTTGGGGATCACCAGCACGTGTACCGGCGCCTGCGGCTCGACGTCTGGGAAGGCCAGCATGTCCGCGTCCTCGGCCAGCCGCTTCGCGGGGATCTTGCCCTGCGCAATCTTGCAGAAGATGCAGTCATCCATGTCGAACCTCTAGCCGCCGCCGGTGGGGCGGCGGCTGTCGAGCAGCAGCGTGACCGGGCCCTCGTTGACGATGCGCACTTGCATGGTGGCGCGGAACACGCCTTCCGCGACGCGGACGCCCCGCTCGCGGCACAAGTCGCAGAACCTCCGGTAGAGCGGCTCCGCTTCCGCCGGCGGCGCCGCCGCCGTGAAGGCTGGCCGGCGGCCTCTCTGCGCATCTCCGAGCAGCGTGAACTGGGAGACGGCCAGCAGCTCGCCTCCCGTGTCGAGCAGCGAGCGGTTCATCTTCCCGTCCGCATCCTCGAAGATGCGCAGCTCGACGGTCTTGGTGGCCATCCACTCGGCATCCTGCGCCGTGTCGCCCTGCGCGACGCCCAGGAGCACGCACACACCGGGACCGATGCTGCCCGCGATCTTCCCGTCCACCAGCACGCTCGCCTCGCTCACCCGCTGCACCACGGCGCGCACGCGGGGACTTCTCTCAATGCACCTCTCCGGCACTGCCGGCGGGTTGCCGCGGATCGAGCGTCTCGAGCAGCGTGGCCATGTCGTCGGCGTGCTCCTCCTCCTTGGCCAGGATGCTCTCCATCATGCGGCGCGAGGTCGAATCCTTGTCACCGAACCAGCGGACCATCTCCGTGTACGACTCGATGGCGATGCGCTCGGCGATGAGGTCCTCCTTGATCATGTCCACCAGCGATTCTCCCTCGGCGTACTGCGCGTGGCTG
>VBKO01000455.1 GCA_005888115.1 Deltaproteobacteria bacterium
CGATCGCGCCGACGTTGAGATCGCGGTTCGGCCAGCCATCGCGCCGCTTACCGATGCCTTTGGCGAAGCCGTCATCGACGGTAGAGTGGCAGATGGCGCAAGTGATGCCGATCGAGGCGACCTTCTCGCCGTCGAAGACTGCGTGCAATCCCACAACCGCGTTCGGCTTGAGCAACGCCACCGTGCTCGCTGGATCGTCGAGGTTGACGCTGCCATCCTTGATCCCGCTCGCCACCTGCTCCGGGACGCGAGTCGCATCCACCTTGAGCCCGAGCGCGAGCGCCGCCCGGGGAGACAGGCCAGGCCCGCTTCCACCGAGCTTCTCGCCCAGGACGGCTTTGTCTAGCCGGAGGGAACCGCTCCAGAAGTCTTCACTGCCAAACGTCTCGTCGCGAAAGACCGTGCGCCCCTGGTCGAAGAGGCGCTTTGCGAATTCCTCGGTGTCGGCCTGATAGGCCGACCCCGAAGCGCGCCCGGCGGCAGGATTCTGTGGGGTCTCTTTCGGGGGAAGCGCGCTCTTGCAACCCAGGATGCTGAACGCGACTACTGCGGCGGCGCTCGCTCGCCCCCGCAGGGGTACATCGATCCTCGACCGTCGCCCGCCTTCCATGCGGCCCTCCGATCGCTTGTCTGCGACGAGGTAGCAGGGACTTGCGACCATCTGACCTTCTGCCTCGGCCGGGATGGGTGCGGCTCTTCTGGGCGGCGTACGCAAATCCGGCACCATATGGAGTCCGAGCTTCCAGGAAGGTCACGCCACTGACATTTTTTCCCCGCCGGAGCGTGCGACAATGGTCCCTGTCAGTGTCGAGCCTGTCCTGTCTAGGGTCGCGGTTTCTTTCCAAAAGAGAGGATCTCATGGGCCAAGCGCGATGGCTGCGGTTCGCGGTGCTCGGAGCTGTCCTCGTCGTTTCCGACCTCGCCCAGGCGAAGCAGAGGTTCGTGCTGGCCACGGGCCGCCGGGACCCCCGGATCTATGCAATCGATCTGGATCAAGCCCTCCGGCCGCAGAACAACAACACGCCGAATGCGATCGTCAGCCGGTCCTGGGTCAATCCCAGGCGTCTCGACGGGAAGTTGCTCGGAGACCCGGCGAACATCGTCCTCAGCGAGGACGGAAAGACCGCCTTCGTCATGAACCACCACGGCGGCGTCGTGAACGCCGAGTTCCTGCAGCACGGCGGCCGCGCGAACATCGCGGTCATGGACGTCCGCAAGATGGTGCGGCGCGAGCTCGACGATACGGATGCGGCGCTCGAGCACAATTACGACGCCGGTTGGTTCGGCGGTGTCGGCATCCTGGTCATCCCCGGCTTCATCATCGCGGGATACTCGGAAGGCTGGCTGACCGAGGACGGCTCGAACCGCATCGGTCTTCTCGACCGGAGGACGGGCGGAATCCGCGGCCAGATCGAGATGGCGCTCACCGGCGCGGGGACGCGGCAGCTCCGGAAAGGTTGCGCCCCGTTCCCCGTGCCGTTCGTTTCCCCCACCGAACCTCCGCAGATTCCAAATGGCGAGGCGTTCCTGTCCGATCCTCCCGAGGAAGGCGGGGATCCGCAGGACTTCGGCTGCTGGCCTGATCCCGAGGGCCTCGCGCTGGGAAGGGGAAGCGACGGCAAGACGTACCTCGTCTCGGGAAACGCAGGCACGGAGGACGTCTCGATCATGGACCTGGGGGCCGCGCTCGCCGGCAGCCGCGTGGTCGAAGTGGCGCCGCGGATCACGGTGCAGACCGGCCCCTTCGGAATCCGCGCCAGCCCGAACGGCAAGTTCGTCGCGGTGACCGCGCGCGAGAGCAACATCACGGGAACGGAGGGGAATACGATCTCGATCATCGACGTCGACCTGGCGCGCCAGGGCAAGCGGGGCGCAGAAGCCGCGCGCGTCCAGGTCGGCACGGATGATCCGAACGGGCCGGCTCGTCCCTTCACGGTCTCCTGGACGCCGGACGGCCACTCGATCGTCGTGGCCAACTTCCACACGAACAACGTCTCGATCGTGGACCTGAACAAGGCGCTTACCAATCCCGCCCACGCGGAAATCGCCCGGATCCCGCTCGCCCGCGCGGATGGCGCGCCTGCCCGGCCGAAAGGCACCTTCGTCACCGCGGACGGACGTTTCGCGGTCGTCACCGGCGGAGCGAACACGCTCAAGGCCCAGGGCCAGACTCCGACGGGGACGGTCTTCGTGGTCGACCTGCACAAACAGGCGCAAGTCGCGACCGTCACCAAGGTCGGGATCGACCCTTACAACCTGGTCATCGCCGAGGATGTCGACGACTGAGGGACGGCGTCGGCCACCAGCGTCGGACCCGGCGGCAGTACGCCTCATACTCCGCACCGAACGTGCGCCGCAGCGTGGGCTCCTCGTACGCCACGACGAACAGATGCGTGGCGAGCCAGAACAGCGCCGCGTACGCGGCAATGAGGGCCGACTGGTAGAAGAGGGCCGCGCTCGCCAGCGCAAGCCCGGCGCCGAGGTACATGGGATTGCGGACCATGCGGTAGGGCCCTCGGACGACCAGCCGGCGGGGCGGATCGAACGGCGCTGGCGTGCCCTTGCCGACGAGCGCGAAGGTACCGATGCACCACAGCGCCAGCGCCGCGCCGGCGGCACCCAGGACCATGGCGACGACCTGTGAGAGTCCCATCGTCGCGGGGCTGCGGATGCCCGACCACGAAAGCAGACGAGCCGGGACAAAGACCAGCACGAACCCGATGAACAGCGCGGCGTAGGCGGCCGCGCGAGCCAGGACGCTCATCTCAGTTCCTCCCGTCGCGGCTCGGACCACAGCGCCTCGCGACTGCAGGAGCCGTCAAGCCATCTCGCGCAGCACGCGCGCGCGGAGCTGCTGCTCGCGTTTCTTTCCCCGGTCGATCGCCTTGAGCCGCTCCGCCTCGCGCGACCTCGGCGGGCCGTGCAC
>VBKO01000456.1 GCA_005888115.1 Deltaproteobacteria bacterium
GCCAGTCGCGAACGGCACCAGCATGAGCAACCCGCAGCAGGCGATCGAGGACACGCTGGCACGCAAACCGCCGGCCAGCCCACCGCTGTCCGAGTCGATGAGGGACGCGGCGCGGCAGCGCGCGAGGCACGCCTGGCGAAGCGGGGAGAGCTGCGCCAGTCCGGCGGCGGCGAGCAGCGCGGCGGCGAACCAGCGGCTGCTCGCGGCCATCGTTGCATCCAGAAGGCCCGCGGCGTGCAGCCAGTCTTGCAGCGCCGCCGCCGCGAGGCTGAACGCCAGCCACGGCAGCAGGTATCCTGCGAGGAACCACGCAGTCTCGCGCAAGCCGCGCGCGAGCCGCACCAGCGCCCCCGCCTCGACGGGCACCATCATCGCGACCGCCATCGCCGCCCACATCGCGAACAGCGCCGCGAGCCCGGCGTGGTGCGCGGCGTGTCCCTCCATCGCGGTGCCCAACCGCAGCGTTCCCGCCCAGCCGACCAGCACCACGCCGGCGAGCGCGAGCGGGACCGCGACGCGCCCGCGCCGCGGTCCCAGCGCCTGGAGGGCAGGCGCGCGCATCGGCTACTCCGCCACGCCTTTCTCCTTCAGGATCTTCCACACCTTCTCGGGCGTGATGGGGATCTCCACGTGCTTGACGCCGAGGTGCGCGAGCGCATCCACCACCGCGTTCACGATGGCGGGCGGCGCTCCGACCGTGGCCGACTCGCCGACGCCTTTGGCGCCGAACGGGTGGTGCGGCGAGGGCGTGATCGTCTTGTCCAGCTCCCAGGAGGGCGTCTCCATGGAAGTGGGCACGAGATAGTCCATGAAGCTTCCGCCCTGCACGTTCCCGTCCTCGTCGTAGCTGATCTCTTCCAGCAGCGCGGGCGCGAGGCCCATGGCGAGCCCGCCGTGGATCTGGCCGTCGACGATCATCGGATTGATGATGTTCCCGCAGTCGTCCACGGCAACGAAGCGGCGGACCTTCACCATCCCCGTTCCGCGGTCGATGTCGACCACGCAGATGTAGCTGCCGAACGGGAAGGTGAGGTTGGGCGGGTCGTAGTACGAGGTGGCCTCGAGGCCCGCCTCCATCCCCTGCGGGTGGTTGGTGTAGGCGGCGAGCGCGATGTCCTGGATGGTCTTCGACCGCTGCGGCGAGCCCTTCACCGAGAACTTGCCCGTCTCCCAGACCAGATCGTCCTCGGAGCACTCGAGCAGGTGCGCGGCGATCTTCTTCGCCTTCTCGCGGATCTTCCGGGACGCCACGGCGGCGGCAGCGCCCGAGGTGGGCGTGGACCGGCTGGCATAGGTGCCCAGCCCGTACGGCGCGGTATCGGTATCGCCTTCCTCCACCTGCACGTGCGCCGCGGGGATGCCCAGCTCCTCGGCGACGATCTGCGCGTACGTCGTCTCGTGCCCCTGGCCCTGCGACTTGGTGCCGAAGCGCGCGAGGACCTTGCCAGTGGGGTGCACGCGGATCTCGGCGGAGTCGAACATCTTGATCCCGAGGATGTCGAACTGCTTGCTCGGCCCCGCGCCGACGATCTCGGTGAAGCTGGAGATGCCAATGCCCATCAGCTCGCCGCGCGCGCGCTTCTCCGCCTGCTCCTTGCGCAGCTCGGCGTAGCCGATCTTGTCCATCGCCTTCTGCAGGCAGGTGGCGTAATCGCCGCTGTCGTACTCCCAGCCGAGCACCGATTTGTAGGGGAACTTCTCCTTGGGGATGAAGTTCTTCATGCGCAGCTCGGCCGGATCCATCTTCAATTCCTGCGCGAGCACGTCCGTGATCCGCTCGATGCAGTGCACCGCCTCGGTGACCCGGAACGAGCAGCGGTACGCGATGCCGCCGGGCGGCTTGTTGGTGTAGACGCCGTCCACCTCGGCGAAGGCGCGCTTCAGGTCGTACGAACCGGTGACGATCGAGTACAGCCCCGCCGGGAACTTGGAGGGGTTCGCGGCGGCATCGGTGTAGCCGTGGTCGGCGATGGTCTTGATCTTGAGCGCCGTCATGGTGCCGTCCCTCTTCGCCGCCAGCTCCGCATGGATGTGGTAGTCGCGCGCGAACGAGTCGGCTTGCAGGTTCTCCATCCGGTCCTCGACCCACTTCACCGGCTTGCCGATCACCACCGAGGCGGCCACTGCGATCACGTACCCGGGATAGACGGGCACCTTGCCGCCGAATCCGCCGCCGATGTCCGGCGAGACGATGCGGATCTTCTCCTCCGAGAGGCCGACGTGGCCGGCCACCAGCGCGAACACGGTGCGGATCGCGTGCGGCGCCTGGGTGGTCATGTAGACGGTGAGCTTGCCGGTGACGCGGTCGAAGTCGGCCACGCAACCGCAAGTCTCGATCGAAGCGACGTGGATGCGCGGGATGTACATGTCCTGCTTCACCACCACGTCCGCCTGCGCGAAGGCCTGGTCCGTCGCGGCGCGGTCGCCGGCTTCCCAGTGGAAGATGCGGTTGTCCTTCTTGTCCTTCTTGTCCGTGCGCAGGACCGGCGCTCCCGGGAGCAAGGCCTTGAACGGATCGACGACGACCGGCAGCGGGTCGTAATCGACCTCGACCGCCTCGACGCCGTCGGCTGCCGCGTACCGATCGGTCGCGATCACGGCGGCCACTTCCTGCGCCTGGTACATCACCTTCTCGGTGGGCAGCACCATCTGGGTGTCCGACATGAGGGTCGGCATCCAGTGCAGGTTGTACTTGGCCAGCGTCTCGCCGGTGATCACCGCCAGCACGCCGGGAACCTTGAGGGCCTTTTCGGAATTGATCGACTTGATCTTCGCGTGCGCGAACGGGCTGCGCACGATGTCCATGTGCAGCATGCCGGGGAGCTGGATGTCGTCGACGTAGTTTCCCCTGCCGCGGATGAAGCGCGGATCTTCCTTGCGCTTCATCGAGTGCCCCATCCCGCAGACCTGCGCGCTCGTCTTCGGTTCCATGGGCTACCTCTCCCTCATCTTGGCGGCTGCGTACTGGATGGCCTGGACGATGTTCACGTATCCCGTGCAGCGGCATAGGTTCCCGGAGATCGCCTCGCGGATGTCCTGCTCGGTGGGCTCCTTGGTGCGCGCGAGCAGCGCATGCTCGAGGCCCTCGACGGTCTCCACCTCGCGGCCGTCGGCCTGCACGGCGAGGACCGTGCAGGACTTCACCGGCTGGCCGTCGAGCAGCACCGTGCACGCCCCGCAGTGCGTGGTGTCGCAGCCGATGTGCGTGCCCGTCAGGCGGAAGCTCTCCCGCAAGAGGTGGACCAGGAGGAGGCGCGACTCGACCTGAGCGTCGCGCGCTGCTCCGTTCACGGTGAGCGTGATCTTGTGCGTGGCCATGTCACTGACCTCCCGCGCGCTGGACTGCCTGTTTCAAGGCCCTGACCGCGAGGACGCGCGCCATCGCGCGCTTGTACTCGACCGACCCTCGCCGATCGGGAGTGGGCGTGCTGGCGTCCGCGGCGCCGCGTGCCGCTTCGGCGATGACCGCGTCGCTGGGCCGCTTCCCGATGAGCGCATCCTCGGCGTCCCGCGAACGGACCGGCGTGGGACCGACGTTGGTCAACGCCAGGCCCACACGGTCGAGCACGCCGTTCGCGCCGAGCGTCACCTGCGCGGCGGCCGCCGCCGTGGCGTAGTCGCCGACCTTTCGCTCGAGCTTGACGTAGGCGCCGCCGCTGCGCGGAGGCGGGGATGGAACGCGGATCTCGGTGAGGATCTCGTCAGGCTGCAGGGCGGTGGTGAACAGGCCGAGGAAGAACTGATCGATGGGGATGATGCGCTCCCCGGTGGGTCCGACCGCCACGACCTGGGCGCCGAGCGCCAGCATCGTCGCCGGATGGTCGTTGC
>VBKO01000457.1 GCA_005888115.1 Deltaproteobacteria bacterium
CTCGACAAGCTTGCCTGGTAGTCCTGAACGTGCGGGTGATGCGCACCTTTGTTCCTGGAAGCTGCTCTAGCCTGCCGCCCGGATCGCGGGCGCCGCGGGGACCAGCCGCGACCGCGCATTCCTCTCGAGGTGCGACTCATGCCACGCCAGGTTCATCACCTGGTGGAGCGACACCCAAGCATCGGCGCCTTCCGGGCGCGCAACCCGCAAGCAGAGCGACGGGTTGGGCACGTAGTGGCCGCGCGCTTCGCGGATCCAGAGCTGTCGGTTCGGCACGTATGCGCTGCCCGGCTCGTTGCGGGCAAGCAGTCCGTTGACGTAGAGGCGCCGCTTCCGCGCAGGCTTGATCACCACCTCGGGAAAGGCCGCGAACGGCTCGCGGAGGAAGAAGTCGCTCGTCACCCCCTCGTTGCGACCGGCGCGGAACTGATAGAGCTCGTCGAAACGGGCGAGGAACGTGGAGAAGAAGAAGAACTCGCCCATCTCCCGGCCGATCTGGAGCAGGCGCCCCGACGCCTCGACGTCGAAGGAGGCAGGGGCGACCAGGTCGAAAACGGTCCCGAAGACTGTGGTGGCATACGTGGAGTCGCGATAGGCCCGGCGCAGCGCCCAGTGCAGCGCCGCGCGGCCGGCGTGGTCGCGCGCCTCGAGGCTCGCGCCGCGCCCGAGCAGCGCCTCGACCAGCGGCACGTTGCCGGCGAAAGCGGCGAGCATCAGCGGCGTGAGGCCCTGTGGCGTGGCGTAGTCGACGCCGTACTGCTCGGTCCGTGCGAGCACCTCCTTGAAGTTCTTCCCCTCGAAGCCCTCGAGAGTACGCCGGGCGATCCGCGCGCGCTGCGCCTCGTATTGCTTCGCGGGCTCGAACCGGCCCTACCCGGCAAGGCGATCGGCGACCAGCTTCTCTTCGTGGAAGCAGGCCAGCTCGAAGAGCTGCTGTTTGGCCCTGCTCGACACGCTCGCAGGCGCCAGCGCCTTGTCGGCGAGCGCGCGCAGGTTGACGTCGTGGAATACCGTCCAGGGGACGGGCCGGAGCTTCAGCACCTGCTCGCGGATGGCCTCGGCCTGCTCCTGCTTGCCCTGCGCCTCGAGCCGGTGCGCCTCCCGCTGCCACTCCTCGGCCGACGATTTCTCCGCCTGCACCGAGGCGGCGCTCTCCGGCCGCCCGGCGCCGAGCAGCTCGAGCAACGGATGCCCGACGTCGTCTTCCACCAAGATCACCTGCCCGACCGCGCGGGTGAGCGCCACATAGAGCGCGTTGACGAAGAACTTGTACAGCTCGAGCGACCGGTCGCTCTTGTCTTTCGCCCGGCGATACTCGAGCCGGTCGCCGGCCAGGTCCTGCGCCTCGACCCCCTCGCACAGCTCGGCAAAAAGCCGCTGCTCGGCGGAGAGGAGGCGGTAGACGATCACCGTTTCGTACTCGAGCCCCTTCGCTT
>VBKO01000458.1 GCA_005888115.1 Deltaproteobacteria bacterium
ACCGTGGTTGACGCCACTGAATATACCGAGGCGGGTTACTACGGGAAGGACGTGGAGGTGATGGTCGCCGAGCTGCTCTTCAAGAGCGGCCACTCCATCGACGCGACCGAGCGCGGGATCATCTTCATCGACGAGATCGACAAGATCGCGCGGCGCAGCGGCTCCTCGCGCACCGGCGCGGGCAGCCGGGTCATCGGCGGCGAGGGCGTCCAGCAGGCCCTGCTCAAGCTCCTCGAGGGCCGCGAGATCTTCGTGCCGCTCAACGTGACCCAGCATTGGAACAAGCACGACTTCGTCCAGGTGGATACCAGCGACATCCTCTTCATCTGCGCCGGCACCTTCACCGACCTGCACCAGGCGCAGATCGACAAGCACGTCGGGTTCGGCGCGGAGGGGCGCCGGCAGGGCGGCAGCCGGCTGCGCGTCAAGGAGCTGGTCGAGTACGGCATGCTCGCCGAGCTGTTGGGGCGCATCCCCGTGCAGGTGCAGCTCAGCGAGCTTTCCGCGAACGAGCTCTACGAGGTGCTGACCGCGCCACCGGACTCGCTGGTGAAGGAATACCGCGAAGCCTTGAAGCTGGACGGCGTCGACCTGGACCTCAAGGACGATGCGCTGCGCTCCGTGGTGCAGTACGCGGTCGACAAGCGGCTCGGCGCGCGCGGGCTGCGCAGCATCCTCGAGGAGGTGCTCGCGGACGTGCTCTTCGAGGCGCCGGAGCGCCGCGGGGACACGGTCGTTGTCGATCGCGCCTTCTGCGAGGCGCGCCTCTCGAAGCTGGACGGCGCCGCGCTCCGCGAGGAGTAGCCGCGGCGCCATGCGCATCACGGCAGCAGGAATGAACTTCCGGGACGGAGGGTCCGTCCAGCATGCGCCTCGCCCTGGCCTGCTTCGCAGCCGCAGCCTTCGCCTGCTCGCGAGGCGACCCTCTCCCGCCCGGGCAGCCGGCGACCGGGCTACCGGACGGCGGTGGGCAACCCGGGCAGCCGGACGGAGGCTGGGTCACCGAATCGGAGGAAGACTTCCAATCCGTGGACCTTGGTACGCCGGAATGGCAGCCGGATCCGGTCCCCGACGACGGACCCTTCGCCGACCAGGGCGCGTTCTTCCGCAAGCAGCGCGTCGTGCAGCCGCAAGGATGGCGCATCTCTTCGCCGTTCGGGCGCGGCGGCTGGCTGACGCTCGAGTCGTACACGCGGACGCGCGCGTCTCCGTTCTCCAGCCACGCGTCGATCGTGGCGGACCCCGCGGACCCGTCGAACCGCGTGCTGCGCATCGCTTCGCCGGCGCACACCGATGGCACGGTGGTCCGGCCGACGCATCCATTGCCGGAGCGCTACCGCGTGTCGTTGCGCGTCGGGTTCCCGAACTTCGGCGACGGACGCCCCGGGCTGAACGGATACGGCGGCGGCGAGACCGCGGAGCCGTGGTCCGACGAGAACGCCACCGCCCAGAACGGCTTCTACTGGCTGACCATCCTCGACTCGCTGCCCAGGCCGCACAACAACACCTGGATCCATCACCACAGGAAGGTGGTGATCGACTCCGACAACAACGTGCCGCCGTGGATGCAGATCTTCGACGGGCAGCGGTTCGTGGTGAGCGGCGAGCGCCCGATCATGATGTTCGCGCTCGACGGCAAGGGCGAGGGCACCGAGCTCACCGGGAAGCCGTTCCTGTCGTATTCCGAGGGAGCGTGGCAGCCGTCCGGAGACATCCGCGCCGTGGATTCGTACCTGCCCGGCGAATGGTACCGCGTCTCCATCGAGCGCACCGACGGACGCTTCACGATGGAGATCTCGGGCCGGTTCCGCTACGGCGGGCAGACCACCTACCGCTCGTCGATCGATGCCGCGGCGAATTGCGTGTGGCACTTCAACCGGAGCGCGGCGGACGACGCCTCGCGCTGCGTGGACGAAGGGCACCTGCCGTCGCTCGACGCGTCGTTTCCCAACTGGCCGGCGGGGGCGACCTGGCCAGACTGGTTCATGTTCGGCGACCCGCACACCAACTACTACGAGGGGGACGTCCTGTACGACGACGTCCGCCTCGAAGTGTGGCGCTGATCCTAACGCTCGCCGACGAGCGTTCCGTTCACGTCGACGTTGTCGATGATCGCGGAACCGGACCCGTCGCCTGGCGTGTCCTGTC
>VBKO01000459.1 GCA_005888115.1 Deltaproteobacteria bacterium
ACTTCTACAAGGAAGCCTCGCTGAACCCGACCAACCCGCGCAATCGCGTCGTCGATTGGGAAGAGGACATCCTGAACGTCTTCCGCAACCGTCCTGACCTGGCGCTGCTCGACGGCGAGCGCATGACGCCGCTCGGTAAATCGCTGTTCCTCGCCCGCCCCATGAGGGCCGCCAAGTCATGCCTCGAGTGCCACGCGACGCCGGGCGAGGCGCCGCAGGACATGGTGAAGCTCTACGGTCCCGCGAATGGATTCGGGTGGAAGGAGAACGAGATCATCGCGGCGCAGATCGTCTCGGTCCCCGTGTCGCTGCCGGTGCAGATGGCGAATCGGTCGTTCCGCCGGCTGCTCGAATCGTTGGTCGCCGTCGGCATCCTGACCTTGCTCGTGCTCGATGTCCTCCTCTACTTCACGGTGGTCCGCCCCGTCAGTCGCTTCGCCAAGCGCGCGGACGAGATCAGCAGGGGACAGATGGAGGTGCCGGAGCTGCCCGTGAAAGGACGCGACGAGATCTCCATCCTTGCCGCGTCGTTCAACCGGATGCACCGCAGTCTGGTGGCGGCCATGAAGATGCTGGAGCAGCAGAAATGAGCATGGAGCTCAGGGAGAAACGGCCGTGAGCCGCAGCGGCGCGGGCGACGAGATCCGGACCGGTACCCTCAGCGCCGCGATGCGGGCGGCGGACGGCATTCGCCCGGGAGCTCTGTCAGAGGTGCTACAGGAGGTGGGGCGCCAGCCGGACCCCGCGCAGGGAATGGGCTGGCCGACCGCGCTCGAGCCGGGAGCAGTGATCGGCCGATTCGAGCTGCTGCGTGAGGTCGGGCAGGGGGGCTTCGGGGTGGTGTACGAAGCGCGCGACCGCGAGTTGGGACGGCTCGTTGCCTTCAAGGCGGTGCGCCCCGGGCCGAGACGGGCAGTGCGCGAGGAGCGGCTGCTCTGCGAGGCGGAGACCGCGGCGCGGCTCTCGCACCCGAACATCGTGACGCTGTTCGACGCCGGCCGCGCGCCGCAAGGGCCCTATCTGGTCATGGAGCTGCTCCGCGGATGTACGCTGGCGCGCCGGCCGGATCCGGGTCCCCTTCCGCTGCGCGAGGCGCTGCGCATCGCCATCGAGGTTGCGAAGGGCCTGGCGCACGCGCATGCGCACGGGGTGGTTCACCGCGATCTCACGCCGGGCAACATCTTCCTTTGCGAGGACGGGCAGGTGAAAGTGCTCGACCTGGGGCTCGCCCACGCTTTCGGCCATCGCAAGATCGACGGGGGGACGCCTTCGTACATGGCGCCGGAGCAGCGCCGGGGCGCACCCGAAGACGAGCGGACCGACGTGTTCGCCATGGGAGTGATCCTGGTCGAGATGCTCACCGGCGAGCTTCCGTTCCCCGCGGACGGGGGAAAGTCGCTGCCGGAGTCGGCCACGGCGCCGGGGGTCGACGTGCCCGGGCACCCTGCGTTTTCCCAGCTCGTGGCGCAGATGCTCTCCATCGATCCCGTCCATCGGCCGCGCGATGCCGTCGAAGTGCTCGCCGCGCTCACCGTCTTCGCCGAGGAGGCCGAGCGGGAGCGGACGGCGGACCTGCGACCTCGACCGGCGCTGCATCGTCGGCTGGCGAAGCGGTCGGACGACCACGCGAAGTCGGAGCGCACTTGTGTGTGCACCGTTCTCGCCACGGAGATCGTCCGGTACTCCGAGCAATCCGTGGAGATCCAGGCCGGCTGGAAGGCGCGATTCAATGCGCGTCTGGCCGCGTCGATCCGGGAGGTGCCCGAGGCCGATCGCGTGCTCCTCGACTCCGGCGGTAGCGTCGCCGTCTGCTTCCTGGGCGATCCCGAGGCGGCGATCTCCGGCGCGTTGAGCCTGCTCGGATCGGTCGCGCGCGAGGACGCTCCCAGCGGTGGCATGCGCCTTCGCGCCGGCCTGCACCTCGGTCCGGTCAAGCTGGTGAAGGACATCAATGGCAACCTGAACGCGCTCGGCGAGGGACTTTCGGTCGCGCAGAGGACGATGGCCTCCGCCCACGAGAACCAGGTCCTCGCCTCTCGCTCTTTCCAGGAGGTCGCCAGCTGCCTTTCCGCGGCGTACCGGCCGCTGTTCGCGCAGGTCGGGATCCGACGAGACGAGCTGATGCGTGAGCACGCTCTCTATGAGCTTCGCCTCCCCGGAGCGGCGACACGCGGGCCCGACGCGACCCGGTCGTTGAGCGAGGAATCGCCGCTCTCTCCGATGCCGGCGCTGGATGCTTCCTGGGAGGTAGTGATCGAGCGCCGCGCGGCACACATTCTTGGTCCCATCGCTCACCACCTGGCGAGGACGGTCGGGGCGCGGGCGTCGAATCCGCGCGAGCTGGCCGAGGCGCTTGCGGCATTCATGCCGCAGTCGGACGAGCGCTTGGCGTTCCTTCGCTCATGCGCGGACGTCTCGGCGCCGCGCACGACCTCGGGTCCGAGTGCGTCGCCCGTGACACCCTTCGGCTCGGACGTTCTCGACCGCGCGGCACGGCAACTGGCGGACTACCTGGGCCCGATGGCGCGGATCCTGGTCGCGCGGACGTCAGAGAATGCCCACTCGGAGGAGGAGCTGTACGATCTGCTCGCGAGGGAGATCGACTCTCCCAAGGACCGTGCAGCGTTCCGGGGAAGGGGTCCCGCGGCGGGTCAGCGTCATTGACGACGCCAGGAGGCCGGGCGCCACACCAGGTCAGCGGATGAACGACGCCGGATCGATCTCGAATCGGCGCAGCCAGCGCTGCACCTGCGTGCGCGCCTTGCCCATCGTCCGCGCGGCCGCGGTGACATTTCCG
>VBKO01000460.1 GCA_005888115.1 Deltaproteobacteria bacterium
GCGGTCGTTGTGCCCGTGCCAGTCGAGCCCGACCTCCTCGCCCGACTCGCGGACCACCTCCAAGGCGAACCTCACCAGGGCGGCCGCGCCTTCAGGCGTGGCGTGGCCCACGGTATCGCAGAGGCAGAGGCGGCGGGCGCCCGCCTCGATTGCGGAAAGAAAGAGCCTGCGCAGGTCGTCGGGCTTGCTCCGCGTGGTGTCCTCGGTCACGTAGGTGACCGCCAGATTCTGCCGCACGGCGAACCGGATCGCCTCGACCGACTGCCTCTCGATGAAAGCGAGGTCCCACTCCTCGGCGTACTGACGGATGGGCGACGAACCGATGAACGCGTACACCTCGAGCGGGAACCCGGTCTCCTGCTGCACCTCGGCTGCGGGCGCGATGTCGCTCACCACCGTGCGGCAGGCCACGTTGGCGTGGATCTTCAAGGGCGCGTCGCGGATCTCCTCGACCAGCCGCTTCACCGCCGCGCGCTGGTGGGGACCCGCCCCGGGCAACCCCAGATCGAGCTGCACCACGCCCAGCTCGTCGAGCAGGTGCAGGATCTCGATCTTCTCCTCGATGCGCGGATCGACGGCGCTCGGGCTCTGGATGCCGTCGCGCAGCGTCTCGTCCAGGACCAGCGCCTCGCCGAGCCGGTCGGGCGCGGCGTGCGCGGCATTCCAGTCGAAGAAGAGATCCTGCTCCGCGGCCATCGGCGCCGGATCCTACGCCGACTCCACGAGCAGCGCGATCCCTTGCCCGCCGCCGATGCAGGCGGAACCGATGCCCCGCTTGGCGCCGCGCCGCCTCAGCTCGTAGAGGAGGTGGGCGGTGATGCGCGCCCCGGACGCAGCCAGCGGGTGCCCCACCGCGATCGCGCCGCCGTCCACGTTGGTCCTTTCGCGCGGCAGGCCCAGCTCCTTCTCCACGGCCAGGTACTGCGGGGCGAAGGCCTCGTTGACCTCGAACAGATCGAAGTCGGACAGCTTCGCGTCGTGCCGCTCGAAGGCGCGGCGAACGGCTGGCGCCGGCCCGATCCCCATGATCGAAGGATCGCAGCCGCTGATGCCCCAGCCGAGGAGCCGCCCGATCGGTTTGAAGCCGCGCTTCTCGGCGAACTGCCGCGTCGCCAGCACCAGCGCGCCCGCGCCGTCGCAGATGCCGCTCGCCGCGCCGGCGTGGATGACCCCGTCCTTCTTGAAGACCTTGGGCAGCTTCGCCAGCCCTTCCACGGTCGTCTCCGGGCGGTTGTGCTCGTCGCGCGCGAACTGCACCATGGAGCCCTTCTTCCCGGGCAGCTCCATCGGAGCGATCTCGTCGGCGAGGCGCCCCCCTTCCTGCGCCGCGGCGAAGCGCTTCTGGGACAGGACGCTGTACTCGTCCACCTCGCGCTGCGAGATGCCGTACTTCGCCGCCAGGTTCTCGGCCGTCATCGCCATGGGGAGCCCGTTGTAGCTGTCGGTCAGCGCTTCCCAGAGGACGTCGGACAGGGCGGGGGATTTGCCCAGCCCGACGCCGAAGCGGAGGCCGCGGGCCACGTGCGGCGCCTGCGACATCGACTCGGTGCCTCCGACCAGCGCGCACTGCGAATGGCCGGCGAGCATCTCCAGCGCCGCGTCCACCACGGCCTGGAAACCCGAGCCGCAGAGCCGGTTGACCGTCAGCGCCGGGACGTGATGCGGCAGCCCGGCCTTGAGGCCCACGTGGCGCGCCAGGTAGATCGCGTCGGCGCTGGTCTGCATGACGTTCCCGAAGACCACGTTGTCCACGTCCTCGGGCTTCACCCCCGCTTGGGCCACCGCCGCCTTGGCGGCGTGTACCGCCAGGTCGGTCGCCGAGACGTCCTTGAGCGCTCCGCCGTACGTGCCGAAGGGAGTGCGCTTCGCTGCGAGGAACACGAGATCGGTCGGGATCGGCTTCATCGGTTTGGCTCCCGGGGAGAGATCCGCATTGTAGAGCCGCCAAGCCGGTTGGGCACGCCGATGGCGGGCGCCGTGCCGCGCATCGGACAGCGCATCGACACCCACATGCGTACGCCGTACGCTCCGGACGTGGTCCGCGTGCTCCCTGCCGACGAGATCGAGGCGCGGGCGGGGGATCTCGCCGAGGTGCTCCTCGACGTGGTCGCCGGCGGCGCCTCGGTGAGCTTCCTCGCCGGGCTGTCGGCCGAGGATGCACGGGGCTTCTTCGAGCGGACCGCGGCCGAAGCCCGCGCCGGGCGCCGCATCCTGCTTGCCGCGTTCGCGGGACCCAGGCTGATGGGGACGGTGCAGCTCCTCCTCGACACCCCTCCGAATCAGCCCCACCGGGCGGAATTGGCCAAGCTCCTCGTGCACCGGGACGGGCGGCGCCAGGGCTTCGCGACGAGCTTGCTGTGCGCCGTGGAGAAGGAAGCGCGGGGGCGCGGGCGGACGCTCCTCACCCTTGACACGATGGCGGGCGGGGCCGCCGATCGCCTCTACCAGCGGCTCGGCTACGTCCGCGTCGGCGAGATCCCGGACTACGCGCTTTTTCCCGAGGGCGGCGCTCCGGGCCCGACCGCGATCTTCTACAAGCGGCTGTGAGCTTGACATGTGACCATTTAGTCACATATTGTTCCGCGCATGGACGAGGTGTTCAAGGCGCTCGCCGACCCCAGCCGCCGCAAGCTGCTCGACCGCTTGTTCAAGCGCGACGGTCAGACGCTGGGCGAGCTCTGCGAGCGCGTCTCCATGACCCGCTTCGGCGTGATGAAGCACCTGCGCGTGCTGGAGGAAGCGGGCCTCGTCGTCGCGCGCCGCGCGGGGCGCGAGAAGCTGCACTACCTCAACCCGGTGCCGATCCGGCTGGTCCACGACCGCTGGGTGAGCAAGTA
>VBKO01000461.1 GCA_005888115.1 Deltaproteobacteria bacterium
ATCAGCGATGATGTCATTGTTCGCATTGGTCATGAGATTTAATTCCCAAACAGGTTTGTGGACCAGTTTCTGCAGTACTGCACCGACTCTTTCAGCTTGCTCCAACAGACGCGGACATCCTCATCCGAGAATCCGTATTCCTTCATCGCCCTGCAGAATTCGGCGCGGGCCACTTCGCCTGCCTCGCAGGCGTCCAAGCATGACTGTAGTTGGGCGGAGGTCGCCCGCCACACATCGCGCCATCCGGTGACGGCGAGGGGCTCGGTGAGGGTGACGGCCCGATTCCGCATGCTGCCGGATCTGCGAAGCAGAATCCGATCAAGAACCCCACACCCGCACCAGCACAAGCGACTGGATTAGATGCGCAGGGTTGGGCGAGCCTGCGTAAACGAGTCGGACGCTCCCGATCTGATCGGAGATCACATGATCCGCGTGTTGGAGCGTGGCCCCGGCGTGGATCAGATGCTAGATCGGCCGCAAATATGAGAGGGAGTCCCCACAGAGTTCGAAATGGTTTGAGGCGAAACTCACTATTCAGACGGCAGCGCGCCCTTCTCGCCCGAAGCGCTCTCGTTTCCGGGAGTTGAGCATCTCTTCTCCAGCCCACCGCAGTCGTGTCCGCACCTGCGATTCCCTGCAGTCCTGGAGACCCTTCTGGAGACCTTCGGTTAGCGCACTGAGCACCAGATCTCTTCGCGATGCAGCGGAAGAGGTTCGTGCTGGAGCGCGCCCACACGGTTGCGCACTTTAGCCCGTCCGGTTCCTGTAGGGCGTGAGACCGGTAAACGGACAATCTGTGCCCCCTCGACTACGATGCCCTCAATGCCCGGTGAGCACGAGAAGGCAACGGCCGAAGAGCTGTCGAGGGCGCTCCGCGCCGAGTTACCAGGCTGCACGATCAAAATCGAGGGCGCCGGGGTGCACTGGAGGGCGACTGCGGCGAATGCCCAACGGGCGTGCCGGGTGAACTGCTTCTGGTATGAGCCCCCTCGCGCGGACACACTCGTAATGGGACCAAGCAGGAGCAACGCGCACCTGGGAAGCGTCAGCACAGGCGGCCAGGTCGCGCGCAGGGGAGCCGAGTACCTGGTTGTGCTCCACGACGGTGCTGAGCGAATCGCTGGCGGCCGAACCCAGGCCCGGACCGACGTCATCGAATGCCTGCGCACGTGGTTGATCGAGGGGGTCACTCTCGACGATCTTTGCGACCGCTGGACCTTCGTGGACGCTCGCCGTCGGGCGCTGCGACGGCTCGCCGGACTCGTGGTTCGCGCCCTTCAGTCCGGTGGAGGGGTCCGAGTCACCATCGAGCAGGAAATCGGTTACGAGTTGTGGGCGTACGGAAACGGTCGTTCCTGCCGGATCGATCCCGCCGGCCCGGGCACGACCGGTTGCGCGTTCCTGATCGGCCAGAGCCAAGCCGCGTCGGCGACCCTGTTCGACGACCTGCTTGGCGGTGCCATCGCGGACTGGACGGAGCAGCGGGTATCTTTATCCGAGTTGAAGCGCTGCGTGCCGCAGCTCGGCTTGGAGCCACATGCTGAGCTGCTGGAGAGAGGTGACGTGGCGCAGTGGCACTGGGCGCACCTGCTCGACGGTGCGCGCGCCGGCGACAGACCACTAGCCGCGTTCTTGCCCTTGCTCGAACTCATCGTCGTACGGCCGGCCATCAGCCGTTTCTTCTCCTTCACCAGCATGATCTCGCTCTGTTTCTCGTACTCATCGCATTTCCCGTTCGTTACTGAGGGGCTTCCCGTGCTGGACCCGTCGCAGGGTGGCGGATACAGGATTGCTATTGGCGAGGAGACCTGGACCGGCGATGCCGCCGCGACCACAGCGCGGGTGGAGGAGCTGCTTGCGCGAGCGCCGAGAACGCCGTTCTGCGGCAACGAAGCTGACACGAGGATACCGCTGGTGAACGCGGAGCTCGTACGACAGGGTAGCCTGTTGCGAGCGACTCGGGTTCAGCGCCGTCAGTGGTTCACGGTTGGCATCGCGGCGGGCCGACGCGCGTGCCAGGACTTTTATGGGGGCCCACCCTGGAGCGTTTCCTTTCTCGAGGACGGGATCAGGCTTGGCCGCGCGGAATATCCCGAAATCTCTGCGGCAATCGGCTCGGCTCGGCGTTGGCTCGAGGACGGAGCGCTGGTTCAGTTCGATCCGGAGCGCGCCCTGTTCGACCCGGATTGAATGTCGGGTAGCTGTTCATCGCTCCAGCCCCAGTTCGAAAATCTTGAGTCGGGCAAGCAGTGCCTCAGGGTCGCGCCGCCAGGATAAGGGAGCGCCGTTGGCCATGCGCGCTTGCGTACCATGGGGATCGTTCTCGTCGCGGACCTTGGCAATGAAACTCGCAACGGCTGCGCGCTCTTTGCTGTTCACGAGTACCCCGATGTCGCACCCGAGCAGGTACGCGCTGACCACCTCGAATTCGATTCCCGCCTCGACCTCGTCAGAGTACCGGCGCTGATCGTCGGCTGGGACATACTCGTCGAAGATGTGCGCCAGGTCCTCCAGGTCGCGTGTTCGTGCCTGAGGCTGATCCTGATAGGCAACCATCTTCAGCACACAGACGACCGGTACGGGCGCAACCCGGATGCTGAAGTCCGAGGCCACCTGCACGTCGCGCGCCTGCTCGAATGCGAGTCGCTGGCCTAGGAGGCTCATTTCGTTGCCACTTCGCGGCCAACGAAGGATACCTGCGCGGCGCAAGTTCGGACCGGCGGGCAGGATGTCGACCTTGACGTCTTCGGGCGCGAGCCACCGATGCTCGGCGCGCTGATCAGCCGACCATCCCGGCAGCCGATCCAGTCCCGCGGGCAACTCATCGACCTCGATCGAGACTGAGATGTCGATGTCGTTCGTGGCGCGCCACCGGAAGTCGAGAAAGCAGCCGAGAGCCGACGCTCCGACAAGCACGAATGGCGTGGCGGGCCAGAGCTCGCGCAGCTTCCTCAAAGCAGCGCTCTGTCCCGGGGTAAGCATCATTTCGCCGGCTCCAGGTACGTTAGGTACTTCGCGCGGACTTCTTCAGCCGCTTCAGCTGCACGCTCGGATGGGCGGCACAGCAGCTCCGCATAGACCAAGAGCG
>VBKO01000085.1 GCA_005888115.1 Deltaproteobacteria bacterium
TGGAGGTGCCGGCGGCGAGCACCACGCCCGCGACGCGGCCGGAGCGGTCATCCTTCATGGATGCCTCTCCGCTTGGCGCGCAGGTGTCCTGGCTCGCGCCCGGCGTTCACCGCGAGCATCTCGGCGACGATGCTGACCGCGACCTGCTCCGGACCGTCGGCGGCCAGGTCGAGGCCCACGGGCGCGAAGAGCTTGTCCGGTTGGTCCGTGCCGAGCTGGCGCAGAATCTGCTCCTTCCGCGTGCGCGGCCCGAGCAGGCCCAGGTACGCGAGCGGCTGGGCAAGGAGCGCGCGAAGCCAGTCCCGGTCGTGCTGCAATGCGTGCGTCTGGACTACAGCAAAATGGCGCCGGCTGAAGGCGAGGCCGTCGAGCCCGTCCTCCGCGCGGCGCAGCAGGAGGCGCGCCGGAGGCGGAAAACGCTCCGGGGTGAGGAAGGCGCGGCGGTGGTCGACGACGGTCACCTCGAAGCCGGCCTGCGCGGCCAGCGCCGCCAGCGGGCGCGCGTCGTCTCCGGCGCCGAAGACGACCAGGGCTGGCGGCGGGCGGAGCACATCGATGAAGACGGACCTGCCGGCGAGCTGGTCCAGGCGGCTCTCGCCCGACTCGACGAGCTGCGCGGCGAGCTCCGCGGCCGCGCGGTCCAGCTCCGGCGCGCCGGTCGCACCCGACAGCTTGCCGCCGGCCAGCACCAGCGAGCGTCCCGCGCCTTCTCCTTCCACGACGGTGCACACCGCGAAGGGGCCGGCAGCCGCGATCGACTCGAGGATGCGCGCGCCCGCCCCAGAGACCAGCTCTCCCCCGGCGGGCTGCACGAAGACGTCGACCGCGCCCTCGCATCCCAGCCCCAGACCCCAGAGCGTCTCCTCGTCAGAGCCGGTCTCATAATGCAAGAGCCGAGGCGCGCCGTCCCGCGCCACCTCCAGCGCGATGGCGCGCACGTCGGTCTCCAGGCAACCGCCGCTGACGCCGCCGGCGGTCGAGCCATCTTCGGCGACCAGGAACTTTGCTCCGGGCCGCCGGTACGCCGAGCCGGAGATGCGAACCACGGTGGCGATCGCCGCGCGCACTCCCGCGCCGAGCAGGTTCTTCACCCGCTCCAGTATCTCGGCGGTTTCGTGCCAATGCTTCACAGGGAATCCCCCGCGCGCAGCCACTGGGTTCTATCGTCGGGATGCTCGCAGGATCAACTCGACCTCGACTGCCCCCGGCCGGCGCGTGCGCGGATTGAGCGTACGCCGCGACACCAGCGTTGCTCCGGTGCCCCGAGGAGCGTGGGATTCATGCGTGGCCGCCGGCTCTTCCGCGGCGGAGGCTGGGCGGCGGCCCACGCCCGGTCGCCTGGCTGGCAGCCCTGCCCTGCCAGACACGCTCTCCGGGTTGGACGGCGGCCGGACGTCTCGGGAGGCCCCCGAATGCACGTACGCGCGTGCGGGCGTATCGTTGATCGCAGGGGGAGGGCCCGTGAGGAACGCTGGCGAAGGTGAGCTGGGCGGATGCGCCGTCGCGCCGGTGCTCCTTCCCAGCGGTGGCTTGCGCCGCCTCGCCTGGCCGGCGCTCATCACGCTGACCGCCGTGGCCGCGGCGGTGCCCCTGTGGTCGAGCACCTTCCTGCCTTTCCAGGATGCCCCGCAGCACCTGGCGGCGGTGCGCGTGCTCGCCGACTACGCAGACCGGACCTTCGCGTTCCAGCGCTGGTTCGCGGTGGATCTGCAGCGGTCGCAATATCTCGGCTTCTACCTGCCGGCCGCGGCGCTGGCGAAGGTCGTGGGTCCCCAGGCCGCCTGCCGGATCTTGCTGACGCTCGTTGCGCTCGCGTTGCCGGCGGCGTCCTGGCTGCTGCTCCGCTCGTTCGGGCGCGACGGGCGGCTGGCGATCTTCGCGCCCGCTGCGTTCCACACCGTGCCGCTCTACATGGGGTTCTTCAACTTCGTCGCCTCCGTCCCGGTCGCGATCGCCGCCGTGGCGCTCATCGAGCGCGAGCTGCGCGCGCCCGCTCGGCCGCGAACGGTCCTGCTCACGCTCACCGCGTCCGCGCTGTTCTGGTTCCACCCGAGCGCGGTCGCCTTTGTGCTCGGGGCCGGCGCGGTGCTTGCCGTGACGTCCGGCCTTCCCGGGCGCCGGATCGCGCGAGCGATGGCGCCGCTCGTGCCCGCGGTCGCGCTGCTCGCCGCCTGGGCCGCGCTCGCGCACGCCGCGCGGTCCGATGCAGAAGGGAGCCGTCCGTTCTGGCAGCCGTTCCGCGAACAGCTCCTCGACGTGGGCAGATTCGGCAACGTGCTGGTCGGACACTCGGACGAGCTGTTTGCCCTCGCCATGGTCGCCCTGTGGTTCACAGTGGTGGTCCTGCGCGGGCCCCGCCTGCGGCCGGAGCGGTGGTGGCGCCTGCCGGCGCTCGCGGCGGTGATCCTCGCCGCCTACCTCGCGACTCCGGTCGGCCTGGGCTACGCCTGGTACATCCACACGCGCGCCCTGCCGTTCCTCGCGCTCATCACCCTGGCCTCGATCGCGATCACCCGCAGGCGGCTCACGGCAGGCCTGCTCGCCGCCGCCGCCGCGGTGCAGATCGGGTACGCGGCCAGGCTCGTCGCCGTCTATCGCGCCTTCGACGCGGAAGCCGATGGCGCGGCGCTCGAGCAGGTGCTCCGCGCGGCCGAGCCGGGCCGGAGGCTCGTCTCGCTCATGTTCCAGCAGAGGAGTCGCTGGTTCCAGTTCGACCCGTTCATGCACTTCGGCATGTACTACGAGGTCGAGCGGGGTGGCCGGGCGCGCTACAACTTCGCCGAGGTCCCCTGGACGCCGATCCGGTTCCGCCCCGACGCGCCGCTCGTCCCCGAGCCAGCGGACTGGTTCTTCCGGCCGGAGATCTTCGACAGCCGGCGCCATGCGTCCGACACGGACTACGTCCTCACGCGAGGCGAGCCCAGGAGCCCGGGGCCGCCCTTCCGGCTCGTAGAGAGGGCCGGCCCCTGGGCGCTGTACGCGAGATGGCGCGGGACCCGCTCGGCGGTGATACATCCGGGGCGATGACCACGGCGTTCCAGCCCAGCCTGTTCGGCGCCGAAGAGGTGTCCTTCGACTCTTCGTTCGCGGATCTGCGCCGCATCGATCTCGACGCGCGGTCGTGGGTGGACGTCGCGCCGGGGTGGGTCCGCGGCGCCGACGCGCTGTTCGAGCGGATCCTCGCCACGCGCAAGTGGGCCCAGCGCACGCGGCGCATGTACGACGGCCGGGTGCTCGAGCCGCGGCTGACCGCCCCGTGGAACCTGCGCTCCGCCGTCCCGCTCGAGCCCCGCGTGCTGGAGGAGATGCGCCTCTGCTTGTCGCGCCGCTACGGAGTCGTGTTCGACTCGATCGGGTTCAACTTCTATCGCGACGGCCGCGACAGCGTGGCCTGGCATTCGGACAAGATCCACGCATCGATCGAGGAACCCGTGGTGGTGCTCGTCTCGCTCGGCGAGCCTCGCCGCTTCCTGCTGCGGCCAAAAGGCGGGGGGCGCTCCATCCCGTTCCAGCTCGGGCGCGGTGATCTGCTGGTCACCGGCGGCAAGGCCCAGCGCCAGTGGGAGCATTGCGTTCCGAAGGTGGCGCGCGCCGGGCCGCGCATCAGCCTGGCCTTCCGGTACGGGATGAACGCGCACGCTTACGGGGATCCCCGGCCGTCAGGATGACGCCGGTGCGGACGATTGCATCGGTCCTCGCGCTGCTTCTCGCTTGCGCGCGCGCGCCGGTTCCGCCTGCAGGAACCGGCGCTCCGCCCGCGGCGGCCGCCAACCCGCTGCCCTCGCGCCAGCGCGACCAGGGCCCCGACGGTTTCTTCCTGCAGCCTGCCGGCCTCGCGGACGACTATCCGGAGGAATCCGGGCCAGTCGAGAAGATGACGCGCGACCTGGCGCTCGTGCGCGCCGTGGGTGCCCGCCACCTTCGATTCGCGGTCGGCTGGGACTCGACCGAGGTCGAGCCCGGCAAGTACGACTGGAGCGCGTGGGACGCGCTGTTCGGCCTGTTGCGCGAAGCGGGCGTCACTCCGCTGCCCTACGTCTGCTACACGCCGCGCTGGCTCACGCCGTCGGACCCGAAGGATTTCTGGCGCCGTCCTGCCGATCCGCGCAGGTTCGCGCGATTCGTCTCGGCGCTGGTCGAGCGCTACCGCGGGCAGGCGCCCTCCTGGGAGCTGTGGAACGAACCCGACAACGAGCTCTACTGGCTCGGCACCGCCGAGCAGTTCGCCCGGCTCGTCGAGGCCGGGGCCCGCGCCGTCCGCACGGCGGACCCGGCGGCGCGGGTGGTGCTGGGCGGCATGTCCAAGGGTCGCAGCCCGTTCCTCGAGGAGCTGCTCGGCACCCGCCAGGTGGGCCGCCTGGTGGACGTGATCAGCCTGCACGGCTATCTCGAGACCTGGGACGCCGGCCGCGCCGAGGAGTACCCGGCGCGGATCGAGGCGGTGGCCCGACTCGCGCGCGAGACCGCTCCGCAGGCCGATCTTTGGATGGCGGAATTCGGCTACGGCGACTGGCGCATGCCCGACGGGCGCCCCTCGCAGTGGTCCTATGCCGTGCACGAATACGAGCACACCGGGCGTTTCCAGGCGGTCGCATTGTTCCGAGCGCACGTGCTCGCGCTCGCCTCGCAGCGGCTGTCGCTGACGACCTGGTACCGGATCGACGACCTGCCGCCCGCCGAGGGCGTCATCGGAGACGAGAACAACAAGCATCTGGGGATCGCCGACGTGCAGGGCCGGCCGAAGCCCGCGTTCAACGCGTTGCGCCTCTACGGGCAGCTGCTCGCGCGCCCAGTGCGCCTGGCCGATGCGCGCGCGCAGGTACACGGGGGCGGCCAGTCGATCGTGCATGTGTTCGAGGCCAGGTCGGGCGAGCTGATCGTCACGGCGTGGCTGCGCAGCGCGCCTCTGGCCGGCGATCCAGGCGGGCGCGCCGAGGATCCGCGCGAGGATTTCGTCGCGGTGCGGTTGCCCGTGCCTCCGGGTATGGAGCTGACCGCCTTCGACGTGACCACCGGCGAGCCGGTCCGCACCGAGGCAGTGCTCGACGGGGCGCTACTCTCGGGGATCCAGCTGCGGGGGGACTCGATCTTCGTCGCCAGGATCGCCCCGAAGGGCGTGCCCCCGCCCGGGCGCGCGCGGTAGAATCGGCAGCGGACGTGGCGCCGCCGCATCGGCGGCCAGTGGAGTCGCTGGATGGCCGAGATCGTGCCGTTTCGCGGAGTCGTCTACGAGCCGGCGCGCGCGGGTCCGCTCGACGGGCTGCTCGCGCCTCCCTACGACGTCGTCTCGGCGGCGGAGCGCGGGCGGCTGCTGGCGAAGAGCCCGCACAACTTCGTCCGGGTCGATCTGCCGGAGGGCGAGGGCGACGCGAAGTACGCGAATGCGGCGCGCGAGCTCTCGCGCTGGCTCGAAGGAGGCGTCCTCCGCCGCGACGAGCGCCAAGCGCTGTATCGCTACCACCAGCGGTTCTCCATCGGTGGAAGCGAGCTCACGCGCAGGGGATTCGTCGCCAGGGTCCGCTTGCGCCCCTACGAGGATCGGGTCGTCCTGCCCCACGAGCGGACCCTCTCGGGACCCAGGCTGGACCGGCTCAAGCTGACGCGCGCGACGCGCGCCCACCTCTCGCAGGTGTTCGTGCTCTATTCGGATCCGCAGCGCCGGGTCGATGCCGAGTTCGCGGCGCTCGAGTCGGCCGCGCCAGAGCTGGAGGGCCGCACCGACGACGGCACCGTCCACCGGGTGTGGCGCCTCACCGACCCGCTCGCCCAGCGGCGCGTCGCGGCGGCGCTCGCGGACGCGAAGCTGTACATCGCCGACGGGCACCACAGGTACGAGACGATGCTGGCCGTGCGCGACGAGCTGCGGCCGCTGGCCCGCTCGCCGCGCTCCTCGATCGAGTTCGGCTCCTTGTTCCTCACCGGCATGGAGGACCCGGGGCTGGTGGTCCTCCCCACCCACCGCGTGGTGCACGGGCTCGACGGATTCGAGCTGGACCGCTTCCTCCCGCGCCTGCGGGAGCGATTCGCGGTCGAGGAGTTGCGCGGCGTCTCGCCTGAGCAGCTGCGCGAGCGGCTCGCCGCCGCGGGGCGGACGTCTCCGGCCTTTGCGCTTCTCTCGGGATCGCGCGCCTTGCTGGCCACGCTCCGGCCGGGCCAGGAGGCGGCGGTCGCTGGCCCTTCGGTGCTGCGCCGGCTCGACGTCGCGGTGCTCCACACGCTCATCCTCGAGGAGCTGCTCGGGATCGACCGGTCCGCGCAGGAGCGGCAGACGAACCTGCGATACGTGAAAGACCTCGCCGGGGCCTTCGAGGAAGCGCGGCGGCAGGAGGTGCAGGTGGTCTTCCTGCTCAATCCGACCGGGGTCACACAGCTGCGGGCAGTCGCGGACGCCGGTGAAATCATGCCCCAGAAGTCGACGTACTTCTATCCCAAGCTGGCGTCGGGCCTCTTGCTCAACCCGATCGACCCGGCGGAGGAAGTCCCGGAGGGTTCATGAATCGCTGCGCCGCCGCGCTTATCGCCGCCTTCCTCGCCGCCGTCCCGCTCGCCGCCCGCGGAGAGACCGCGCCGCCCAAGCTCGCACAGCTCGAGCCGCCTCCCCCGGCAGCGAGCGGCGCATCGGGCTCGATCGATCCGGAGGCTGCCACCCGCGCGTACCTCGCCCGGCAGACGAGCGCCGAGAAGGCGCGCTCCGACGCGTATTTCGAAGGCGGGTACTGGCTCGATCTGTGGGGTTTCCTCTGGGCCGCGGCGGCGTACCTGGTCCTCCTCCACACCGGCGTCTCGGCGCGGATGCGCGATCTCTCCGAGCGGCTGACCAGGGTGCGGCCGCTGCAGATCGGCGCCTACTGGGTGCAGTTCCTGGTGGCGGTGGCGATCATGTCGCTGCCCCTCACCGTCTACCGCGACTTCGTGCGCGAGCACCGTTACGGCCTGTCCAACCTGACCTTCGCGGCCTGGCTGGGAGAGCTGGGCAAGGGACTCGCCATCTCGGCGGTGCTGGGCGGCCTCGCGATGATGATTCTGTACGCCCTCGTCCGGCGGCTGCCGCGCACCTGGTGGATCTGGGGCGCAACCGCGAGCGTCGTCTTCGGCGCGTTCTTCGCGCTCATCGTGCCGGTGGTGATCGTTCCCATCTTCAACAGCCCCAAGCGGCTCACCGACCAGCGGGTGGTCGCGCCCATCCTGTCGCTCGCCCGGGCAAGCGGCATCGGGGCGCACGACGTATGGGAAGTGGACGCCTCGAAGCAGTCCAACCGGATCAGCGCCAACGTGAGCGGGCTGTTCGGCACGGAGCGGATCACGCTCAACGACAACCTGCTCCGCCGCGCCTCGCTGCCGGAGATCCAGGCGGTGATGGGCCACGAGATGGGTCACTACGTCCTCAACCACATCCACAAGGCGCTGCTGCAGTTCGGCATCGTGATCGTCGCCGGCTTCGCGCTGCTCAAGACGCTATTCGAGCGGCTGCGGCGCACCCCTCGCTGGCAGGTGCGCGGGATCGACGACGTGGCGGGCCTTCCGCTCGCTGCGCTGCTCTTCACCTCGTACCTGTTCCTGCTCACGCCCGTGTTGAACACGATGGTCCGCGTTCAGGAGTACGAGGCGGACCTGTACGGGCTCAACGCCTCCGCGCAGCCGGACGGCTTCGCGCAGGTCTCGCTCAAGCTCGGCGAGTACCGCAAGCTCGAGCCCGGACCAGTCGAGGAATTCGTCTTGTTCGATCACCCGAGCGGCCGCACGCGCATCCACGCCGCCATGCGCTGGAAGGCCGAGCACCCGGAGACGTGGAGCGGCCCGGCGCAAGCGCACGGTCCGCCGCGCTAAGAGCCGCCCTTTGGGCTGCGCTGACGTCGGATCCGCCCCGGGGCGGGCCGCAGCGCGTTAGAGAAGAGAACTGATACCCCCAGCGTTTCGTTGCGCGCTTGGTCGAGCTGGGACGTGGACGCGATGCAGTCTGCGGCCGAGACGGTCAGCGGAGCAGCGTCGGCGCCTCGCGCTTCAGCGCCGCCCATCGCGAGGCGAGCTCGTCGACCTCGCGGATGGTCGTCTCGGCTGCTTGAGCGAGCTGCGGAGTGGGCGCGACGTCCGCGGTCTGCAAGGCCTCGAGCAGCTCGGTCAGCCTGGCGTTCCAGGGGAGCAGGGCCGGCACCTGCTTGCGCAGCCATGGGCGGCGCTCCTCCTTGGAACCTTCCAGCTCCGCGAGGCGGCGATCCAGGTCCGCGGCGCCCGGCGTGCCGCTGCTCCTGGCCAGATTCGCGCGCATCGCGCGCAGCTCGGTCAAAGCTTCGTAATCCTGTTGCATGGCTTGCGCGAGGCCGAAGGAAAGATCGAACTGCCGGCGCAACCCGGCGGGCGGCGTCTTCACGCGCGGGTCCATCCCCAGGTCGAGCGGTTGGGTGAACGAGGCACCGTCGACCGTGAGCCGGACCGTGTAGGCGCCGGGCAACGCCCACGGACCTCGCGGCTCGCGGGGAGTGTCGTGCGGGACGGCCGCGATCGGGTACGAAGGCTCGAGCGCCGCCGGCGCCGGCCAGTGCAGGTCCCACACGAACCGGTGCAGCCCGGCGTCGGCCGAAGGAACGCGCTGCGGGCGGACCCACCAGCGCGGCACGTTGCCCTCGTCGCGCGGAGGCTCGACGGGATCGGCGCTCGACCAGCGGCGGACCACGCGTCCGCTTCCGTCGAGGATCTCCAGGACCACCGGTCCAGCGGCGGGCTGCGCGAGCCAGTAATCGAGGACGGCGCCATCCGGCGGGTTCTTTCCGGCCGGCTCGTCCGGCGGCAGCGGAGTGTCGGTGTTGGTGTCGAACCGGACGCGCAGCGCGGGCGCGGGGCGGAGCAGCGCGGCGCGCGCCGCGAGGAACGCGGGGAACTGCCGCAGCGGCGAGACGTCGTCGAGGATCCAGAACCCGCGCCCGTGCGTCGCGACGGCGAGGTCCTTGTCCTTGACGATCAGATCGCGGATCGAGGTGGCCGGCATGTTGAGCCGCAGCGGCTCCCAGCGATCGCCGTCGTCGAAGGACACGTACACGGCCTGCTCGGTCCCGCAGTAGAGCAGCCCTTTGCGCGCCGGATCCTCGCGGACGACGTTCACGGTCCCGCCGTCGGGCAGGCCGTTCACGATCGGCTGCCACGACTTGCCGCCGTCGTGGGTCCGATAGATGTGCGGCCGGAGGTCGTCGAGCCGCAGCGTGTTGATCGCCGCGTATGCGGTCCGCGCGTCGTAGTGACCGGCTTCGAGGATGGACACCTTGGCCCACGGGCGCAGGTCGGGCGGTGTGACGTCGCGCCACGACTTCCCGCCGTCGCGCGTCACGTGCAAAAGCCCGTCGTCGGAGCCCACCCAGATGACCGCGCCGTCCACGGGCGAGGGCGCGACGGCGTAGATGACGCCGCGCTGCACCGGCTTTGCCTCCTCCGTGCCGCGGTACTTGCCGACGTTCGGCGGCACTTCCCACGTCTTGCGCGTCAGGTCGGGGCTGCTGCGCGTCCAGCTTTGACCGCCGTCGCGCGTCTTCCACAGCGTGTTGGAAGCGAAATACAGCGTGCGCCGGTCCTTGGGCGCGAACACCAGCGGCTGCGTGCGGATGGTGCGGTAGTCGGGCCGCGGAGAGGCGACGGGCGAGACGTCGTGGGTCTGCCCGCTGCGCCGGTCGTATCGGGACACCTTGCCGCCGTACACGATGTCGGGGTCGAGCGGGTCGGGCGCGCCGTAGCCGTACTCCTCGAAGCCAGCCGGGTGCCACTCGCGCAAGGTGATCTCGCCGTCCGAGCCACGGCTCGACACGCAGGCGGAGCCGCTTTCTTGCTGTCCGCCGCAGAGCCGATACGGGAAGGCGCTATCCGCGGTGACGTGGAACATCTGCGCGGTGGGCTGGTTGTACCAGGAGCTCCAGGTGGAGCCGCCGTTCACGGTGACGATCGCCCCCTGGTCTCCGGCGAGGAGCATCACGTCCGGATTGACCGGGTCGATCCAGATGCGGTGGTAGTCGTCGCCTCCCGGCGCCCCGCGCAAGGCGGTGAACGTCTTCCCTCCGTCGGTGGACTTCCAGACCACCACGCTGGCGGTGAATACGACGTCAGGGTTTCGGGGATGGACCTTCACCTCGGCGAAGTCGTCGGCGCGCTCGGCCACGCGCTCGTCGTCCGTGACGCGCGACCAGCTCTCGCCCGCGTCGTCCGAGCGGAACAGCCCACCGCCCGTCTTCGCCGCCACGGTGACAAACAGGCGCCTGGGCGAGGATGGCGCGATGCCGATGCCGATGCGCCCGAGGCCGCCGTGCTCGAAGTCCGGGAGTCCCTGGGCGAGGCGGCGCCAGGTGCTGCCGCCGTCGGTCGATTTGTAGAGGCCGCTGCCGGGTCCTTCGAAGTGGCCGTTCTCCCACGGCCCCTCGCGCGATTCCCACAGCGCCGCGAAGACCGTGCCTGGATCCGACGGGTCGAGCAGCACGTCGGCCGCGCCGGTGTCGGGGTCGCGGTAGAGCACCTTCTGGAAAGTCGCCCCGCCGTCGACCGAGCGGAACACGCCGCGCTCCTCGTTCGGCCCGTAAGGGTGGCCGAGCACGGCGACGAACAGCCGGTCGGGGTCGCGGGGATCGACGGCGATCTGAGGAATCTGCTGCGCGTCGCGCAGCCCCAGGTGCCGCCACGTCTTGCCGCCGCCGATCGAGCCGGTCGGCTGGCCGTCGAAGATGGGCGTCCAGGTCCGGCCGTAATCGTCGGTCCGCCACACGCCTCCGTTCACCGCTCCGACGTAGAAGAGGCCGGGCTTTCCCGGCACTCCGGCGGCGGCCTTGGTGCGCCCGCCGCGGTAGGGGCCGACCGAGCGCCAGCGCAGCTCCCGGAAGGTGTCCTCGGCGCGCGCCGCGAACGCGCAGATCAGCACTGCGATGGCCGTGCAAGCTTTCATGGGCGGCGCAGACTAGCCGACCGCGTCCGAATCCCGCCAGCGTCGCGGCCACGCCGGCGCTAGGATGCACGGGCGATGATGCTCGACGAGGACATCTGCTATCGGGCGGCGAAGAGCCGCGATGCGCGGTTCGACGGGCGGTTCTTCACGGCGGTGAAGACGACTGGCATCTATTGCCGTTCCATCTGCCCCGCACGCACGCCGCTCCGTCAGAACGTCCGGTTCTTCGCTTGCGCCGCCGCGGCAGAGGAGGCCGGCTTCCGCCCGTGCCGCCGCTGCCGCCCGGACGCGGCGCCCGGCACGCCGGCGTGGAACGGACCTTCCGCCACCGTCTCGCTTCGCCGAGCACCTCGGGACCGCCCCGCTGCTCGTCGGCCGCTCGCGCCGCGCTCACTTCGCCCGCGCGCTCCTCGATGCGACGGCATGGCCCATGGCCCAGGTGGCGGAGGAAGCCGGCTTCCGCAGCCTGCGGCGGTTCAACGAGGTGATGCTGGCCGTGTTCCAGCGGACGCCGAGCGAGCTGCGACGGCGGGGAGGCGCGGACGGGCCGGCCATCACGCTCCGGCTCGCATATCGGCCGCCGTACGACTGGGCGGCGTTGGTCTCCTTCCTGGGAGCGCGGGCCATCCCGGGCCTGGAGGCGGTCGATGCCCGCGGGTACCGCCGGACCGTCGAGAGCGGCCGGATCGAGGTGCGACCGGATCGCGGGAACGCGCTGGCGCTGACCGTGACGCCATTCCAGCGCGAGCGCGGCGAGCTGCTGGAGATCGCCGGACGGGTCCGCCGGATGTTCGACCTCGACGCGGACCCGCTGCAGATCGCCGGGGCGCTGTCGGCGGACCCGCTGCTCGGCCTGTCGGTGCGCGTGCGCCCCGGCCTGCGAATTCCCGGCGCATGGGACCCGTTCGAGACCTGCGTCCGCGCCATTCTCGGACAGCAAGTGAGCGTACGCGCGGCCACCACGTTCGGCGGACGGCTGGTCGAGACGTTCGGTGCGCCGATCCCCTCCCCGGCGGAAGGGCTCACGCGCCTGTTTCCGACGCCGGAGCGGCTCGCCTCCGCCGCCCTGGAGCGGATCGGGCTCACGCGCGCCCGCGCCGAGAGCATCCGGTGCGTCGCGCGCTCCGCGCAGGTCCTGCGCCAGCGGCCGGAGTCGCTGGAAGGACTCGTCGAGCGCCTCCGGACGCTCCCGGGCGTCGGTCCCTGGACGGCGCACTACCTGGCGATGCGCGCGTTCGGCGAGGTCGACGCGTTCCCCTCGGGAGACCTGGTGCTGCGCAAAGCGGCGCGCGAGCCCTCTCCGGCTGCGCTCGAGCAACGATCCACGGCGTGGCGGCCGTGGCGCGCTTACGCGGCGATGCACTTGTGGTCGTCCGCTTCCGTCCCGCTGGAGCCGACGCATGATCGAGCTATCGCGAGTTGATTCGCCACTGGGAATCCTGACGTTCGCGACCGGCCCGCGCGGACTGTGCGCGCTCGGGCTCGGCGGTCGGATGCCGAGGTTGCAGTCGCCGGTCCGCGAGGCGAAGCCAAAGGCGGAGATCGCAGCGGCGCTGGCAGCCTACTTCTCTGGAGACCTCTGCGCGATCGATGCGCTTGAAGTCGAGCCGGAGGGCACGCCGTTCCAGCGGAGTGTCTGGGCCGCGCTGCGCACCATCCCTGCGGGCACCACCTGGTCGTACGCGGAGCTGGCGCGCGCCGTCGGGCACCCGACCGCCACCCGGGCGGTCGGGGCCGCGAACGGCAGGAACCCGATCGCGCTCGTCGTGCCCTGCCACCGGGTGATCGCCTCGGACGGGACACTGGGCGGGTACGGCGGCGGGCTCGAGATGAAGAAATGGCTGTTGCATCACGAGCGGAGCCAGTCGCCGCCGTATTCGGCGGCGCTGCGCTTTTGAAGCGCGGCCGCCGAGGGTGGTAAGGGTGACTCATGCCGACCACCCAGCAGATCGAGGTGCGCCGGGGCGACGTGGTCGTCCTGGTGGGGACCATGAAGGGAGCCTTCCTCTTCCGCGCGGGGCCGGATCGTGCGCGGTTCGAAATGGGAGGTCCGTTCTTTCCGGGACATTCAGTGTATGCCCTGGCTTATGACGGACGCGCGGGGCGGCGCCGCGTGTGGGCGGCGACGAGCAGCATGCACTGGGGATCGGTGCTGAACCAGAGCGACGACTTCGGCGCGACCTGGACCACGCCCGAAGTCCCCACCGTGCAGTTCCCGAAGGGCGGCAAGGCGCTGGCCAGCATCTGGCAGATCGCCCTCGGACGGGCGGACGAGCCCGACGTGATGTACTGCGGCGTCGAGCCGGCGGCGCTCTTCGAATCGCGCGACGCGGGCAAGTCGTTCCAACTCGTCGAGGGCCTCTGGCAGCACCCGCATCGCGAGCAGTGGCAGCCGGGCGGTGGCGGCCTGTGCCTCCATACCGTGCTGCCCGATCCGCAGGTCCGCGGCCGCATCGTGGTGGCGATCTCCACCGGCGGGGTGTACCGGACCGACGACGGCGGCCGCACCTGGACGGTACGCAACAAGGGAGTGCGCGCGGAGTTCCTGCCCGACAAGCACCCCGAGTTCGGGCAGTGCGTTCACAAGATCGCCCGGCACGCGTCGCGCCCGGAGCGCCTCTATCTGCAAAATCACTGGGGCCTCTACCGCAGCGACGACGCCGGCGACTCATGGAAGGACATCGCTCGGGGCGTGCCGTCCGATTTCGGCTTCTGCATGGCCGTGCACCCGCACGATGCCGAGACGGCGTACATCGTGCCTCTCGAGTCGGACGGGTTCCGCTGCACGCCGGAAGGCAAGCTGCGCGTCTACCGCACGCGCGATCTATTTCGGGACGCGCAGCGGCAAGTTGTTCGCCTCGCGCGACGACGGCGATTCGTGGACAGCGCTGGCGACAGGGCTTCCGCCCGTCGTGTGCGTGCGCGCGGCGCGGGCGTGAGGGTCACCTTCGAGCTGGCAGGGTTTTTGCGCACCTTCGCGGGCGGAGCGCGCGAGGTGCGCCTGGACGTGCCGGGCCGCACGG
>VBKO01000086.1 GCA_005888115.1 Deltaproteobacteria bacterium
GGTGGCGGCCGCGACGCTTCCGCGCATCAGTTCCTCCCTGCGCCATCGCGAATCCACTGCGCGACCGCTTCCACCGAGCTCGAGCAGATCGAGCCGGGCGCGTCCGCCGGCATGCCGCTGCCCAGATGCGCATCGAGCGCGCTGGTCAGGCGCAGCTTCTGGACCAGGAAGCTCGTGTCCGGATCGCCCGGCTTCACCAGGATGAGGTCCTTCGAGTCGCCGAGCGGGTTCACCGCGGTCGTGTTGAGCAGCCGCGGGTACGGGTCACCGGAGAGGTCGAGGAAGCTCGAGGTCGCGGCCCCTTCCGTGGAATGGCAGTTGAAGGCTTTGTTCCCCGACGTCCCACAGCTCACCTGGAACAGATCGCGATCGATGCTCGAGTACCTGGGCTGCAGCGCGGGGCAGGTCCGCGATCCCTGGCGGCAGCCTCCCGCCACGCAGAAACCGCTCGGGCCGCAGTCCGAATCGATCGCGCACTCGGCGCGGTCGACCGGGTACGCGCAGGCGGCGAGCGCGCCGGCGGCGGCGACCAGCGCGAGCCTCACTCGCGCACCGCGAAGAGGACGTCGCCCGCGATCACCGCCCGATCGTCGATCTTGATGAGGAGCAGCTCGGGCCTCTCGATCTGGAAGGCGTCGAGGCTGATCGGGAACGAGAACTTCGCCCGCACTGCCCGTGGCCCGGACGGCTCCAGGTGGACGGGGATCGCTTGCTTGTGCTGGATGCCGTTCAGCTCCACGCGCCCGTCCATGGTCAGGTCCTGCGGTCCCGTGAGCGGCAGCGTCACCGGGGGCAGCGTGCCCTTGACCTCGGCGACCGGATGTAGCGGCTCGTGCGTCGCCTCGCGCATGTGCGCGTCGCGATTCGAGTTGCCGCTGTCGAAGGTCGCCACCGGCGCGCGCACCTGCACCAGCGTGGGTGCTCCCGGCTGCAGCCGCACGAGCCCCTCGACCTTCCGGGTGGTGCCGGTCACCTGGTGGAGCTTGTGCACCACCGTGTAGCTGATCTCGCCCTTGTCGAGGGCGAGAAGCAGCGGCCGGGCTTCGTCGGCTCGCGCCGCGGTGGCGATCAGCAGCGCGGTGGCGATCGGCAGCCTTGCAAGGAGCGCAGGCCTGGCCAGGATCGACCGCTTCATCCGCTTCTCCAGCGCGGCGCACGCACGGCTGCGACGACACTTGGGACGGCGGGACTCTGACAGATCTTCAGCAAGAGCGGGCGTGCCAATTGCGCCCGCTGAACAACGCGCTGCGTCAAGCCGCTACAGCGCGGTCGCCTCGCCCTTCCGTTCCGCCTCGCGCTGCGTCTTGAGCTTCTTCATCCGCCGGCGGATGAGCTCGCGCTTGAGCGCGCTGAGGTGGTCGACGAACAGCTTGCCCTGCAGGTGATCCATCTCGTGCTGCACGCAGACGGAGAGCAAGTTGTTTCCCGCCTCCAGCCGGTGCTGCTTTCCGTCCCGGCCGAGGAACTCGACCACGATGCGGCCGAACCGCGTCACTTCCTCGTACTCGTCCGGGATGGAGAGGCAACCCTCGGTGTAGGTGAACTCGCCCTCGCCGAGCTTGATGACGGGATTGATCAGCCAGAAGAGGCCTTCGCCCTTCTTCTTGGCCGGCTCGCCATCGGCGGACGGGCGCTGCTCGACGTCGACGGCGATCACGTTCTGCAGGACGCCGAGCTGCGGCGCCGCGAGCCCGACGCCGTTCGCCTCGTACATCGTCTCCGCCATGTCGTCGCACAGCTTGCGGACGGAAGCGTCCACCTCGACCACGGGCTTCGCCTTCTGCTTCAGGCGGGGGTCGGGGTAGATGAGGATCTCGCGCAGGGCCATGTCCGGTCGTCCCTCCAAGAAGCGACTGAATATAGTCGGCGTTCAGAGGCGCCGCAGCAAGGATTCCACTCCGGCTGTCCGCGATTCGGCAGCCGCCGCGGTGTCCGCGCGGGCCGGTTGGCCGCCCGCTCCTCAGACCAGGGCCACCGGATCGACGTCCACCGCCAGCTCCACGCCCGCCGGCAGCGGCGCCTCCCCCAGGGCGCGACAGAGCCCGTGCAGCGGCCGGTGGTCCCGCGCCCGCAGCAGCAGCTGGAAGCGGTGCTTGCCGCGCAGCCGCGCGATGGGCGCGGGCGCCGGGCCGAGCACCTCGACCGGGTCGCCGCCGCGCCGCTGCAGCTCGCGCGCTCGCCCGGCGAGGCGCTCCGCCGCCGCCTGCACGCGGGCCTCGACGTTCCCCTGCAGGCGCAGCGCGCACAACCGCGCATACGGAGGAAACGAGAGCGCCTCGCGCCGCGCCAGCTCGTCGCGAGCGAACGCGGCGTAATCGTGCGCCGCCGCGGCAAGAACGGCCGGCTCGGCGGTCCGGAAAGCCTGCAGCAACACCCGTCCGGGCTGCTCGCCCCGGCCCGCGCGGCCCGCGACCTGCGCGAGGAGCTGCACGCAACGTTCCGCGGCGCGGAAGTCGGGCAAGTGCAGCGGGCCGTCGGCATCCAGGGCGCCTACCAGCGTCACTCCGGGAAAGTCGTGCCCCTTGGCCACCATTTGCGTGCGATCCGCGCCCGCGGCAAGAGAGCGCGCAGCTCCTCCTCGACCCGCTCGGTCCCGGCGGAGAGGGGGACCAGGTCGTCGCTGCCGCAGGCCACGCAGGGCCGGGGCAGCTCCTGGTGCCCGCACAGATGGCAACGGAGCGCGGTGCCGCCTTCGCGATGCAGGACCAGCGCCACCGAGCAGTTGGGGCATCCCAGCGCCGCGCCGCAGGATCGGCAGAGCAGGCTTCGCACGTGGCCGCGCTTGTTGAGGAACAAGATGGCCTGCTCGCCGCGCGCGACCGTCTCACGCAGCGCTTCCGACAAGGCGGGCGTGAGCAGCTCCGGATCGCCGCGGCCGCGCAGAGTGGTCTTCCGATCGACGATCTCCACCCGCGGCAGCGAGCGACCGTCGACGCGCTCCGGGAGCCGGAGCGTGCGCAGCTTGCCGTCCTGCGCGCGGCGCAGCGTCTCCAGCGAGGGCGTCGCGCTCCCCAGCACCGCGACGGCGCCCGCTTCGCGTGCCCTGACCAGCGCCAGGTCGCGGGCGTGATACCGGAGCCGGTCCTCCTGCTTGTAGGAGGGCTCGTGCTCCTCGTCGACGACGACGATCGCCAGGTCGCGGAGCGGCGCGAAGACGGCGCTCCGCGCGCCGACCACCACGCCGGCGGCGCCGGCGCGGACGCGGTGCCACTCCGAAAGTCTCTCGCGCTCGGTGAGGCCCGAATGGAGTACCGCCACGTCGTCTCCGAACCGCGCGCGGAACCGTCCGGCGAGCTGCGGCGTCAGCGCGATCTCCGGCACCAGCGCCAGCGCGCCCCTTCCCTGGGAGCGCGCGTGGGCGATCGCCTCCAGGTAGACGTGCGTCTTTCCGCTTCCGGTCACTCCGTCGAGCAGGAACGGCGCGTACGCACGGGCATCCAGCGCGCCGCACAGCTCGGCGAGCGCCGCGGACTGCGCCCGCGTCTCCCTCACCACGGCCGATCCCCAGGGGGCGTCGGCGAGCCGCGCCGCTCCGGCGGGCTCACTGCGCAGCGCAACCAGGCGGCGGGCCGCGAGCTTCTTCAGTTGTGGCCGCGCGCGCGGGAACGCAGCGAGCAGCTCTTCGACGGGCACGCCTGCCGGGTCACGCGCGAGGAGCCAGGCGAGGACCTCCGCCTGCCGCGGAGACCGGGCCGGTGGCTGGGCTCCGGGGACCGCACCGGCGATCTCGACCTGCGGCGCGTGGATGCGCGGCCTTGCCTCGGAAGCGCTGAGCGCGACCAGGCCACGTTTCTCGAGGGCGCGCAGCTGCGCCGGGCGCAGCGCGCGACCTTCCCGCACGGCGCGCAGCAATTGGCGCGTCCGCGTACCGGCCTCCTGGCTAGCGGGGAGCAGGTCCCGTTGCCGCGCGCCCTCGAGGAGCGCCTCGCCTTCGGGGGTGAGCGTCGCCCGCAGCTCCTCGCGCAAGTCGATGCCCGGCGGCAGCGCCCCGCGGATGGCAAGTCCCAGGGGCGCCAGGTAATGCGCCGCGGCCCAGCGGACCAGATGCAGCACGTCGGGCGGGAGCAGCGGCCGATCATCGAGCACGCGCAGGACGTCGCGCAGCTCGCCGCGGACGGAAGTGGCGAGACCGAGCACGACGCCGGTCGCGTTGCGCCGGCCGAGCGGCACCAGCACGCGGCGGCCGGGCTCGACGGTCCCCGCGGGCAACCGATAGGTGAAGACGCCCCCGTTGGCCGGCACCGGCAGCGCCACCTCGACGAGCGTACCGCCGCCCGCGGACGGCGCCCCGCTCGCGAGGAGCGCGTCCACCGGGGCGGGCGCGCCACCCGGGCGCTCCCGCGGGTGCGGTCTACTCCCGGTCGTCGTCCTCGTCCTCGGAAGTCTCGCGGAAGCCTTTCGTCTCCAAGACCTCGAACCGCGCCGACGGCTTGCCGTCGCGGTACAGCTCGAGGATGCGCGGGAACCACTCGGCCGCGGCAGGATTTCCGTACTCGAGCAGGCGCAGATCCTCGAGACGTCCGTCCCGGCGCGCGACCAGCCGCGCGGGCGCGTGCGTGTCCTTGTAAAGCCAGAGCTGCGGCCGGTCGAGCTGCCGCGGAGGCGCGCCCACCACGATCGCGACGCGATCGCCCAGGCGATCGTACGCCGCCGGGGCGGTGAGGTCCGCGCCTATGATCGTGGCGGCGGCCTGCAACGCGCTCTCGGCATCCGCCGCCCTCAGGCCGCGATAGGCGATGAGCGGGCAGGCCAGCTCGATCAGCTCCTGCTCGGGATTTCCCGCGCCGCTGGAGGGAAGCGGCTGCGCCACCGTCCCTCGCGCCTGAGCGCCGCCCTCGAAACGGCAGGAGAGCGGGAAGCGCAACGCGAGCACGCGCTGGGTCGGGGCTGCGTCGCCGATCTGCAGCGTGCCGGTGAGCGTCACGTCCCTCGTGCGGCTTCCCTCGTTGACGCGGGCGGCTGCCTTGCGCAAGAGCACGGAGGCCGCCGGGATGTAGGCCAGCGCGGGCGCTCCCGCGGCGAGCGCTCCGGCCAGGAGCGAAAGGGAGAAAACGCGCAGTCCGCGCGCCCTGCCGCCCCGGTCGCCGACCGGGTTCATTTCACCACCTCGCGGAGCCAGGCGAGCAGCGGTTCACGCAGGTCGGGACGCTTGAGCGCGTAGGCGACGTTCGCCTGCACGTACCCGAGCCGGTCGCCCGCGTCGTGGCGCACTCCCTGGATGCGGACCCCCAGGAGCCGCTTCTGCTGGGCGAGCACGGCGAGCGCATCGGTGAGCTGGATCTCCCCGCCCGCGCCGGCCGGCAGGTTGGCGAGGATGTCGAAGACGTCGGGCGGCAGCACGTAGCGCCCGACGACGGCGAGAGTCGACGGGGCACGGTCGCGGGGCGGTTTTTCGACGATGCGATCCACCTCGACGTGTCCCCCCTCGATCGCGCGGCCCGCCGCCACTCCGTAGAGGTGCACCTGCGTCTCGGGCACGGGCATCAGCGCCACCGCCGCCTTCCCCGTCTTCCGGGCGAACCGGACGAGCTGCCCGATGGCCGGTTCGTCCGCGTCGACCACGTCGTCGCCGAGAAGCACGCCGAACCATTCGGTGCCCACCGCGTGCCGCGCGGCAAGCACGGCGTGCCCGAGCCCGAGTGGCTCCTTCTGGCGCACGCTGACCAGACGCACCGAGTCGCTGATCCGCCGCACCTCTTCGAACAGCTCCTTCTTCCCCTTGCGCTGCAGCTGGTCCTCCAGCTCGTATGCGCGGTCGAAGTGGTCCTCGATGGCGCCCTTCCCGCGCCCGTTGACCAGCACCACCTCCTGCGCTCCCGCCGAAAGCGCCTCCTCGACGATGAGCTGGATGGTCGGCGTGTCGACGATCGGCAGCATCTCCTTGGGGATCGCCTTGGTGGCGGGCAGGAACCGGGTACCCAGGCCGGCGGCCGGGACCACGACCTTGCGCAAGGGATGATTCATCGCACCTCCGCGGGGCCGCGAAGGTAGCATCGGGCGCCCCAAACCGCACCGTGTTCCTCCTCGATCGCAGGTCCTTTGTTTAGCGCATCGGCCCGACAGCGGGGCTCCGGCGCGAGTCGTTTTCGGGCTCCTCGCCGCTGCCGGCAGTACACTGCGCCGCGGATGCGTGCGTTCATAGCCGCGCTGCTCGCCGTGGCGGCGGCCGCGCGCGCCGACAACAGCGTGAAGGATCCTGGCGCACCGTGGCCCGCCTTCGTGGACCTGCCCCGGGCGACCGCGATGGGTGGCGCGCACGCGGCCATCTCGACCGCCAACGACGCGATCACCGTGAACCCAGCCGGGATCTCGCAGCAGCGCAGGTACCACCTGGAGATCGACGGATTGCTCGACTCGCGCTTCCCCGCGCAAGCACTGATGGCGAGCATCGTGGACACGACCAGCTCCGCGATCGGGACGGGGTTCCTGTTCTCGCGCTGGGGCAGCGGTCAGCCCGAGGGGCGCGGTGAAGGCTGGTACGGCGCGCTCGCCTATTCGTACGCCGCGGGCGGCAACTACTTCATCGGCGGCGAGACCAAGTACTACCGATTCGCCACTCCCGACGGGCCGGTGCGCAGTTTCGCCCAGGACGCGGGCCTTTTGGTGAGGCGGGGCAACTTCGCCTACGCGGTGGTGCTGCAGAACTTCTCTACCAGCTCGATCCCGACCTTCCCGCTGACGAGCACGGTCGGGATCGCGTGGGGGACCGACAGGGATTGGCACGTCGCCTTCGACTACAAGGCGGACCTCTCGGATCTCAAGAACATCAAGCACCGCGGCGCCGGCGGGCTGGAGCTTCTGGTCGGCGATGCGGTCGCGCTGCGCGGCGGCGCCACCTGGGATGCGACGAACGACTTGTGGTGGCTGTCGGCCGGGATCGGGCTCCTCACCGAGAAGGGCGGCGCGCAAGTCGTGCTTCGCCGTCGCCTGAACGGCCAGGGATTCGACCAGATGCTCATGGCGGGGATTACCGTGTACCTGGAGTGAGCCTCAACGCGGGATGCGCGGGGCGACCAGCGGCTGGCCCGTGGCGGGATCGGGCACCACGTCCACCTGTGTCCCGTAGGCCTCGCCGAGCACCTCGGGCCGGAGGACGTCCTGCGGGCCGCCCTCGGCGAGCAGCCGACCACCGCGCAGCAGCACCAGTCGATCGCAGGCGGCCCCCGCCAGCGCCAGGTCGTGCAGGACGAGGAGCGCGCCGCGGCCCTTCCGCGCACGCTTTCGCACCGCCGTCACCAGCAGCACCTGGTGCGCCAGATCGAGCGCGGCGGTCGGCTCGTCCAGGACCAGGAGCGCGGCGTCCTGCGCGAACGCGCGCGCGAGGAAGACACGTTGGCGCTCGCCTCCGGAGAGTTGGGCCACCGGGCGGTCGGCCAGGTCGAGCGCGTCCGCTTCCGCCAGCGCGGCCACGGCCAGCGCGCGATCGCCGGGGGCTTCCAGCGCCCACAGCCCGAGATGCGGCGCGCGGCCCATCAGCGCCACTTCGCGCGCCGTGAAGGGGAGGTCGGCCGGCTCCTCCTGGGAGAGGAAGGCGACGCGGCGGGCGCGTTCGCGGCGCGCGAGCGCGAAGGCGTCGTCGCCGCGCAACCGTACCGTTCCAGTTGCGGGGCGGAGCAGCCCGCAGGCGATCCGTGCCAGCGTGCTCTTGCCCGCGGCGTTGGGCCCGATGAGGCCCACCACCTCGCCTGGATCGACCCGCAGCGAGACTCCCGCGACGGCCTCCGGCACGTGCGCGGCGTGGCGGTAGCGGACGGAGTCGATCGCGAGCAGCGGAGCGGTCAAGTGCGCCTCCGCAAGAGCAGGACGAACAGCGGCGCGCCGAGCAGCGCCGTGACGGCGCCCACCGGAGGCTCGGTCCCCAGGCCCCGGAAGAGAACGCGCGCGACGGCGTCCGCCAGCACCAGGAAGGCGGCGCCGCCGAGCGCGGAGGCGGGCAGTACGACCCGATGGTCGGGCCCGGCGACCAGCCGGACCGCGTGGGGCACGACGAGGCCGACGAAGCCGACCAGACCGGTGAGCGCGACGGCTGCGCCGACGGCTGCGCTGGCGGCGAAGAACGACAACAAGCGCGTCCACTCCACGTCGACGCCCAGCGCGGCCGCGCCTTCGTCGCCGAGCGCGAGCAGGTTCAGACGCCCGGCGAGCGCCGTGAGGATGGCGGCCGCGACCAGCACCACCGCGCCGGCGGCGACGAGGACCGGCTCGGGCTCGTATCCCAAGGTGCCTGCCAGCCAGAGCAGGACCGCCTGGGTCTTCTCCGGAGCGAGCACCGCTTCGAGCGCGATGACCAGGGCCGAGGCGAATGAGTTGAACACCACGCCGACGAGCAAGGCGCGCTCCGGGTGCAGGCGGCCTCGCGCGCGGCCCAGGGTAAAGACCAGCACTGCGGCGGCAAGGGACCCGAGGACGGCTGCGAATTGCGTCGGCAGGAGGCCAATCCAGCCCGCGGCCGAGACGCCGGCGGCGCCGAGCGCGGTGCCGGTGATCGCGACGGAGAGGGCCGCGCCGATCGCCGCTCCGCCCGAGAGGCCGAACACGAACGGATCGGCAAGCGGATTGCGCAGGAGCGCCTGCAGGGCCACGCCCGCGACGGAGAGCCCGGCGCCGACGATGGCGGCGAGCACCACCCGGGGAATGCGCAGGCGGAACAAGACCGTGGCGTCCGGCTCGACTCCGCGGAGCGCGGCGCCCAAGGACAGGGTGCCCGCGCCCAGCGAGAGGCCGACCCCCACCGCGACGGCGACGAGCGGCGCGAGCGCGAGCAAGGCGATCGCGGCGCGCACCGCCGCGGAGCGCCTCACGGCGCCCGCTTCCCGCGCAGCGCCGCGACCAGGTCGTCCAGGCCCTCGGCGAGGCGTGGCCCGGGGTGGAGCAGGGCGCTGGATCGCAGCCTCTCGATGCGCGCGCGGGGAAGGCCGGGAATGGCCGGACGGCCCTGCGGCGGCTCGAATCCGCAGATGACCACCACGTCGGGCTGCGCGCGCACCGCCGCCTCGACCGACATGCGCGCGAACGGCCGTTCGGCGTCGCCCGCCGCGTTGACGGCCCCGGTGTCGCGGAGCAGCTCGCCGGCGAACCCGCTCGGACCGGCAACGACCAGTGGATCCAGCCCGAAGACGAGCAGCGCCCGCGGGCGCGGACCTCGCGGCGCGGTGGCGCGGACGCGGGCGCGGTGATGCTCCAGCTCGTCGCGCAGGGCGCGCCCGCGCTCCGGCACGCCGAGAAGCGCGCCGATCTGCTCCATCGCGTCTTCCACCTCCGACACAGTGCCGAGCGCGAACGCCTCCACCGGGATGCCGATGCGCGCCAGGGTCTCGACCGGCCCGCGGTTCTCCGGCGCCGGCTGGGCCAGCACCAGGTCGGGATGCAGCCCGAGCACCGTCTCCGGTTCCGGGTCGTTGTATCCACCGACGCGGGGCAGCTTCGCCGCGCGGGCGTCGTCGTCGAAGCGCGTGACGCCGACCAGCCGATCGCCGGCGCCGAGCGCGAGCACGATCTCGCTCAACGACGGCGCCAGCGACACCACCCGCCGCACCGGCTCGGGCACGGGCGGCCCCAAGTGCTGCCGCGTGAGCGCGGCGGCGAGCAGCAGCGCGAACAGGCGCGTCACTGCACCGTCATCAGCTTCGGCGCCACCACGTCGCTCGTCACCCAGTTCACGACCACCACCGTATCATCGTCCAGCGCCTCGAGATTGAATGGATTCACACCCGGCAGCGTGCTCGCCTCCGCGACGACCTTCGGTCCTCCGGCCGCCGCGAGGTCGATCTTTTGCACGGTGTTGTCGCCCGAGGCGACCGTGTAGACGAATTGACCGCGCGCCTTGACGTCCTGCAGGGTGGCGGTGGCGCTGTTGAAGGTGAGAGCGAGCTGAGCGCTCAGGGTCGCGCCGGGCGTGACGAGCGTCATCGTGTTCTCGATCGAGTTCACCACCGCGATGCGGCCGTCCCCGGTCGCGGTGAACTCGGTGGGCTGCGCGCCGACGGCGACCGAACCCTTGGCGGCGCCGGTCTGAGCGTTGAACCGGGCGAGCAGGCCGGCTTCGGCGGTGGCGCACAGAGCATACAGGTCGCCATTCACGATGCCCACGTACGGAACGAACCCGACTTTCCCCGTCGTAGGGCAGGGAACCGGGATCGGGGGATGGGCCGCGTCCGCCCCGTCGGCAGCGGCGAAGCTGGTTCGATCGATGCTGATGAGCTGAGGCGTCGCGTTGTCGCCCACCCAGATCTTGGTGGCGGTGACCGCGACGCCGCTCGGCACGTACCCTGTGCCCGTCACGAGCCCACGGGTCACTGCCTTGGTGGCGGGATCGATCTCGAACACGCCGCGGCCTGGGGTAGTGCCGCTGAAGTCGCCCGCGCACGCGACGTACAGCTTCTGGGAGTCCTGGCGGACCACGCCGGGATTCGTGCACTGGTGCCGATCGGTCCCGCCCAGGTTGATCGCGTCTACCTGCCCGGTGAGCGGGTCGATGCTGGCGAGGAATCCCGGGCCGGCCGGCGAGAAGGTGCTGGGATTCAAGTTGCCCAGCGATGCGTACACCCGCCCGCCGAGCTGCGCCGTGTAGAGCGGCCGGGCCTCGCCGGGCTTGCTGGCATCGTATGGGTCGAGCAGCGCGCCGGAAGGCAGCGCGATGTGCTCGAGCGGCTTCGGCGGGGGATTCCCCTTGCCGCAGGCAAACAACAACAGCAAGAGAACGATTCGGGTGCGGTGCATGGCGGCTCCTTCAGAGTCGGGCCCGGGCGATCACGGCGAGGGAAAGCCCGGGGAGGGGGTACTGGAACAGGTCCTGCATCGTGCGGTCGTCGAGCAGGTTCTTCGCCTCGACGTCGATCCACAGGGTTCCGGCGATGCGCGCACCCGCGCCGGCGTTCACCACGAGCTGAGCGGGCAGGAAGGCGGTGTCGAACTGGTTGCGCGGCATGGAGGCCGTCGCGTTCGCCTCCGCGTACGATTCGAATCGCTCCGCGTGCTGGGCGACGCGGACGAACAACCGGTGAGGAGGCCGGTACGGAAGGGAGTGGCCCTCGAGGGTGCCGGGGCGGATGTTGGTCGCCTGCAGGGCGGTGTAAGCGAGCTCGGCGGTGAGGCCGTACGGCAGCGCCGCCACCGCCTGCAGCTCGAATCCGCTGATCCGGGCGGATCCGACGTTGAACGGCTTCACCGCGGCAGGCGGGAACGACTCATAGACGATGAGGTCCCGGTACCAGGAGGCGAACGCGCCGGCGGAAACGGTCACCTTCGCGGATCGGTAGGCGACTCCCACGTCGATGGACCGCCCATGCTCGGGGGCGAGCTCGGTGTTCGGGGCGAGGCCGCCTTGCCGCAGGTACAGCTCGCTGAAGGTCGGAGCGCGGAAGGACAGTCCGGCGCCGGCGCGTACCTCGATCGGCGCGCTCCACGGCCGGACGGTGGTGGCGATCGCGGGGCTCAGCCCGGCGTCCTTTCCCACCACGTCGATGCGCAGCGCGGGGAAGAGCGAAACGGCGCCGAGGCGTACGTCGTCGGAGATGGAGGCGGAGAAGACGCCGCGGCGGTGGAAGCCGGTGGCGTCTCCCGTCGCGCGATCCATGCCCGCCGTCACCGAGCCGCGGACCCACTGGCGCTCGCCCAGCGGCGCTCCCAGCTCGGCCTCGCCTCTCGCCGCCGAGGCGGACTGGAACGACGGTGGACAGTCGGGAGTACCGTCGGCGCAATCGCCGAACGCCGAGACGCCGCGCAGCTCGATGCGGTCGAGGTCCGCCCAGGCGCGCACCGAGTACGCGGTCGGGCCGGCGGTGCTGCGGAACCGCGCACCGAGCAGCCCGCTGTGGTCCACCTCGCGCGATCGCGGGGTCGGGCTCGCCGCCGAGCCCGGCAGGCCGCGCTCGCCGATCGAGCCCTGGAAAAGGACGTCCAGCCCGGTCTCGCCGGCGATCGGCCAGCCGCCGCGGAGCAAGGCGGAGCCGCGCCACGAATCCGCGTTCGCGCGGGTGAACTCGTAGTACGGAGAGCTCGCGATCTCGGGCGTCAGTTGCTGGCGGTAGGGGAAATCGCCCGCGCTCCGGTCCACCTGCAGCGCGACGAGCCCGCCGCCTTCGCTGCTCCAGGGCACGCTCGCGCTGCTGCTCGCGCCGAAGGTCCCGAAGGAACCGGCGCTCAGTCGCGCATCCGCGACCGGCCTGTCCGTCCGAGGCCGGCGAGGCACCAGCTCCACCACTCCGCCCAGGGCGCCGGCGCCGAACTGGGCTCCGAGCACGCCGCGGCTGATCACCAGCCGGTCCAGCAGCGAAGCGGGAAGGGTAGCCAGATCGACCGCGCCGCCTCCGGGACCGTGGAGCGGGATCCCGTCGAGGAGGACGAGCGACTGGTCAGCGCTCGCTCCCCGCAGGGAAAGCGTGGTCGCCTGCCCCGGACCGCCCAGCGCGTGCAGCGAGACTCCGGGGGAGGCGCTGAGCATCTCTGCGACCGAGCGCACCTCGCCGGCGAACTGGTCGGCCTGGATCACCGTGGCCTGTGCAGCCGGCGCGCGCGAGGAGGCCGCCGGTGCGGTCACCAAGACGTCGACCGGCTCGGCCGCGGTTCTTGGCTCCTCGGCGCGCGCGTGGTACGGCGCGGCGGCGAGGGCCAGCGCCGTCAGGGCGGACGGGGCGAAACGGATGGACCGCCCGAGGGCGGCGAAGGCGCGCGACACCTGAGCTCCCCTCTTTCTCGCGAAGAGGCGGATTCGCTGCTCTCGCCGCCAGGCAGGTTTCCTGGCTCCCGGGTATGCAGCGAGCACAAGCTCGCTGCGCGCCGTCCCCGCCTTCCCCGGCCCTCCATGGGGTCGA